>NZ_JBEXGS010000022.1:0-169869 GCF_040607455.1 Sphaerisporangium sp. NPDC005289
CCTCTTGGTGGTTATGGTGGGATCGTCCACCCTCACGACCCCGCTGGGAACAAGCTCGGTCCCCGGGTTGGACGCGCTGGTCGACGTGCTCGCCGCGCGCGGCGAGCACGGCGCCCACATCGTGCTGGTGTCCTCCGGCGCCATCGCGGCCGGCCTCGGCCCGCTCGGCCTGTCCGCCCGCCCGCGCGACCTGGCCACCCAGCAGGCCGCCGCCTCGGTCGGGCAAGGCGTGCTGGTCGCCCGCTACACCTCCTCCTTCGCCCGGTACGGCCGCCGCGTCGGGCAGGTGCTGCTCACCGCCGACGACATGATGCGCCGCTCCCACCACCGCAACGCCCAGCGCACGCTGCTGCGGCTGCTGGAGCTCGGCATCGTCCCGGTGGTCAACGAGAACGACACCGTCGCCACCGACGAGATCCGCTTCGGCGACAACGACCGTCTCGCGGCCCTGGTGGCCCACCTCATCCACGCCGACGCGCTGGTGCTGCTGTCCGACGTGGACGCCCTGTACGACGGGGACCCTCGCCAGCCGGGTTCGCGCCGCATCCCGCACGTCCGGGGGGCGGCGGACCTGGAAGGGGTCGAGCTCGGCAGGTCGGGCCGGGTCGGCACCGGCGGCATGATCACCAAGGTCGAGGCCGCGCGCATCGCCACCGGTGCGGGGGTGCCGGTCGTGCTCACCGCCGCCGCCCACGCCGCCCAGGCCCTGGCCGGGGCGGACGTCGGCACCTTCTTCCAGCCCGACGGCCGCTACCCCGGCACCCGTCTGCTCTGGCTGGCGCACGCCACGACCGGGCGCGGCCGCCTGCACCTGGATCCCGGCGCGGTGGAGGCCGTGGTGGGCCGGCGCAAGTCGCTGCTGCCCGCCGGGGTGACCCGCGTCGAGGGCGACTTCAGCGCCGGCGACCCGGTCGATCTCTACAGCCCGCACGGCACGCCGGTGGCGCGCGGGCTGGTGA
Organism: Sphaerisporangium sp. NPDC005289; assembly: GCF_040607455.1. Lineage (NCBI taxonomy): Bacteria > Bacillati > Actinomycetota > Actinomycetes > Streptosporangiales > Streptosporangiaceae > Sphaerisporangium > Sphaerisporangium sp. NPDC005289. Next base: position 960 of record NZ_JBEXGS010000022.1, read on the forward strand.
ACTTCGACGCCGCGGAGATCCCCGAGCTGCTCGGGCGTTCCACGCGCGAGCTGGCCGCGACTCTCGGCCCCGAGTACGAGCGAGAGCTGATCCACCGCGACGACATCGTCATACTGGACCCCACCACCGAGAGCAGGAGCGCGAGGCATGTCTGAGGCCGATGACTTCCTGAAGGTCGCCCACGCCGCCCGAGAGGCCGCCGCCGAGCTCGCGCCGCTTCCGCGTGCCGCGAAGGACGCCGCTCTGCATGCCGTCGCCGACGCCCTGGTGGACAGGGTCGGCGAGATCGTCGAGGCCAACGCCCTGGACGTCGCCGCCGCGCGCGAGGGCGGCACGACCGAGACCATGATCGACCGCCTGCGGCTGAACGCCGCGCGGGTCGCGGACATCGCCGGCGCGGTGCGCGAGGTGGCCGACCTGCCCGACCCGGTCGGCGAGGTGGTCCGGGGGAACACGCTGCCGAACGGCCTGGAGCTGCGGCAGCTCCGCGTCCCGCTCGGCGTCGTCGGCATCATCTACGAGGGCCGGCCCAACGTGACCGTCGACGCGGCGGCGCTGTGCCTCAAGAGCGGCAACGCCGTGTTGCTGCGCGGCTCGTCCAGCGCCTACCACTCCAACACCGCCCTGGTGCGCGTCATGCAGGACGCTTTGAAGGGCACCGAGGTCCCGGCGGGGGCGGTGCAGCTCGTGCCGGGCACCACCCGCGAGTCGGTCAAGCACCTGATGCGGGCCCGCGGGCTGGTCGACGTCCTGATCCCGCGCGGCGGCGCCTCGCTGATCAACTCTGTGGTGGAGGAGTCCACGGTGCCGGTGATCGAGACCGGCGTCGGCAACTGCCACGTGTACGTGGACGCCGACGCCGACCTCGACCTGGCCATGGAGATCCTGGTCAACGCCAAGGTGCAGCGCCCCTCGGTGTGCAACGCCGCCGAGACGCTGCTGGTGCACGCGGCCGTGGCCGACGCCTTCGTCCCGGCGGCCCTGGCGCGGCTGGCCCAGGAGGGCGTCACCGTGCACGGGGACGAGCGGGTCGCCGCCTACGGCGAGGCCGTCGTGCCCGCCAACGAGGACGACTTCGGGGAGGAGTACCTCTCGCTCGACATCGCCGCCGCGGTGGTGGACACGCTCGAGGACGCCGTCGCGCACATCCGGCGGTACGGGTCGGCGCACACCGACGCGATCGTCACCCGCTCGCAGAAGGCCGCGCGGCGGTTCGTGGCGCTGGTCGACTCGGCGGCGGTGGCGGTGAACGCCTCCACGCGGTTCACCGACGGCGGCGAGTTCGGATTCGGCGCCGAGATCGGCATCTCGACGCAGAAGCTGCACGCCCGGGGGCCGATGGGGCTGCCCGAGCTGACCTCCACCAAGTGGGTCTACACCGGCGACGGCCACCTGCGCACCTCCGCGGGCACCGTGATCGTCGGTTCCTGACCCGGCGCGGACGGCACTGGGCGTCTCAGTGGGCGCCCCATGTTGTGGTGACTTCACGTGTTCGGCGTGTCGCCGTGGGTGAGCGCGCCTGGGTGGCGGTTGACTGTGGCCATGGGTCTCGTCTTCGCGCTCGGGTACGCCGCCCTGGTCATGGCGGCGGCCGACCAGATCATGCTGTGGCTGGAGCGCCGCGGTCACGTCAACTGGCGGCGCACCGGCAGGAAGGCGCTGTCCACGGTGCCGCGCGTCCGCCTGGACACCCTGCTGGAGGACTCCTCGCCCTCCCGGTGATCTCCGGTTCATGGCGGTCCACGGCTTCATGGTGGTCTGTGGCGCGCGGCGAATTCGAGCAAACTTCAACTACCGCTTCCGGCGCGTCGCCGACGCGCGCGGGTCGTTGGGCGCTATGGTGGCGTTCCCTATGGGTGGACGGCGAGTGGGCGGGCCCGGGAGAGTCGGCCCGTACACCATGGTGGAGCGCCTCGGACGTGGTGGCATGGGCGAGGTCTACCTCGCCATCGGCCGACGCGGGGCGAAGGTCGCCGTCAAGATCCTGCGTGACCCCATCGGAGACGATCCCGACTCCCGATTAAGGCTCGACCGCGAGGTGCGCGCGCTGCGCCGGGTCGAGAGCCCCTACGTCGCGCGCGTGCTGGACGCCGATCTGTCCGGCGACCGGCCCTACCTGGTCATGGAGCACATCGAGGGGGAGACCCTCCTCGACGCGGTGCGGCGGGGCGGCCCCCTGTCGGGTCCGCAGCTCGTCGACCTCGCCCGAGGGCTGGCCACGGCGATCGCGATCATCCACGCCGCGGGGGTCGTCCACCGCGACGTCAAGCCGGCCAACGTGGTGCTCGGCCCCGACGGCCCCGTGCTGATCGACTTCGGCATCGCGCAGGTGTCGGACGCCACCCGGGTCACCATGACCGGCACCTTCCTCGGCACGCCCGGATACTCGGCCCCCGAGGTGTTCGCCGAGGAGTCCGTCGGCGAGCCCGCTGACGTCCACTCCTGGGCGGCGACGGTCGCGTTCGCGGCCACCGGGCGCCCGACGTTCGGCCGCGGCACCGTCGAGGCGCAGATGTACGCCGTCCTGAACGGGCGGGCCGACCTGGCGGGCGTGCCCGGCTCCCTGCTGCCGCTGGTGCGCGCCGCGCTGAACCGCGAGCCGGCCAAGCGGCCGACCGCCGCGTTGCTGTCGGACCGGCTGGCTCGCCTGGCCCGCGCGACGGCGCCCGCGGCGGGCGGTGCGCACGACGACCCGGCGGCGGGCCGCGTCCGGTCCGACGGCGCGGCGAACGCCCGGGCCAAGGCCGCCGACGCGCCGCCGGTCACCCGGCCGAAGCCCGAGGGCGCCACTGCCGCACGCGCGCGGCCGGAGGGTCCCGCGGCCGTCCGCGCGAAGGCGGACGGCCCGCCGGTGGTGCGGGCCAAGGCCGACGGCTCGGCCGCCGGGCGGGCGAAGCCCGACGCCGCCGCCGGCCGAGGGAAGGCCGATGGTCCCGCGGGCGGCCGGAGCAGGCCCGAGGACGCCGCCACAAGCCGGGCTCAGGAGGAGACGCCGGGGGAGCGCGCCCGGATTCGCCTCTCCGCGGCGGACGCCGCCGCCGACCGCCGGGCCAAGCCCGACGCCGTAGAGCGCCGGGGTAAAGGCGACGCCGGTCGGCGGGCCAAGGCCGACGGCCAGGAGCGCGGGGCGAAGGCCGAGGCTTCTACGCGACGGGTGCGGGGTGAGGCCGCCGAGCGCCGCACCAGGGCCGGCGGGGCCACGGCGATGGCCAGGGTCCGGCGGGCCGCCGCCGACGTCAGGGAGTCGGCGCTGGCGACCGACGCCGCGCCGGCCGCGTCGATCTCCTCCCCGCCCGGCAGCGCCGTGCTCATCGTCCTGGCCATGCTGGCCGTGCCCTGCGTGGTGGTGTCGGTGATCTGGCCGCCGGCCACGTTCATCGTCACGGCGGCCCTGTGCGTGCTGGCCCGCGCCTGGTGGACCGGGCACTGGCTGGTCAGGAACCGAAGGTCGGCCAGAGTGCGGGGAGCGCTGCGCGTGGTGTGCTTCCCGGTGACCCTGACCGGGTCGATCCTCAGCGCGGCGGTGTGGCCGGGAGTGCCCGCCTCCGCGATCGCCGCCTCGGCGTTCTGGGTGGCCGCCGGAGGGAGCATCGAGGGCGAGTGGTGGACGCAGCCGGGCCCGATGACCGTGGCCGGGGTGGTCTTCGGCGTCGTGTGCGGCGGCATCGTCGGCAGCGAGGTCGAGCGGGCCGGCGTCCGCGTGCCCGACCTGCGCAGGGAAGGGCTGCGGGCGCTCGCCGTCCTCGGCGGCTTCGTCGCGGTGTGCGCCGCCGCCGTCCGCGTCCTGGCCTGGGTGCTGCCGCACGCCTTCTGAGGACACCGGGCCACCCGGCGGGCCGGGGCCCGTCAGGATGGGCCGCCGGCCGGGACGAAAGGCCGTGAGCTGCGGCGGCGCGCACCGCGTCCGCCCCCGTGCGCAGCTCGACGGCGTGCCGGCCGATGCCGCTGACCGGTCGCGGCCGGCTCACCCGCCAGCCGTGGACCGCGGGCGCCGGTCAGTTGTCCCGGCGGGCGAACCGGTTGAAGATGCGCTCGCCGGCGTTGACCGCGCCCTCGGCGACGTCGCGCAGGACGCCGATGAACGGGTCCTGGGACTGCGCCCACGACTCGCGGTAGGAGCGGGCGGCCGCCTTGACCTCCTCGGAGACCTTGGCGTTGGCGTCGTCCTCGCGACGGGGGTAGTCGCCGGACAGGATGGTCTCGTACTCGCCGTCCCGCCGCCACCGGTCGAGCTCGGCCACGCGCATCACCGCGAACGGGTGGGTGGAGCCCAGCAGGTTGAGCACCTTCAGCAGGCCGTCACGCACGTCCCCGGCGGTGTCGTACTCGCGGGCCTGGTCCAGGAAGGCCTCGATGTTCATCTCGTGCAGGCGGGAGCCGCCGGCGAGCTTCATCAGGGCGCGCATGGCGGCCTCGGGGTCCTGCCCGCAGAGCATGCCGCCGCGGTCGGCCGACAGCTCGGCCTTGCGGTGCCACTCCTCCAGGGCGGTGACGATGATGCGCAGCCCGATGTACCCGAGCGGGATCCACGCCACGCGGGTGGCCAGGCGGGTCAGGATCGCCAGCATCGTGCCGTAGACGGCGTGGCCGGACAGGATGTGCGAGGTCTCGTGCCCGATGACGAACCGCAGCTCCTCCTCGTCCATCAGGTCGAGCAGGCCCGTGTTGACCACGATGAACGGGTCGTCGAAGCCGACCGCCATGGCGTTCGGCCGCGGGTCCTGCTGGACGTAGACCTCGGGGATGCGGTGCAGGTCGAGGATGTAGGCGCTGTCGCGGCCCATGTCGTACAGGGCGCGGAACTGGGTTTCGCTGGCCCGCACCGAGGAGCCGAGGAACATCAGCCGCAGACGGCGCTCGCTGAACAGGCCGGACATGCGCTTGAGCACCGAGTCGAAGCCCGACAGGGAGCGCATCGCCACGAGAGCCGACCGGTCGGCTGGATGCTCGTAGGCCCGGGAACTGATGCCGGGCAGCTGGATACGGTTGCGATCCGGGGTGGAGGTGGTCATGGTCGGCATGCTACGTCGGGGCGGATGCCCGCGCGCGGCCCAGGAAGATGCTTCCTGCCCCGGCGGGGCGCCCGGGCGTGCCGCCGCGACGCCGGGGGGCCGGAGCCCCGCGGGGCCGAGCGGCACGTTAGGGTCCCTCGCATGAGAAATGGGGCCCCTACCAGGCGGCTTGGCATCATGGGCGGGACGTTCGACCCGATCCACCATGGCCACCTCGTCGCGGCCAGCGAGGTCGCCCATCACTTCAACCTGGACGAGGTGGTGTTCGTCCCGACCGGCCGGCCGTGGCAGAAGGCCGAGCAGACGGTGTCGGCGGCGGAGGACCGCTATCTGATGACGGTCATCGCGACCGCGTCCAACCCTCGCTTCTCGGTGAGCCGCATCGACGTCGACCGTCCGGGGCCGACGTTCACGATCGACACTCTGCGCGACATCGCGGCCATGTACGAGCCGGGCGCCGAGCTGTACTTCATCACCGGCGCCGACGCGCTGGCGCAGATTCTGAGCTGGCGCGACGTCGATGAGCTCTTCACGATGGCGCATTTCGTAGGCTGTACTCGTCCGGGCCATCTCCTGCAGGACCCGGGCCTCCCGGAGGGAAAGGTCAGCCTCGTCGAGATCCCGGCGCTCGCGATCTCTTCCTCGGAGTGCCGGCAGCGGGTGGCCGCCGGGGAACCGATCTGGTACCTGGTCCCCGACGGGATTGTTCAGTACATCAACAAGCGGGGGCTTTACCGGGCATCCTGATAATGGGAATGCTGGACCTCGTACCCTTCACAGGAGGAACAAGCCGCATCGTGACAGCATCCGAGAGATCCCGCCAGCTCGTCCAGCTCGCCGCCGAGGCGGCGGCAGAGAAACTGGCGGACGACATCATCGCCTATGACGTGAGCGACCAGCTGGTCATCACCGACGCCTTCGTGCTCTGCTCCGCCTCCAACGACCGTCAGGTCCGCGCGATCGTCGACGAGATCGAGGAGCGGCTGCGCATCGAGGCCCACGCCAAGCCCGTCCGCCGCGAGGGCGAGCGGGAGGGGCGCTGGGTGCTCCTGGACTATCTGGACATCGTCGTGCACGTGCAGCACGAGGAGGACCGCACCTTCTACGCCCTGGAGCGGCTGTGGAAGGACTGCCCGTCCATCGCCCTGCCCGAGAGCGTGCGGCGGGTGCAGGCCCAGCGGGGCCGCGGGACGGCAGGTGAGTGAGGGGAAGCGCGGTGGCCGGCGCGTCGTGTTCTGGCGCCACGGCCAGACGCTGTGGAACGTCGAGCAGCGCTTCCAGGGGCACACCGACATCCCGCTCGACGAGACCGGCGTGGCCCAGGCCGAGCGGGCGGCCTCGCTGCTCGCGTCGCTGCGCCCGTCGCTGATCGTCTCCTCGCACCTGCGACGGGCTCAGGACACCGCCGCCGCACTCGGGACGGTCGCCGGGCTGGACGTCCTGGTGGACAAGGACCTGCGTGAGCGCGGCGGCGGCGAGTGGGAGGGGCTCACCCGCGCCGAGATCGCGGCGGGCTGGCCGGTGGAGTACGCCGAGTGGGAGGCGCCGGGCGGCGAGGCCGTCACCGACGTCGCCGACCGCGTGGCCGCCGCCACCCGGCGCTGGGTGGCCCGGCTGGAGGAGGGCGGCCTGCTCGTCGTCGCCTCCCACGGCGCGGCGATCCGCCTGGGGCTGGCGCGGCTGCTCGGCCTGCCGGAGGAGCTGTGGTCCATCCTGGGCGGCCTGAGCAACTGTTCCTGGTCCGTCCTGCAGGAGGGCCGCAAGGGCTGGCGCCTGCTGGAGCACAACGCCGGCACGCTCCCCGAGCCGATCAGCAGCGACGACCGTCCCGACTCGGCTCCGGCCGCCATCTGACCGCGCGGCCCGGTCGCGGCGGCGCGCGGCGTCCGGGCGGCGGGAAGGTGTCGATTAGGTCAACGGGGGGTTGTCGCTATATGCTCTCCGAGCGCCGCAAGGGGAACACCCCGAGCGGTGACCAGGGGCTATGGCGCAGCTGGTAGCGCGCCTCCATGGCATGGAGGAGGTCTGGGGTTCGAATCCCCATAGCTCCACCGGGGCCCGTCCTCAGGACGGTCCCAGGGAAGCGACGAGATCCCGCCCGATCAACGATCGGGCGGGATCTTCGCGTCCGGGCCCTATCGGCGGGCCGGCTCCGCGACGGGCGGCCGGTCGTCCTGACGCGCGGCGGGCGGCCGGGCCGGCCGCATGAGCACGACCACCAGCAGGCCGGCGAGGACACCGGCGGCCCCGCCTACGGCGTAGGTGGCCTGGACGCCCGACACGGCCGCGGCGTGCGCCGCGCCGTCCAGCGCCTGGCGCGCGGCGGGCGGCACGGCGGTCAGCAGCGCGGGCGTCTGCCCGCCGGCGATGCCCCGGGCGAGTCGGGCGGCCTGCGGGAGGCCGTGCTCGGACAGGCCGGTCTGGGCGCGGGCGGCGAAGACGCTGCCGAGGGCGGCGATGCCCAGGGCGAAGCCGAGTTGGCGGGTGGTGTTGACCGCGCCGGCGGCCATTCCGCCCCGCTCGGGCGGAACGAGCGACATGGACACCGAGCCGAGGATCGGCGTCGCCAGGCCGACCCCGACGCCGATCACGGCGAAGCCGGGCAGCAGCGCCGTCCAGCCGGCCGCACCGTGCACGAGCGCGGCGGCGAGCAGGCAGCCGAGGCCGACGAACAGCAGTCCCGCGCCGATCACCAGGTCCGGCCGCCGGCCGTGCAGCGCCCGTCCCAGCAGCGCCGAGACGATGAACGACATGACCGACATCGGGAGTCCGGTGAGCCCCGCGCCGATGGGGGTCAGTCCGAGCACCGACTGCAGCCAGATCGAGGTGTAGGTGAAGGGGGCGAAGGCCGCGAACGTCATCAGCGCTCCGGCGAGCAGGACGCCCGCGAACGAGCGGTCGCGCAGCAGCCTCAGGTCGAACATCGGGTGGCGTGAGCGCGCCTCGAAGACGGCGAACACGGCCAGCAACGCCGCCGCCAGGACCAGGAGCCACCAGACCGCGGCGTCGGACCAGCCCTCCTCGTTCGCGCGGATCAGCGCGTAGGTGCCGCAGGCGGCCGCGGCGCTGAAGCTCGCGATGCCCAGGACGTCGACCCGGCCTCGGGCGGGCGCGTTCGCGCCGGCGAGCACTCTGACGCAGAGCACGATCGCGACGGCACAGACCGGCAGGTTGACGAAGAAGATCCAGCGCCAGGAGACGCCCTCGGTGAGCAGGCCGCCGAGGATCGGGCCCACCGCGGCCGAGGCCCCCGCCACCGCGCCCCACACGCCGTACGCGCTGCCGCGGTCGCGTCCGGTGTAGGCGCTGTTGAGCAGCGCGAACGTGGTGGCGAACATGGCGGCCGCGCCGATGCCCTGCACGGTGCGGGCGGCGATCAGCACGCCGGTGCCGGGGGACAGGCCGCACGCGGCCGACGAGATCGCGAAGAGGGCGAGCCCGGCGATGTAGGCGCGGCGGTGCCCGGCGAGATCGGCGATCGACCCCGCGCCGAGCAGGAGCGCGGCCAGCGCGAGGGCGTAGGCGTCCACGACCCATTGCAGCGCCCCGAACGACGCGCCGAGGTCGCCCACCATGTCCGGCAGGGCCACGTTCACGATCGTGACGTCGATCAGCAGCATGAACGTGCCCAGGCAGACCGTGATCAGCGGCAGCCACTTGCGCATGTCGATACCTGTTCCTTCGTGGTGTCGAGGGTGGTTCAGCGGGAGAGGGGAACGAATTCGGGCTGGTCGAGGAGGCGGAGCCAGCTGCCGTCGGGCCGGCGGCGCAGAACCTGGGCGCGTGCGCCGGCGCCGTCCCTCGGCGCGGTGGAGGTGAGGGCGATGTCGCCGCTGATCAGCGTGGGCAGCGGCTCCTCCGGCTCGAAGTGGGGGCGGCCCGCCAGCACCTGCTCCCACAGCGCGCGGATCGCCTCGCGGCCGGCCGTCCGGCCGCCGGGCGGGTACGCCAGCACCGCCTCCTCCTCGTAGAGGGCGGCGACCCCGGCCGCGTCGCCGGCGTTGGAGCGCTCGACGAACAAGCGGGTGACGTCCTCCGGCCGCATGGCCTTCTCGTACTCCGTCATGGATCTTCCTCCTGGCATCGGGCTCTGACGTGTCCCAGGTTGCGCGCACCGCGACCAGAAGTCCAACAGATGGATCTGCTAGAAGCTAGAATCAACAGTCATGGAACTGCGGCAGCTGGAATACTTCGTCGCCGTCGCCGAGGAGCGCAACTTCACCCGCGCCGCCGAGCGGGTGCACATCAGCCAGTCCGGCGTCAGCGCCCAGATCCGGCAGCTCGAACGGGAGCTCGGCGCCGAGCTGTTCGACCGGTCCGCGCGGTCGGCCACCCTCACGGTCGCGGGGAAGGCCGCGCTGGAGCACGCCCGGGCGGCGCTCGCCGCCGCCGGGGCGCTCGGTCAGGCGGTCGGCGAGGTGACCGACCTGATCCGGGGGCGGCTGACGGTCGGCATGGTCATCGGCTGCACCATCACGCCCCTGTTCGACGCCCTCGCCGCCTTCCACCGGGCGCATCCCGGCGTGGAGATCTCGCTGCTGGAGGACAACTCCGACCGGCTCGTCGAGGGCGTGCGCGCCGGCACCGTCGACCTGGCCCTGATCGGCACCGCGACCGCCACCCCCGAAGGGCTGGGCGCGCTCATGATCATCAGCGAGCGCCTCGTCGCGGTGGTCCAGGCCGGCCACCCCCTGACGTCCCTGCCCCGGGTCACGCTGCGCGACCTGGTGGACCTGCCGATCATCTGCATGCCGCCCGGCACCGGCCTGCGCACGGTCTTCGACCAAGCCTGCGCGGCGCGGAACCTCCGGCCGCTGATCGCCTTGCAGGCCAGCGCCGCCGACGCCATCGCCGACCTCGCCGGCCGCGGGCTGGGGGTCGCCGTCCTGTGCGACTCGATGGTGGGCGGTCACCGGGACCTCACCGCGCTGCCCATCGACGACGTCGAGACACCGGCCCTGCTCGCCCTGGTGTGGAAGGACACCCACGGTCCCGCGGCGCGTGAGCTGCTGGTGCACGCCCACCGAGCGTTCGGGACCGGCCGGGGGCGGGCGCCCGGCCGCGAGCCGGGCGGGGCCGGCTGAGACAGGGGCGGCCGGCGGGGGCCGCCACGGCGGTGGGCCGGGCGCGAGTCGGCCCGGGCGGCGTGCCGGGCGCGAAAGCGGTTGTCCCGGCCGGTGCGCGGCTGGTAGCACTGGCGGGTGACATTCGCCAGCAAGCCCACGTTGACCGGTGAGCGCGTCGTGCTTCGCCCGGCCGGTCCCGAGCACGTCGAGGGCCTGTGGGAACTCGTCAACGATCCCGAGACCGTGCGCCTGACGGGCTCGCACGGGAAGCCCACCCGTGCGGCGATCGAGAAGTGGTACTCCACCCGCGGTGAGCAGGACAATCGGCTCGACCTCGCCATCTGCGACGTCAAGGAGGGCGATTACGTCGGTGAGATCGTGTTGAACGACCTGGACGCCGACAACCTGTCCTGCGGCATGCGCATCGCCCTGGCCGGGCCGCGGGTCTTCGGCCGCGGCTACGGCTCCGAGGCGATAGAGCTGGTCCTCGCGCACGTCTTCGCCACGGTGGGGCTGCACCGGGTCTCGCTCGAGGTCTTCGACTTCAACGAGCGGGCCCGGCACGTCTACCGCAAGGCGGGCTTCGTGGAGGAGGGCGTGCTGCGCGACGCGCTGCGCTGGGACGGAGCCTGGCACGACGCGATCGTGATGTCCGTCCTGGCTCCCGACTGGGCCGCCCGCCGCGGCGCGTGACGCCCGGCTCCCGCACTCCTGCCCGGCCGGCGGCCTCTGCCGCGTCCGCCGTGGCCGGGGTCGTCGGGCGCTCGTCGCGGCGGGCGCGCCGACGCCGTGCCGGGCAGGCGGCCTCCCCGGATGGATTCCTTACGTCTAGAGTGCCATTCAGCGGTCAAATGGAGCACTTGCCGTGAAAGCCGAGGGAAGCCGCAGTTGACGCAGAAGCTGACTAATTGGGCACGTAATATCACTTTCGCGGCGGAGCGTCTCGACGCCCCCTCGTCGCTGGACGAGCTGCGCGGCCTGATCGCGGGAAGCGCCAAGGTGCGGGTGCTCGGAAGCGGGCACTCGTTCAACCGCGTCGCCGACTCGCCGGGCGCCCTGGTCTCGCTGGACGGGCTGCCGCAGGTCGTGGAGATCGACACCGCCTCGGCGGCCGTGCACGTCTCCGGCAGCGTGCGGTACGCCGAGCTCGGGCGGCGCCTGCACGACAAGGGGTACGCGGTCCCCAACATGGCGTCGCTGCCGCACATCTCGGTCGCCGGCTCCTGCGCCACGGCGACCCACGGGTCCGGCGTCGGAAACGGCAGCCTCGCGACGGCCGTGTCGGCGGTGAAGATGGTCACCGCCGACGGCGACCTGGTGACGCTGAGCCGCGACCGGGACGGGGAGGAGTTCGACGGCGCCGTCGTGGCGCTCGGCGCCCTCGGGGCCGTCGTCGGCCTGACCCTCGACATCGTCCCCGCCTTCGAGGTGCGGCAGTACGTCTACGAGGGGCTGCCCGTCGAGGCGCTGGACGACCACTTCGAGGACCTGGTCTCGCGCGCCTACAGCGTCAGCATGTTCACCGACTGGCGCACCTCGCGCATCGGCCAGGTGTGGGTCAAGGAGCGCCTGGACCAGGCCACCGGTCCCGCGCCCGTCCCCGATCTGTTGGGCGCCACCCTGGCCGACGGGCCCAGGCACCCGGTGCCCGGCATGCCGGCCGTCCACTGCACCGAGCAGATGGGCGTCCCCGGACCGTGGTTCGAGCGGCTGCCGCACTTCCGCCCCGACTTCACCCCGAGCAGCGGCGAGGAACTGCAGTCGGAGTACATGGTCGCCCGCCGGGACGCGGTGGCAGCGCTGCACGCCCTGGAGGCGATCAGCGACCGCATCGCCCCCGTGCTGCAGATCTCCGAGATCCGCACCATCGCCGCCGACCGGCAGTGGCTCAGCCCCTTCCACGAGCGCGACAGCGTGGCCTTCCACTTCACCTGGATCAAGGACGCCGACGCGGTCACGCCCGTCCTCGGCCTCATCGAGGACCGCCTGGCCCCCTACGCCCCGCGCCCCCACTGGGGCAAGCTCTTCACCGTCGACCCTGAGACGCTCCGGTCGCGCTACCCCCGCCTCGGCGACTTCCAGGCGCTCGCCCGCCGCTACGACCCCACCGGCAGGTTCGCCAACGACTTCGTCGCCCGCCACCTTCTCGACGCCTCCTGACGGCCACGCGCCACGGGCGCCGTGGCGGCAGGTCCCCGTCGATCTCGCTGAGGGTACTCCCGTGGTCGTACGGCGAGCGTCGCCCGCCGTACGATGCGGGGCTCCGCGGCAGCCGGGAGGGTGGAACCGTGATGACCACGGCCACCGCGGGCGCCCGCCCGGCCTCGCCGCTCCGCCGGGGCCTCGCGGTCCTGGCGGCCCACTGGGACGACGCCCCTGCCGCCGAGCGCCTCTGTCACGTCGTGGGCGTGGTGCTGGTGGCGGCGGGGGTGTTCCATCTCGGGGTGTTCGCCGTCCTCGGCGGTCCCTGGGAGGGGCCTGTGTCCTGGCGCAAGCCTGCGACGTTCGGCGTGTCCTTCGGGCTGACCCTGATCACGATCGCCTGGGTGACCTCGTACGTGCGCCTGCGACAGCGCCCTCGTGCCGTGCTGCTCGGGGTCTTCGCCGCCGACTGTGCGGCCGAGGTGGGCGGCATCACCCTGCAGGCGTGGCGGCACGTCCCCTCGCACTTCAACCGCGAGACCACCGTGGACGGCCTGGTGTCGACGATGCTGGCGGCCGGGGGCGTCATCCTGGTGGCGGTCCTGGTCGTCTTCTCGGTCCAGGCCCTGCGCGGCGACCCCGGTCTGCCGGCGAGCATGCGACTGGCGCTGCGCGCGGGGTTCCTCACCCTGCTCGTCGGGCTGGCCTCGGGCGCCGCGATGATCGCCCGTGGCATGACCCTGGTCGCCGCCGGCCGGCCTGAGCTGGCCTACCAGGTCGGCGGCTTCCTCAAGCCTGTGCACGGGGTGAGCCTGCACGGAGTGCTGGTGCTCCCGGCGCTGGCCTGGCTGCTGGGGCGCACCCGCTGGGACGAGCCGCGCCGCACCCGGGTCGTCGCACTGGCCGCCGCCGGCTACGGGTTCGCCATCGGCGGCGCGCTGCTGCTGTCACTGGCGCGCTAGCCCGCGAGGGTCCTTCACCGGCCCGGGGGCGGGGAGGGCCGGGCGGCTGAATCCTGGGAGACCAACTGTGCGAGGTATCGGCGTGTGGCGACGCGGCCGCCCTCCCGAGGCGTCCCCGGCCTCGGAGGCGGACGCGCCGCCACACGGCTTTCCCGTGGAGACAAGCGACTTCGCCCTCGTGATCAATCTCCTCGGGCGATGTTTCCTCTTAGCGAGCCGCGGGTGACATCTGTGTCAACTTCCGAACGACGCGGGCGCCCGCCGCCGGCGGCGCCGGCTCGGCGGGGGCTGGGCGGGCTCCTCCTCGGTGTGGTTGCGGGCCGCGAGTCGCGCGGCCTCGGCTTCGAGGAGCGTCCGGACGGCCAGGAGCTGGTCGGCCTCCTTGGCGGTGAGGGCGTGCACGAACGCGCCGTGGCCGGGGAACAGGTCGACCCAGCCCTCGCCGCTGAGGAGCTGGAGCGCCTCTCTGATCGGCTGACGGGAGACCCCCAGCATCTCGGCGAGCTCGCTTTCGGCGAGATGCCGGCCGGGGCGGAGGGACCCGCTGATGATGAGCTCGAGAAGCGCCTCGAAAACGCTCTCGCGCAGCGGAACCGGGCGTGCGATCTTCGCTGCGGCCGGCTTGCTCGGCGGATCGGGCCGCGGCGGCGCGGCTCGGCCTGTTCGCGCCCGATCGGCGGCGTCGCCGCTGGGCGGGACATCATCGTGGCGTGGAAGGAAGGTTCTCGCTCGGCTGACTCGACGCCCATGCGGTGAGGATGAGCAGCGCGTCGTGGGATGGGGAACCAGGCTCGGCGGTGAGGACCATCAGGCGCTGTCCTGAGCCGTCGGGGCTGCTCCAGGTGTCGCAGTCGAGGGTGAGATCACCGACCAGCGGATGCCGGTAACGCTTGGTGCCATACGTGGCATTGTTGACGCGATGCTCCGCCCACCAGGTACGGAAGTCGGCGTCCCGCACGGACAGCTCGCCGACGAGCAGGGCGAGCTGGGGGTCGTCGGGATCGGCCGCGGACTCCATGCGCAGAGCGGCGACGGCGTCGCGCGCATCGTGCTCCCACTCCAGGTGCATGCCTCGCATGATCGGGTCGGTGAACAGCAGGTACAGATAGTTGCGCCGGCCCGCGGGGATCTGTGAGAAGTCCGTGTACAGGGCTGCGGCGCCCGCGTTCCATTCCAGGATGTCCAGCCGTTTGCCCAGGACGACGGCGGGGGTTCTGGTGAGCTGACCGAGCAGGCGTCGCATGGCGGGGCGTACGCGCTGCGGGGGCCGGCGCCTCCTGGGCCGCGTGTCGGATTTGCCGGCCAGTTGATACAGGTATCGCTGCTGGTCGTCGTCGAGGCGCAGTGCCCGAGCCAGCGTGGCGAGCACCGACGCGGAGGCTCTGACCCGCCCCTGCTCCAGCCGCGTGTAGTAGTCGACGCTGATCGCGGCGAGTTGGGCGACCTCCTCGCGGCGGAGCCCCGCGACCTTGCGGCGGGAGTCCTGTTCGGGCAGGCCGAGGTCCTGCGGGGCCAGCTGCGCCCGGCGAGCCTTGAGGAAGGCGCCCAGCTCGCCGGGTCCGGACACGGTGCTCATGTCCTCCATTGTCGAGCCTGTAGCGGTGTGGGTGAGGGGGCAGGGTTTTTCCCAGGCAAGAACTCGCCGCTTACGCCTGCTCGGGACTGTGACGACCGTGGACACGAGCCCGGCACCGTGCCGGGCCGGCTGACCGTTCAACGGAGAGTTCCATGGCGAAGATCGACGTCACCTTCCACAGCGCCGGCATCCCGCTCGCCGGTCATCTCTACATGCCCGACACCCCTCCCGAGGGGCCGCGTCCGGCGATCGTCGTCGGCCACCCCGGCACCGGTGTGAAGGAGCAGGCTGCCGGCCTCTACGCCCGGCTCCTGGCCGAAAGGGGGTTCACCGCGCTCGCCTACGACGCGGCCTACCAAGGCGAGAGCGGCGGCGAACCTCGCGGCCTGGAGGACCCCGCGCAGCGCGTCGAGGACCTCAAGGCCGCCGTCTCCTTCCTCACCGGCCGGGGCGACGTCGATCCGGACCGCATCGGCCTGCTCGGCATCTGCGCCTCCGGCGGGTACGCCCTCTCGGCCACCGCGGGTGACCGCCGGGTCAAGGCCCTCGCCACCGTCAGCGCCGTGGACGTGGCGCGCCAGTTCCGCTTGGGGGCCGACGGTTCCCAGGACCCGGCCGTGTTCCTCGGCATGCTGGACGCCGCGGCCCACGCCCGCACCGTCGAGGCCCGGGGCGGGAAGCCGCCGGTGCTGACCCTTTTTCCCGACACCGCCGAACAGGCGTATGCGCTGGGTGGAGAGCACGGTGCCGAGGGCTTCGAGTACTACCGCACCGAGCGTGCCCGGCATCCCCGTTCGGCGGGCTTCCTCACCTGGGACAGCATCGACAAGATGGCGGCGTTCGACGCCTTCGCACCGATCCCACTGATCGGGCGCCGCCCGCTGCTCATGATCGTCGGCTCCCGTGCCGTCACGTCGTGGATGAGCGTCGAAGCCTTCCAGCGGGCCACCGGCCCCAAGGAGATCCACTGGATGGACGGCGCCAGTCACGTTGACCTCTATGACAACAAGCAGTACGTGGACCTCGCCGTCGAGAGGATCGCCGGGTTCTTCGGTGAACACCTGGTACAGGTGGCGTAGCGCATCAGCACCGTCCGCCTGGCTGTGGTGGAGGCGCGTGATGTGGCGGGCTGCTCAGCGCAGTACGGCCGCCAGCAGGTCGGCGCCCAACGCCGTCAGGTCGGGCAGATTAACGGTGTAGCGGACGTAACGACCGTGCCGCCGGGCCGTGAGCAGGCCCGCGCGGCGCAGGACGGCGAGGTGGCGGGAGACCTCCGGGGGTGTGAGTTCCCAGGCGTGGGCCAGCTCGCCGGTGGTGTGCGGGCCGCGGGCCAGGGTGCGCAGCAGCCGCAGCCGTACCGGATGCGCGAGTGCCTCCAGCCGTAGCGTGACCGTTTCCAGCGGTACCGGCTCCGATGGAATCGGCTCGGCCACGGGGTACTGCACCACCGGCTGCCATCCGGGCGCGTGGATCACCACCAGGTGCGGATGGCCGAAGACACTGGGAAGGAAGGTGACCCCGGTGCCGTGGGCGGGGATCGCGTTGTCCTGCAACTTGTCCACGACGATGCGGTCGCCGTCCGGCGCCAGGGTGACCGCGCCGGAGACCGACGCGAGTGCCGCCCCGATGCCCTGGCGCTTCAGCAGGTCGTGCTTCAGGCGCAGGTCGGTGGCCAGTCGCACGGCGACGCCTGCCCAGGCGGCGTCGAAGAAGGCCTCGGCGCACTGTTCGAGGGTGTGACGCACCCGTGCCCGGACGGCGGCCGGGTCCGCGAGCAGCCGTTCCGCGAAGGCCTCTTGGAGCGCGCCGCGGGCCTGGGCGAGGTCCAGGGCCCGCTCGCGCGCCGTCGCGTCGGCGAGCGGCGACGGCGCGCCGAAGCGGACCCGGTTGCTGCCGCAGGTGGTGACGAGCGCGGCGGTCACGTAGGTCTCATCGTCGATCCGGTCCACATCGTCCAACTCCTCGGCGAGGCTCGGCCGGGGCCGGGCGGGGACCAGGAAGTCGGCTCGTGAGGAACGCCAGAGGAACTCCGCCTCCCTGAGCCGCTCGGCCAGCTCCGGCCGCAGCCCGGCCCAGACGTCCGCGGCCCAGGCGGCCAGCCGCGGATGATGCCCGGGTTCGGCCAGTACGTGGAGCATCGCGGTCAGCTCGGCCAGCGGGGAGGCGGCGAACCGCAGTCGCCCGGACGGCAGGCCGCTGATGTCGATCCTCAACGTCATCCCCTCATCATCGCTGGTCGGATGGCCGACGGCCGCGTCGATTGACGGTGTCCGTCAACCGGCGTGCCCAGCGCGGCGCCCGAACGCACCGTTGGCGCCATGGCGACCACCACGAAGATCCAGCCGCGCGCTCTCGTCCGTGCCTCCGGCGGCCCCCGCTATGCCGTCGCCCTGGCCGTGGACGCGCTCGGCACCGGCATGCTGCGGCCCTTTCTGCTGCTGTACGGGGTGACGGTGCTGAGGTTGTCCGCGTCGGCCACCGGCATCGCCATGACGGTCGGCGCCGTCATGGGTCTGGTGTGCATGCCCGCGGTCGGCCGATGGCTGGACCGGGGCGCACGCAGCACGGTCGTGGCGGCGTCGATGTCGGTGCGGGTCCTGGGTGTGGCGCTGCTGCCGGCCGCCCCGGCGGGCCACGTCCGGCTGTTCGCGGCGGCGGCGCTCTTCCTCGGCATCGGCAACCAGGCATGGCCGGCCGCCCACGCAGCCCTCGTGGCCACGGTCGCCCACGGCCGCGAGCGGGACGCCGCTCTCGCGGGAGGCCGTGCCCTGCGCAACGCCGGCCTGGGGGCGGGGGCGCTCCTTGCCACCGCCTGCCTGACCGGCGGCACCACCGCGTTGCAGGCGCTGGCAGCCGTCACCGGGCTCGCCTATCTCGTTGCGGCGGCCTTGGCGTGGTCGGTCCACGTGCACGCTCATCCGGCTGCCACCCCGCCCAGGGGCAGGGACGACGGGCCCGCTCCTCGCATGCGCGCGCTGCTGGCCGCCAACGTGGTCTATGTCTTCTGCCTCAACATCTTCGAAGTCGCGGTCCCCCTGGTCCTGGTGACCCGGTTGCACGCATCACCCGTATGGTCGTCAGCCGTCTTCGTGGCCAACACGGTGCTGGTGGTCACCCTGCAGGTTCCGGTCACCGTCCTGATGTCCCGCTTCTCCCGGCGGACCGTGCTGGCCCTCGCAGGCGTGGTACTCACCGCTTCCTACCTCGGCTTCCTCGCGGCCACCTCGCTGGGACGCGGCTGGGGCGCCCCGGCCGTCGCCATGGTGGCCGTGGTCTGCACCATCGGTGAGATCATCTACGCCGGTAGCGCCACCGCGCTCGTCACCGCCCTCGCTCCGGCCCCTGTCCTGGGACGTGCCCTCGCGCGCTTCCAGCTCTCCACGGGGTTCGGCCTCGCCGTCTCCCCGGCGGTCATCACCGCTCTCGCCTCCCACGGCGAGGCCGCACTCTGGGGCGGCCTCGCCGCCGCGACGCTCGTGTCCGCCTCCGCCGTCGCCACCGAGAACGATCGGTCCCCGGCCACAGTTCGGCTCCCCGTCCCGCGCTCCGGTGTAGGCGGCGACGTGGAAGAAGGTGAAGCATGGCTCGAGGAAGGTCTCAGCTGATCGGTGGCCCAGACGGCTCCCTCTCGCGCACCTCACGTCGGGGCGCTTGGGCGATCGACCTAGTGATGGCGTCGGCTACCCGCCTCGCCCTTGTCGTCGGCGATGAACGCGGTGAGCCTCGTCAACGTCTCCTGCGGCGTGTCCGCGCCTTCGGGCTCACCACTGCCGCATGGGTGGACGGGCCGCTGCCGTGACTCGGCCGCTTCGGGGCGAATGTGTTGGACGCTTGGGATCGGCGGTGCGTTGGCCGTGGCAGGCGTCCACAATTGGTCACCATATGTGGTCACATAATTACCTCGATTCGCTTCCTGCGGGGTTATGAACGGCCATAGTCGGATGGTCCAGGTCTTCGATGGAAAGGCTGCGATGAGACCCCTCCGGCACCTCCTGGCCCTCGCGTTCACGGTCATCGCGATGGTCCTGTCCCCGCTGTTCGCCACCCCCGCCTCCGCCGAGGAGCCGGAGGTGCAACTGGCCCTGTCGGCGTCCCAGGTCAACACCGGCGACGCGGTCACGGTCACCGTCAAGGTCACCAACATCCACGCCTTCACGGTGCTCAACGCCACCGCCAGGCTGTTCACCACCCCCGGCCTCCTGCCCTCCTACGCCGTGCTGACCGGATGCGACGGCGCGGCCGGGCCGTGCTCCACCATTCCCGGCCCCGGCGGGCCCATCGGCGTGCAGGCCCCGGTCGGGGCGCTGTCCGGCGGGGCCTCGGCGACCGTCGCCTTCACCCTGGACATCGCCGACGACGCGCCGGCCGGCGACCAGACCTTCCAGGGCCAGCTCGGCGGCTCGAACTACGCCTCCGAGATCGTCACCGGACCGGTCCTGACCATCGTGAACGAGGCCGACGCCGCCGTGCGCCTGACCGCGACGCCCAAGCTCGCCCTGCTGGTCCCGAAGATCGAGTTCACCGTCGGCGTCACCGGCAACGGTCCCGGAACGGTGCAGACGGCCACGGTCACCACGACGCTGCCGCCCGGGCTCAGCGCCACGCCCGGCGACTGCGCCGCCGTTTCGGGAGCGGTCAACTGCACGGTGGGCCCGCTCGCGCCGGGCGCCACGCAGACCAGGAAGTTCTCGGTGCCGGTCGGGCTGCTGAACATCGGCGTGCCCTACACCTTCACGGCCGCCCGCACGAGCTCCAGCCCCACCGACCCGGTGGCCGCCAACGACACCGCCCAGGTGCGCTGCACGGTCGTATCCATCGTGCTGGTGAACTGCCACTGATTCCCCCCGGTCACCTCCGCCCGGCGACCGGCCGGGCGGAGGTGACCGGGGAATTTCGGCCCGGCACCCCTGGTGCAGTGGTTGATCGTCCCATGGCCCGGTATTGCTGGACCGAAGTCCGAATAGCGCTTTCATTGATGGGCAGAGCAGGTTTCCGAACCCACAAAAAGGGAGGAAGCCGATGAGCACCATCGAGCATTCGGTCGACGTGGCCGTGCCCGTCCGGACGGCCTACAACCAGTGGACCCAGTTCGAGAGCTTCCCCGAGTTCATGGAAGGGGTGGAGTCGGTCAAGCAGATCGACGACACGCGCCTGGCCTGGAGCGTCCAGGTCGCCGGCGTCCACCGTGAGTTCGAGGCGGAGATCACCGAACAGCGCCCCGACGAGGTGGTCGCCTGGCGGTCCATGGATGAGCCCCGCCAGGGCGGCGTGGTGACCTTCCAGCCGCTCGACGCCGAGAGCACCCGGGTCATGCTCCGGATGGACTTCGAGCCCGAGGGCGTCGTGGAGACGGTCGGAGACAAGCTGCAGCTGGTGCGCATGCGCGTCCACGGGGACCTGGAGCGCTTCAAGCAGTTCATCGAGTCGCGGGGCCGCGAGACCGGCGGCTGGCGCGGCGAGGTGCCCTCGCCGATCGGCGACGACTCCGCGGCGGCGGCGCGCACGGCGCCGGACGCCGATGTGATGCCGAGCACCGGCACCACGGCCGGGCCCGGGCTGACCCCGGCGGCCGGGACGGCCACGGGCGCCGACCCGGTGGCGGGCACCGGCACGATGGCGGGGACGGGCGCCGCGTACGGCGAGCCGATGCCGCCGCAGCCGGTCCAGCGTGACTACCCGCCGGAGACCCCGCTCCCCGCGCCGGGCACCGGCCCGGTCTCGCCGCAGGGCACCCCTCGCTGGGACGAGGAGCCGCCGCTGGCGCCCGAGCGCCCCGAGCGCCTGGGCTGACGCGCGCGAGGAGAAGGGGGCGGGCGGCGGCCCGCCCCCTTCTTCATGCCGCCGGACGGGCACGTCGACATGATGCCAAGGGCGGCCATAGCGGGGGTGTCACCCCGGCAAAGCGGACAGTCTGTGGGTCTGTTAACATCAATGACATCCAGTCATCCCATGATTCGATGTATTGATCGACCAACGGAGACCAGTCCCCGCCATGAGCGTGCTCACCACCGCCCCGTCCGCCACCGCCGCGTCGCACCGCCGGCCGCCGGTACGGCTGTCATGGCTGGTGGGTCTTGGCCTGGTGCTCGCGGCGCTCAACCTGCGCACCGCGGTCACCAGCCTGGGGCCGGTCCTGGACCAGGTCAGCGGCGCTCTCGGCATGTCCGGGGTCGTCGCCGGCCTGCTGACCACCCTGCCGGTGCTCTGCTTCGCCGTGTTCGGCTCGGTGACGCCCTGGCTGGCGCGGCGCCTCGGCGAGCACCGCCTGCTGCTGGGGGCGCTGCTGCTCCTCGGCACCGGGTTGCTCGCGCGGGTCATGACCGGTTCCAGCGTCGTGTTCCTCGCGGCGAGCGTGGTGGCGCTCTCGGGGGGCGCGATCGGCAACGTGCTGATCCCGGCGCTGATCAAGCGGCACTTCCCGCAGCGCGCCGCCACCATGACCACTGTGTACGCGACGGCACTGGCCGTCGGCACCATGCTCGCCGCCGCCGCGACGGTCCCCATCGAACGGGCCGCCGGCGACTGGCACGTCGCCCTCGGTGTGTGGGCGGCACTCGCCGCTGTGGCCGCCATTCCGTGGCTTGCGCTGTCGCGCAGTGAGCCGGAGCGGTTCAGCGGGCGAGAGAGGGCCGGGACGCGGGCGCTGGTGCGCAACCGGCTGGCCTGGGCGGTGACCGGGTACTTCGGCACCCAGTCGCTGGTGGCGTACGTGATGTTCGGCTGGCTGCCGCAGCTCCTGCAGGACCGCGGATACACCGATAGTCAGGCCGGGCTCAGCATGGCGGTCTTCACCGCGCTCGGCATCCCGGTCTCGCTGGCCGTGCCCGTCCTGGCCGCACGGGTGACCGGCCGCCGTCCCATGGTCGCCGGCCTCGGCCTGCTGTACCTCGTCGGCCTGAGCGGCATGCTGTGGGCGCCGGTCTCGGCGCTGTGGGTCTTCGTGATGCTGACCGGCGTGGCGATGGGCTCGTTCCCGCTGGCCCTGACGCTGTTCGCCCTGCGCACCCGCACCGCGGAGGCGACCCAGGCGCTGTCGGCCTTCGCGCAGAGCGTCGGTTACCTCATCGCCGGCGCCGGGCCGCTCGCCGTGGGCATGCTGTACTCGGCCACCGGCGGGTGGACGCTGCCCTTCACGCTGCTGTTCGCCGTGGTCGCGGCGCACATCCTCACCGGCTGGTACGCCGCGGGCGACCGCTACCTGGAGGACGAGCCCGCCTGACCGAGCCGGCGAACCCGGCTCGCTCGGCAAGCACGCGGTGGTTCCGCTCGAACATCTCAACGGTCTTACCCGACGCGTCGGCATCCCCATGTCGTGACCTGCGCTCCACGGCCGCCTCTCGCGCGGCCGGAGGCGGCGGTCTTCCGTACACGGGCCCCGCCGGGTTCCGATAGACTGTCGGCGCATCGCAAGGGGCTATGGCGCAGCTGGTAGCGCGCCTCCATGGCATGGAGGAGGTCTGGGGTTCGAATCCCCATAGCTCCACCTGGCGTTACACGGGCGTGGCATCACCGCCCGAGACGTGGTGGGCGGCCGTCGATCGCAGAGACGGCGCCCTGTGGCCACGGCCGACATCGGAAAGGCGATTCGCGTGGAACTCGACGCGGCGGCGCGCGCGGGCCGCGAGGCGTCCGGCGGCCCCGGCGAGAGCCGCGAGAGCGGCGACCCCCGTGAGGCGGCCGCTCCGGGCATGGCCGGCGATCACCGCGAAGCGGGCGTCCCCCAGGTGGTCGTGCGCCGTGCGCTGCCGAGCGAGCCCGCCGACCGCGGGTCGGCCTCCCTGTTCGTGGCCGAGGCCGAGCGGCAGGGCGTCCGCGCCGACCGGCGCATGCTCCACGTCGGCCCCGAGCCCGCGGGTGAGCGCGTCGCCGAGGCGCTGCGCGTGCGGCCCGGCGCCGAGGTGCTGGCGCGGCGCAAGCTGCTGCTGGCCGACGAGGTTCCCGTGCGCATCGCCACCAGCTACTTCCGCCTCGACCTGTTCGGCGGCACGCCGCTCGCCGCGCCGGGCTTCGTCCTGCCCAGCCTGCAGGCGGGCATCGAGGCCCTCGGCCACCGCTTCGGCCACGCCGAGGAGGAGCTCATCGCCCGCGAGCCCACCGCCTTCGAGCGCGAGACGCTGCTCCTGCCGCCGGGGGAGTGGGTCGTGCGCATCCTGCGGGCCGGGTACTCCACCGGCGGCACTCCCGTCCACGTCCTCGAGACCGTGTGCGCGGCCTCCCGCCATGTGTTCCCCGTCCGTCAGGTCGCGGGCGCCGACGAGTTCTGACCGGGGAAAACGGCTCGCCCGATCGGGGTGCTCGTTGGCACACTGTCCCGCATGGTGTGGAGGTTCACGGCGTCCCTTGACGAGTTCCCGAGCGCGGCCGAGGCGTGGCTGCGCCGCGATCCGGTCCGCAACACGGTCCCGCTGACCGTGCTCGGCCGCATGAGGCACGGCCTGTGGCAGGACGATCCGCTGCTCGGCTGGTTCACCTCCGGCGGCGAGGTGCGCGCGGCGATGCTCCACACCCCGCCGAGTCCCCTGCTGCTCGGCGACATCCCGCTCGACACCGTGGCCCCGCTCGCCCGCGAGCTGCGCGAGCGCGAGGCCACCGGCGTCAACGGGCCGCTGCGCCAGACCGAGGCGTTCGCCGCCGCGTCCGGCCGCGCCGAGACCGCCCGCGTGTCGATGCGGCTCTACCGGCTGGGCGCCCTGCGCCCGCCGTCGCGCGAGGGCGCCGCCCGCGTCGCCGGCGAGCGCGACGTCGAGCTGATCACCCAGTGGATGCGCGAGTTCCTCGCCGAGGCCGAGCCCGAGGTCGGCCACGACGACCCGGCGGCGCAGGTCAAACACCGCGTCGGCCAGGGCGAGTTCGTCCTGGCGGAGGAGGCCGGCCGGCCGGTCGCCATGGCGGGCTTCTCGCGACCGATCATCGGAATGTCGCGCATCGGCCCGGTGTACACCCCGCCGGAGTTCCGCAGGCGCGGCTACGGCTCGGTGGTGACCCACGGCGCGAGCCGCGTGGCACAGGAGGCCGGGGCCGACTTGCTGCTGCTGTTCACCGACCTGGCCAATCCGACGTCGAACTCCGTCTACCAGGCGCTCGGCTACGAGCCGGTCGCCGACTACGCCGCCATCACGCTGGCCGCCCGGTCGTGACGTGCTTGTCCGCCGCTGCGAGCGACGGCGGGCGGCGCCGGACGCGACGCGCGGACGCGCACGCCGTTCGATGTGACGGCGGGCGCGTCCGGGTGACGGCGGGCGTGGTCAGGCGCAGGGAGAGCCGTTGAGGGTGAACGCCGTCGCGCCCGGGGCGGCGGAACCCGTGGTGGTGCCGTTGAAGCCCAGCGTGATGATCCCTCCGGTGCCGACCGATCCGTTCCACGAGGTGTTCTTCACGGTCACCGTGCTGCCCGACTGCGTCCAGGTGCCGTTCCAGCCCGAGGCGACCGTGACGCCGGCCGGCACGGTGAAGGTGATCGTCCAGGCCGACAGCGGCGGGCCGCCGTTGGTCACCGAGATCTGCCCGGTGAACCCGCCCGGCCACTGGCTCTGCGTGGCGTACCGGGCCGTGCAGGACGTCGGCGTGGGCGTAGGAGTGGGCGTCGGGGTCGCCGACGGGGTGGGGGTGGGCGTGCGCGTCGGCGTCGCGGTGGGCGTCGGCGTCGGCGTGGCCGAGGGAGTGGGCGTGGGCGTCGAGGTGTCGGTGGTGTAGGTGACCTTGGTGTAGGCCGCGCCGCAGGGCGAGCACGCCGAGGGCAGCGAGAACTCGTACACCCGGCCCGCGTTGACCGGCGCGTCCGAGGCGTCGCGCGCTCTGATCCGGTACCGCGTCCCGCCGGTCTCGGTCGGGGCGATGATGTACGACTGCCCCATGTCGCCGTTCATCTGGGCCTGCTGCCAGGCGCCGCCCACCTGGTACTCCACCCCGTGCAGCCCGTTCGGCAGGCGGGACACCGCTATCGCCGGCCAGTAGCGCTGCGCGCCCTGGATGAACCCGATCTGGATGTCACCGGTGTACCCGGGTGCGGGGACGAACGACCAGGTGACGTGCCGGTTGTTCCAGTGGTTGGGGTACAGGTCTCCGACCGGGGCGCCGTTCTTGGCGAACCTGTTGATCGAGTCCTTGGCGAGGTCGAGGTGGTAGCGGTCGTCACGGCACCAGGCGTTGGTGTCGCCGCAGCTGTCGGCCACCAGCATGGTGAGCGTGGCCCCGTTGTAGGCGTCGCTCACCCACGAGCCGTTGCGGCAGAACGCCTGGCTCTGCGCGCCGTCGTTCACTCCGGTGCAGTAGTCGGCGATCGAGACCTGCACCCAGCGCCCGCAGTTGCGGCCGTTGTCCCACATGCCGATCTTGTCGGCCATCGAGGGCGGCAGCGGGCGGGCGTAGAAGCCGTAGTCGCCCGGGGTGTTGTACACGTTGAGCGCGACGAAGTCCTGACTCTCCAGCACCGACTGCGGCAGCCCGCATCCGCCGTAGGGGGCGCCCAGCGCGTCGAAGTAGGTGGCGTTGCCGGTCACCGGCGCGGGCGGATCGGCGAGCGCGAGCGCCCGCGCGGAGAGCTGGAACACGGCCACGGCCGACAGCAGCACCGCGATGACGAGGCGCGATCGGGACGGTCGCCTCCGGCCGCCGGGTGCCGCTCCCGCCGGTCGAGCGCGGAACACAATCCTCATCGCCGCCTCCTCACGCCGTCGCCCGGCCACACCGGCCGGCCCGGCTTCCCACGCGGGGCGGGGTCACCCTAAGTCGGCGCGGAAACGCGGGACAACGCCGGTCGGCGGCGGCGGAGGGTTTCGCAGGTCGCCGCCCTGACCCCGGCGTTCGCGGCTGAAACTTCCACCACCCCTCGAGCCGGGGGCGTACCCGTCGCGCCCGTTGGAGGGCCGGGAAGGGCGTGCGCGAATTAAGGCTTCGACCGGGCCGGAAACCGGCCGCCGGCGTCGCACAGTCGTTGAATGCGCTGTGAGCGGCAATTGTCACATTAACTGCATCAACTCATGTCCTGACTAGTCTTGACTTACATAGTGTTGGCACTCTATCTAATGAGAAACAAGTTGACGGCTCAGTGTTGGGTGGAATGGATGACTGCGAGACGCTCACGTCCGGCGCACCGGGCCGCGCAGGCGGACGCGTTCGACCGCATCGGCGCTCGGTACGACGAGGCGTTCCCCTACAAGGGGGGCCAGATCGCCTCCGCCGAATGGATTCTCCGCAAGCTCCGCCCGGGCGCGCGGGTGCTCGACGTCGGCTGCGGCACCGGTCTGCCCACGGCGAGGCAACTGGTGGACGCCGGCTGCGAGGTGACCGGCATCGACATCTCGCCGGTCATGCTGGCCCTCGCCGCCGGGAACGTGCCCGAGGCCGACCTGCGCCGGCTGGACGTCGTGGACATCGACGACGGCCTCGGCCGGTTCGACGCCGTCGTGGCCTACTTCTCCCTGTCGATGCTGCGGCGCGACGAGATCATGGCCACCCTGCTGCGCCTGCACCACCTGCTCGTCCCCGGCGGCTGGCTGGCCATCGGCATGGTCGAGATGGACATCGACGACGCCCCGATCCGCGTCCTGGACACCTGGCTGCGGATGACCGGCTACGCCCGCTACGCATTGCGGGCCGTCGTCGAGGAGGCCGGGTTCAGCGTGCGCGAGCAGATGGACCTGGCCTACGTCCCCGCGACCGAGGACGAGCCGCTGGAGATGCAGCTGTTCCTGAACTGCCGCAGGAACACCTTCTGACCGTCCACCGGCGGTGTCCGTTCCTGGTCCGCCGTGTGGATCGCGGGTGCCCGGCCGCCGCCGGGTGGTCACGCGGCGGGCACGGTTCGCCGTCGCTTGGGTGACGGCTCCGGCGCGGGCGTCCGCGGGACCGTCGTAGGAGGTGACACCGAGAGGGGGCCTCCTGTGAAGTCACGAATCCTCATCTGCGTCCTGGCCGCGCTCGTGCTGCTCGTCTCAGCATGCGGCGGCACCTCCAACGACACCGCCGGGGCGCGCGAACCGTCCCGCCCCGGCGGCGCCACCTCCGGGCAAGGGTCCGGAGAGTCCGGGCGGTCCGGGCAATCCGGGCAGTCCGGGCAGGGCAACGCCGCCGCGAATGACGAGCCCGGCGCGACCGCGCCGCCGGCGCCCACCGGACAGGCCGAGTCGCCGGACAAGATCTCCACCTTCGCGCTGGACGTCGACACCGCCTCCTACGGCTACGCGCGGGGCACGATCAACGCCGGACGCCTGCCCGACCCGGCGCAGGTGCGGCCGGAGGAGTGGGTCAACGCCTTCCGGCAGGGATACCCCGAGCCGCCGGGGGACGGCTTCGCGGTCCGGCTCGACGGGGCCAGGGGCGCCGCCGAAGGCACCGCCCTGCTGCGGGTCGGACTGCAGACCCGCACCGCCGACGCCGCCGCACGCCGGCCCGCCAACCTGACCTTCGTGGTCGACGTCTCGGGCTCCATGGGCGACCCCGGCCGGCTGGACCTGGTGCGCGACGCCCTGCACGCGCTGGTGGACCAGCTCGGCCCGGGCGACCGGGTCTCGATCGTGTCCTTCAGCGACCAGGCCAGGGTGCGCATCTCCATGACCCCGGCGAGCGAGCGGCACGACCTGCACGCCGCCATCGACACCCTCGCCACCGAGGGATCGACCGACCTGCAGGCGGGGCTGGTCACCGGGTACGAGGAGGCGGCGCGCGCCTTCCGGCCGGTCGCCACCAACCGGGTCATCCTGCTGTCCGACGGCCTCGCCAACACCGGGGACACCACCTGGCAGGGCATCCTCGACCGGGTCGAGGAGTTCGCCGGGCGACGCGTCACGCTGCTGTGCGTCGGCGTCGGCCGCGAGTACGGCGACACGCTGATGGAGCAGCTCGCCGACCACGGCGACGGCGCCGCCGTCTACGTCGGCTCCCAGCAGGAGGCGCGTGAGGTCTTCGTCGAGCGCCTGCCGGCGAACCTCGACCTGCGGGCCCGCGACGCCAAGGCGCAGGTGGCGTTCAACCCGGCCACCGTCGAGTCCTACCGGCTGCTCGGATACGACAACCGGGCGCTCGCCGCGGAGGACTTCCGCGACGACACCAAGGACGGCGGCGAGGTCGGGCCCGGCCACGCGGTCACCGCGCTGTACGCGGTGCGCCTGCGCCCGGGAACCTCGGGGCAGCTCGCCGTGGCAACGGTTCGCTGGCAGGACCCCGACACCCGCGAGCCCGCCGAGACCAGCCGCGCGCTGGAGGTGGGCGGGCTGTCGGACCGCCTGTGGGAGACGGCGGCGCCGCGGCTGCAGGTGGACGCGGTGGTCGCGGCGTTCGCCCAGCGGCTCAGGCACGCCGAGGACGAGATGTTCACCGAGGACCTCGGCACGCTGGCGGACCACGCCGAGCGGCTCTCGGCGGCGACCGAGGACCCCATGGTCACCGAGCTGGCCGGACTGATCCGCAGGGCCGGCTCACTGCGATGAGCACGAGCCAGGCCGGGATGGCCGGGATGACGGGGATTCGGGGTGAGCCGGGTTCCGGCGGGCGAGGGATGCGGCCGGGTCGAGCGGGATTCAGGCGGGTGAGCGGGGTCAGGAGCGGCCGAGGATCGGGATGGCGGCCTTGCGCGGATCGTCACTGAAGTAGAAGTCGTACATGGCCTGGGCGAACTCGTCCTTGCCGAGGTGGCCGTCGCCGTCGGTGTCCAGCAGGATGAACGCCTCGCGCGCCTCGGCCGTCTCGACGTCGTAGGCCGACCAGAGGCGGAGGTACTCGTGCATGCTGAGCCTCTGGTCGCCGTCGGCGTCCAGCGCGTCCCACAGCGCGTCGGTGATGGGCCAGACGATGGCCACGATGAACCGCGTGCGGTCGAGCGTGGGGGAGACGGCGTACTCGATGTACCGCTGCCGGCTGATGCGGCCGTTGTCGTCGGTGCCGACCGCGGCCACGACGTTGGCCCAGACGTGGGCGTAGGCGGCCAGCAGGCCGGCGCGGGCGGGGGAGTCGGCGGGCAGGCCGAGCCGGTCGGCCAGGTGCAGGCCGATGAGGCGCATGTCCTCCTTGTCGATGTAGCCGTCCTGATCGACATCGCTGGTGTCGAACGCGGATCCGGCGTTGAGCGCGTGGGGGCTGCGATGCATGTCGGCTCCTCGCGGACGATTACGCAGGGCGACTTATGGTCACCCTGGGTAAGGGGTGCTGTCAAGGCGAGTCGGCTTGCCGGCCGGGAGTCCCTGCCTGGAGTGCCGAGATGGGCGGGGCCATCGTCGACGGCCAGATCATGACGGTGGTCCCGCCGTGAAACCACCCGCTCCACCTAGGCGATCGGTTGGCTGCAAGCCGTGTTGGTCTCACTCGCGAGTGACCATCGCCGCAGGCCAGAGGGTGCGCGGCCGTCTGCGGGCCTGCTGGGCGGACCGCCGGCGAGGCGGCGCGTCGTTCGGAAGCGGCCGGTGCCCGCTCCGGCGGTTCGGCCGGGGTCGCGAATTCCGATACACTGGCGAGGCACGGCGCCGCCGCAAGGAGGTCCGCCGAGCGACCAGGGGCTATGGCGCAGCTGGTAGCGCGCCTCCATGGCATGGAGGAGGTCTGGGGTTCGAATCCCCATAGCTCCACCTCAGGGTTGTTGTTAGAACCCTTGCCCGCGCCAACGCTCTTGAGCAAGAGCGCAACGCCGGAAGTCGAAGGGCCATTCGCTGAGCGAGTGGCCCTTCCGCTTCTTCCACGCAGCGACCGAGTGGTCGTCGCGCTTGTGGGCGCAGAGACGCGTTCGTGTTGAAGGGCGTGGAGTTGTCCGAAGGGTTCACGTAGGTCGTGGCCGGTGGCCGGGCCGTCTCCGATGTAGAGACCCTGGAAGATCGCTCTGTTGAGTAGGCGCCGTGCCGGTCGTCGCAGCGTCGGTGGACTCTCCGGTGGCTCGCGGAAACCTGAGGGCGGCTTGGATGAGCCTCTCTCTGTACGGCTCGCTCCATCGGGGATTCGGCGCCCGAATAGGTCCGTCCACTGCTGTCTCTCCAGCCTCGTGCGCCCGTTACGCCTAGAGTTTCGGCCAAGAGCATTTCGGTCACCCGTAAGGCGATGTTCGGCCCGCTCGGTTCTGATGCGGTGGTCGCACCGGGTCGTCGTTCAAGGAGGCCGGAGAAACAACTCCCGGTCGTTCAACGGTGCCCGGTGTTCGTGGTATATGTAGAAACCACCCGGTGCGAGTGTTCTCGAGGCGTACGGCAGTGCCCGCATGATGCCGCCGCACCCCCACAGGGTGCGCGCCTTTGTCGACATCGCCGGCCTGTTCCGCCAGAGTCCGGCAGTTCTTGCGCGGCAGATCCGACAACAGCCCGGACACCTGGGGAAATGGCACGGATGCGTGTGCCGCGTTGTCGGTGACCGTTCGAAGATTCGGCCGCCGAATACCATCACCGCGGCGACGAGCAACGTTTTCGTGCCGCGCACTGAGCACGCATTCGCTTGCCTGCGTGACGGTCCGCACTCGGCCGGCCTGACCGCATGCACGCGGGGCGGCGCTTGCACTTCCGGGCCCGCGTGTTCAGCCTTCCAGCGTTCAACATTTCCACCGCAAGAAGCACCTCCATGGCGATGACGTCGTTCACCTCCTATTACGTTCCATCTGGTCAAGATCGCTTGACCGGAACACCGTCGAGGGTTGCCTTACACGTATAGTCGTGTAAAAATGACACAGCGGGTGAGGGCGCAATCTTAAAGTGCCTCGCCGGCCTTCGCGTTCGATAACGGGGGATGCCTTGGGGGCAATGCTGAAATAATGGCGCCATCGAACGTTTTCGCCTGGAATGGACCTATCACGACCGATGCAAGGCCTGGCTTGGCCGGGGTCTCGACTGACTCGCATTCACCGGTCCAGCAATAGTGTGACTTGCCAGAGGGGGACGAGCGTGATGTCGGAGCGCGTCGGCGATGTTGGCGTGGCTGAGCCGCAGGATGCTGATCGCAGTGTCGCACAGAGCGGCCATGAATTCCGGCCCACCAGCGTTGGGGGCCTGAAAGCGGTCTTCATCAAGCCGGACATCGCAGACCTGGCAAAGCTCGTTCCCGGTGGTCCGGTGCCTGCGCACCCAGACGGCGATCCGGCAAGGTATGACGTCGGCGACCGACGGGGAGATGACCGCGCGGCCGATTTTGACATGACGCTCGCCGGCGTCGTCGTGGGTGACGGTGCAAATCATCTGGACGACGTGTACCGCGCCAGAGAACCCCACGCCCTGAGCGTCCAGCACCGGGAACTGCTTCCCGGCAGCGCGCGTGCGCACGTTAACGGTGAAGACGCGGCGAGTCGCCGCGGCCCGTGACGCAGGTGGTGGCAGCGCCGCGCGTCGTTGGCGACCGCGGCACTGTTGATGCCTCCGATCGCAGCGGTGCGCGACCGCATCCACGCGCCAATCAGGGGGTCCCAGTCGGTCTGAGCGGTCATTGACCGCCCATGACTCGGCCGATTACTCGACATGCACGCAAAACAACCATGTCCACTAGGAGTAACGTCGATGAACAACACCGCCCACAGCGAGGTGTCGATGGATTCTTCTCCGTCGAGCACCGAAGATGAAGCCTTCTCGGGTGTATGGAGCTGCAACGAATGGGACCCGCTGGCGGAGGTCATCGTCGGTAACCCCCTCGGAGCACGGCTGCCCCATCCCGACAAGAGCACACATCTCGCGGAGTTCGCCGGCTACTCGGTCGATGAAATTCCTGCCGGCGCTTTCCCGGAACAGGTCATCGAGGAAGCCGAAGAAGATCTTGCCGCGATGGTCAAGTCGCTGGAAGATCTCGATATCGTTGTCAAGAGGCCGGACACCTGGCCGCACGACGAGGTCGTATCCACCCCCTTCTGGTCCACGAAGGGGTACTACAATTACTGTCCGCGAGACATCTTCTTAGTCCTGGGCGACCAGATCATCGAGACGCCGAACGTCATCCGTGGCCGCCTCCTTGAGGCGTACAGTTACCGCAAGATATTGATCGAGTACCTCAAGGCCGGTGCCAAATGGTTCAGCGCACCGAAACCGATGCTACTGGACACTCTCTTCGAGGTGGATCACAAGCTTCCCATCCCCAGAGAGGACGAGCCGGTCTTCGACGCCGCCAACGTACTGCGGTTCGGCCGGGACCTTCTGTATCTGGTCAGCTCGACCGGCAACGAATTGGGCGCACAATGGCTTCAGACGATCCTGGGCGACGAGTTCAAGGTTCACGTATGCCGGATCAACTATCACGGCAGTCATATTGACACCTCCGTGGTGGCACTGAGGCCGGGGTTGCTGCTGTGCAATCCGGAACGAGTAACACGAGAGATGCTGCCGTCGATCTTCGACAAATGGAAGATCATCTACAGTCCGCCGATGACCGGCGCCGACCGGTTCGACAGCGATTACCTGTCGCGCTCCATCGGCAGCGGCTGGATCGACATGAACCTCTTCAGCGTGCGCCCCGACCTCGTGGTCGTGGACCGGGATCAGCTTCCCCTGATCAAGCTGATCGAAGATCAGGGCATCGATGTCCTGCCGTTGAAGCTTCGCCATTCACGGATGATGGGCGGCGGCTTCCATTGTACGACTCTGGACACCAGGCGAAGAGGCGGTCTGGAGAACTACTTCGAGTGATCAAGCGCGTGAAGCCGTACCCATAGCGGGCGAACAGGTGCGGCGCGCAGACGCTCTGACACAGCGTAATTGGGGGTATTTCGTTTGAGCAACACAGATGTTCGGCGAAGCTTATACGAAGAACACGAATCTCGAGTCCGGTCGTACTGTCGCCTGATTCCCTACGAACTCACCAAGGCGACGAATGCCTACGTGCACACCTCCGCAGGCACCCGGTACATCGACTTCTTCTCCGGATGTGGAGCGCTGAACTACGGCCACAATGATCCGGACATGCGGAACGCTCTGATCGAGTACATAGCCGGCGACGGCATCGCCCAGTCGTTGGACTTTCACTCGGAGTCGAAAGGTGCGTTCATCAAGGAATTCGCCGACAAGATACTTCGGCCCCGCGGTCTGGACTACAAGATCCAATTCACCGGACCGACTGGAACGAACGCAGTCGAGGCGGCACTGAAGCTGGCGCGAAAGATAACTGGCAGAGTCAATGTGGTCGCGTTCACGAACAGCTTCCACGGCGTCTCGCTCGGGTCGCTCTCGGCAACTGGCAATCAGCATCACCGCAACGTCGCCGGCATCGCGTTGAGTGGAGTCTCCCGCGCGCCTTATGCTGACTACTTCGGCAGGGAGGTCGATACTCTTCCCTGGCTCGAGCAGATGCTGTCCGACCCTTCGAGCGGAATTGACCCGCCGGCCGCGATCATCGTGGAGACGGTGCAGGGCGAGGGGGGGCTGAACTGCGCCTCCGCCGAATGGCTGCGCCGGCTCAGGGCTCTCGCGACCAGGCACGGCGCATTGCTGATCGTCGATGATGTCCAGGCCGGATGCGGCAGGACCGGCAGCTTCTTCAGCTTCGAGTTCTCGGAGATCGTCCCCGACATCGTGGTCCTGGCCAAATCGCTTTCCGGGTTCGGGATTCCGCTGGCCGCGGTCCTCATACGCCCGGAACATGACGTGTGGCAGGCCGGCGAGCACAACGGAACGTTCCGGGGAAACAACCACGCATTTGTCACCGCACGGCTGGCTGTGGCCAAGTTCTGGTCGGACGGCGCTTTTTCCGCCTCGATCGAATCGAAGTCCCGAGCGGTCGGAGCCGTGCTCGACTCGTTGCAGCATCGTACCGGCCAGCTGCGCAAGGGCCGGGGTTTGATGCAGGGGCTGAGGTGCCTGAAGCCGGAATCCGCCGCCGAGATCCAGGTGCGCTGCCTGGAAGCGGGCCTGCTGCTCGAGAGGTCCGGGCCTCATGACGAGGTTCTGAAGCTCATGCCTCCCTTGACCATAGAGGACGAGGTCCTCGAGGAAGGGCTTTCACGGTTCTCCGAGGCAGTCTTGTCCGTGTGAGACGACTCGTGAGGCGCTGCCTGGCAACTCCAGCCGCACTGCACGTATTCGCCGAACAGCCGAAGCCTTCGAGGAGGTTTCCATGCCCCTGCAGCCACCGGTAAGATCCGCCACAAATCGCAAGAGCGAGGCCGCCGATCTGGCGGCAGCACGCGAGTGGGTAGAACAGTTCGTGATGAAGCCCCATGAACAACTGGGCCGAGACGGCGCGGTGTGCCCATTCGTCCAAGCCGCGATGAAGGCCGATACATTTCTGCTCGAAACCTGGACCGTGGAACCGGAGGCGACCGTTGACGACCTGGTGGCGTCGGTAAATTTACTGGCCGACACTTTCGAGGCCCGCCGGTGGGCGAGCCGCAACCGGACACTCCACACCATGGTCGTGGTTCTCGACGGTCTCGCTCCGGAGCGCTTTCACATACTCGATGACGTACACGCGCTCGCCAAATCCGGTTTGGTGAGGCGCGGGCTGATGTTCGCCCAGTTCTATCCCGAGTGCGACGAACGGTCTGTGCGCAATCCTGCTCTCCGGGTGGCCCGATCCCCGGTACCCATGCTGGCGATGCGCCGCATGGCTCAGCATGACGTGCTGTTCCTCGACTCCGATGCTGAATGGTTCGCTGCCTATTCGGAGCGATTCTCCGCTCGATACCGACACGACGAGGTGCGGGATCCCGCGCTCAAGAAGGCATTCGCGCAGGCTCGAGAGCGGTGGGGAGATCGATCATGACCGTCCCCGGCCGAAACGGCGGTGCCCAGACGGACCCAGGCATCAGCAGCGATGCCGAACGCGACGTCCGAGTGATGGAATCGGAGAGTCACCCGATCACGGACTTCACCGGCGCCAGCACTCCGTATATCGACTACCAGAGCATCGACGTGCTCCTCTCGCTGCAGCGCCCGCGGTCCGACGCCCCCGCTGAGCTGACCTTCTACGTCATGGGCCAGGTCAAGGAGCTGCTGTTCAAGCTGATCTACGAGGAGCTCGAGCGGACTCGTGCGTTGCTGGACGGAGACTCGGTTCCCGAGGCCGTGGCCAACCTGCGGCGGCTGCGGCGGGTCGTCGAACTGCTCAACGAGACCTGGAATGTGCTCTCAACGCTCACGCCGAACGAATTCAATGGTTTTCGTGACGTCTTGGGGTCGGCGTCCGGACTCCAGTCTTATATGTACCGGATGGTCGAGTACGCGTTGGGAAACAAAGTGGCCTCGCTGGCCCGGCCGCACCGACAGGTACCGCACGTGCACGCACAAGTTCAGCGAGCGCTGCACGAACCCAGCGTGTACGACGCCGCGCTCCGTCTGCTCGCTCGCCACGGAGCAACGCTGCCCCCGTCCGTTCTGGACCGGGACTTCTCCCAACCGTACGAGCCGAACAGTGCCGTGGAACGCGCCTGGGCCGAGGTCTACCGGGGCAAAGCGGCCACCGATCCGCTGCCTCAGCTCGCCGAGGCGCTGATGGACGTGGCCGAGGGATTCTCCCGCTGGCGCTCGCTCCACCTGCTCACCGTTGAGCGAATCATCGGGTGGAAACCTGGCACCGGCGGCACCGAAGGCGCCGGTTGGTTGCGTCGTGTTGCCGAACACCGGTTCTTCCCCGAACTCTGGACCGCCAGGAGCCTCCTGTGACCGACAGCCAGCTCGCCGGCACCATCGCGTCTGCCATGGAGGAAGCCCGCGGGCGGGATGCCGAGGACGTGCTCGCGCGCATGCGCGACCGCTTCGTTTCCGCGCGACCCGGGACCATCTACCTCAACGGCAGTTCACTGGGCCGCTTGCCCGCCGCCACCGCCGATCGCCTCGCCCGCATGGTCAACGAAGAGTGGGGATCCAACCTCGCGGAAGCCCGCACCCAATGGCTCGACCTGGGCGAACGCATCGGCGACAGCATCGCGCAGCACGCCTTGGGCGCCGGCCCCGGAGAAGTTGTGGTGGGCGAATGCACCAGCGTTCAGTTGTACAAGCTGGCCGTCGCGGCGGTACGGGCCCGATCGGAACGCGGCACGATCATCACCGCCGACGACAACTTTCCCACCGACCGCTACGTCCTGGACGGCGTAGCGGCCGACCATGGGATGAGTGTCCTCACCCTGGCCGCTCATGCCGATACGGGTCTCGACTTGGACGCGCTGCGTGCCGCACTTGACGAGAACGTCGCTCTCGTGTCGCTCTCGCTGGTCTCCTACCGTTCCAGCGCATTGCTGGACATGGCCGAAGTCAACCGGTTAGTGCATGACGCGGGTGCGCTGGTGCTGTGGGACCTCAGCCACGCGGTAGGCGCCGTGCCGATCGAACTTGAGGACACCGAGGCGGACCTGGCCGTCGGCTCGGGCTACAAACACCTGTACGGCGGCCCCGGCGCCCCGGCTTTCCTCTACGTACGCCGCACGTTGCAGGACCGGCTCCGACAGCCGATTCAGGGCTGGTTCGGGCATCGTCAGCAGCTTGAGATGCTTCCGGCCTACGAACCCGACCCGACGGTCCGCCGCTTCCAGACAGGATTTCCCCCTGTGCTCTCGCTGACCGCGTTGGCGGCGGGCGTCGACCTCATCGGCGAAGCCGGCATGGACGCGCTGCGCGCCAAGGGATTGGCGCTTGCCGAGATGCTCCAGGACCTGGTGGCCGAGCACCTCTTCCCGGTCGGCTACACCCTTGCGAGCCCGCCGGACGCCCGGCGGCGGGGCGTACACCTCACGTTGCGGCACGCCGACGCGTCTCGCATCCATCCCCTGGTCTCCCGTGCCGATCTGGCCATCGACCATATGGCCCCGGATCTGTTTCGGCTGTCCGCCACTCCGCTCAACACCCGGTTCACCGACATTGTCGAAGCCGTG
Source organism: Sphaerisporangium sp. NPDC005289 (assembly GCF_040607455.1). Classification (NCBI taxonomy): domain Bacteria; kingdom Bacillati; phylum Actinomycetota; class Actinomycetes; order Streptosporangiales; family Streptosporangiaceae; genus Sphaerisporangium; species Sphaerisporangium sp. NPDC005289. Next base: position 37,466 of record NZ_JBEXGS010000022.1, read on the forward strand.
GACCGCATCCGCATGGTGACCGACGAATTCCTCGGCGGAGGCGGGTAGTGCCCGACGACCCGCCGGCAGACACGAGATTGGCAGACAACCCCATGTCCGATGCGTGTTCGGTTCTCTACATCGATTACCGCCCCCGGTCGGTAGCGGCCCTCGCGGCCCACGGCGCCGCTGTCACCTGCGTGGTCAATGCGAAAGACGCGGCCACGGTGAGGAAGCATCCGGCGGTCGACCGGGTCGTCGTCGTACGTGACACCACCGATTGCGAGGACGTGTTGTGCGCGCTCCGCCGGGACGGTGTCAGCTTGACCGATTACACCGCCATCTGCGGCAACGACGAGTACACCCTGTACTCCGCTTCGGTCGTAGCCATGGTGGCAGGCAAATCCACGCCCTCCCCGAACCATGTCGTCTCCATGCGGGACAAGTTCGTCCAGAAGGACCTGGTCAGAAGGGCCGGCATCCCCGTCACCCAGTGCAGAGCCGTTGACCATCTTGATGATCTCAGTGCGGCTCCGCCGAGATTCCCGGCAGTGATCAAGCCGCCTGCCGTGTCCGGCGCCAAGGACACCTTCCTTCTACGCTCGCCCGCGGACCTGGAGCAGGTGGCGAAGCAATGCGCGGAATCAGGGGTGCTCGGCCCCTGGGTGGTAGAGGACTTCGTGCCCGGCGGCGAGATCCAGGTGGACGGAGCGATCAGGAACGGCGAACTGGTTCTGCTCAGCATTTCCCGCTACCTGCAGAACTGCATCAAGATCCATGAAGGCGATCTCGCGGCTGCCGTCGTACTGGATCCCGACGTCGAGCCCGCGCTCTATGCGCAAGCGCGAGACCTTGCGGCGCGCGCGCTGCCGGCCCTCGGCCACCGCGACGGGGTGTTCCACCTCGAAGCCTTCGAACATCCGGACGGCCACCTGGTGTTCAGCGAATGCGGCGGCCGCGTCGGCGGCGGAATGACCGATGAGGTCGTTCTCCGAAAATTCGGCGTCTCGATACACGATGAATGGGCCCGGATTGTCCTCGGGTTGCCCACGGGAGTGACCACGCCGGTCGTACCGGATCCGGCGAGCTTCGGAGATGTCCATTTGAAGGCGCCGCCGGGACTGCTACTGTCGGTTCCCAGCACCGAGGAACTGCGGGCACAATCCGGCGTCGTTTTCGGCGAGGTCGAGGTACAGGTGGGCGAGCAGTTGGGGAACATGAATGACGACTCGTTCTTTCGGGCGGCGCGCGCGGTTGTCACAGGCGAGGACGAACTGGAAACGCGAGCCCTGCTGCGCGACCTGGGCAATTGGTTCTCGAGTGCGGTGCGGGTGGACACCTCGGCGAATGGCTGACCCGGCATGGCGCACACCAGAGGCGAGCGAATGAACAGCACGGCTCAGCAACCGCCGGCCGAGCGGACGACTGGAATGTTCCGGGCGCTGCGCGTGCGGAACTACCGGTTGTTCACCTTCGGCCGGCTGGTCTCCAGCATCGGTGTCTGGATTCAACGCATCGCCCAAGACTGGCTGGTCATTTCGCTCACCGGCAGTGCCGCGGCGCTCGGTGTGACCACCGCGTTGCAACTCCTGCCCATTCTGCTGTTCGGTCTGTGGAGCGGGCTCCTGTCCGACCGTTTTCCCCGTCGGCTCCTGCTGGTGGTCTCCCAAACAGCGATGGGTGTGATCGCTCTCGGGTTGGCTTTGCTCATCTACGCCGACCGCGCGGAGATATGGCACGTCTATATCGCGGCCTTTCTCTTGGGCATCGCCAGCGCAGTGGAGACGCCGGCCCGGCAGTCCTTCCTCGCGGAAATGGTCGGAAAGGACCTCCTCCACAACGCGGTCAGCCTGGACTCGGCCTGCTTCCAGGTGGCGAGCCTGGCGGGGCCGGCGATCTCCGGAGCCCTCATCCAATTGGGGGGCACCTCGACCGCCTTCGCCCTGACAGCCGCTTCCTGTGTGGTGGTCATCGCTTCGCTCTGGCTTCTTCGGCCGGAGGAGCTGCATCCTCGTTCGCCGGAGCCGCGAGCGCCCGGTCAGATCCGCGAAGGCTTGCGACATGTCTACGGGCATCCCGCGTTGCTCTGGCCGATCTTCCTCATGGCGTTCCTCGGCACCTTCGCGTTCAACTTCGCGCTCGTCCTCCCCGTTTACACCTCCGACATCTTTCATTCGGGCGCGGAAACCTTTGGCTGGCTCACGACATACCTCGCGGTCGGGTCGGTCGCGGGAGCGCTGGGCGCGGCTTGGCTGCGGCGCGCACACCTGCCCCTCGTCCTCGCGACGGCGCTGGGCTTCTGCGTGGTCCAGCTCGTAGCCGCCGCTTCCCCTTCGGTGTGGTTCTTCGCCGTCCTCATGGTGCCCACCGGGGCACTTGGGGTAGTCGTCCACGCCAGCGCTACCTCGGTCGTTCAGAGCACTTGCGACCCGTCTATGCGCGGTCGGGTAATGGGTGTGTACACCCTGGCCTATATGGGCGGGATTCCCATCAGCGGCCCATTGGTCGGCTGGGTGATGGAGCATTACGGAGCACGTCCCGGCTACGCGATCAGCACGGCCGCCGCCCTCGTCGGCGCGGTGGTCGCCGCAGCGGCGGTCACCAGGAACCATTACCGCAACACTCACGGAATCACGACCGCGGCCGTACCGGATTCTTCGCCCTCTTCTCACCAGTCGAAACCGGGCGCATCATGACCGCGGCGCACCCGTCCGTGTCGCCCTCTCCGACGGTCGGTGCCATCCGCCGCCGCGGATACCTCCGGCTCGGCGTCAGCACCGGTATCCGCGGCCTGTCGTGGACCGACGCCGCCGGAGTCCGCCGCGGCTTGGACGTAGACACCGGCCGCGCCGTCGCGGCCGCGCTCTTAGGCGACCCCGGCCGGACCGAGTACACCGAGGTCGACCCGGAGGACAGGATCCCTGCCCTGGCCTCCGGCGTGATCGACCTGCTCGCGTGCAACGCCACCTGGACGTTCAGCCGCGAATTCGGCGCGGGTGCCGCCTTCGTTCTCACCACGTGTTATGACGAAGGCGCCATCTTGGTGCGACGGGACAGCGGCATCGCCTCGGCCGACGACCTGGACGGGCACACCTTGGGAATGTGCGAGGGCACGAGCAGCGAAGAGGCGCTGCGCGCGTGGTTCGGTCCTCGCGGCCTGACCGTGCGCTGCGAACTCTATGCCTCTCCGGCTTCGGCTCTTGCCGCCTATATCGATGGCGAAGTCGCCGGCTACGCCGCGGACGGCGTGGTCGTGGCCGGAGAACGCACCCGTCTCGAAGCGCCGAATGACCACATCGTGCTGCCCGAGCGCGTGTCCTTGGAGCCGATGGGACCGGTGGTCAGAGACGACGATCCGCAGTGGGCGAAGGTCGTCCGCTGGGTGCTCTTCGCGCTGATCGCCGCAGAGGCCGCCGGAATCACCTCGCATCAGGTACGTGAAGGGACCGCCGAAGACTTCCCCTTGGTGAAGGGCCAGTCCCGCCTGGCGGCAATGGCGGGATTACATCCGAGGTGGATCTCCGCCGTAATCGGCGGAGTCGGCAACTACGGCGAGATATACGAACGCAACCTCGGGGATGCCTCCGGGTTGTGCGTCCCTCGTGGCTACAACGAATTGTGGCTGCGTGGCGGCCTGATGTACGCACCGCCCCTTGTGTGAACTATTCGCCCGACGATCGCATTCGTGCGATGAGCTTGCGGCGGGCCGAGGATGATCCGGGTACTCGGCCTTCGGCGAAGGCTGAGTATGAGTATGAGGACCGACATGAATGGAATGCGCAAATGACGGCAGCGCCCCCGAAGGTCGCATCCAGAATCGACCGGCCGCCGACCCGATGATATTATTCGATCACGAGTTCAACGCCCGCGGTTCCGTCACCCGCAGCATGCCGGACACCCTGATCGATCGCGCGCGATTGAGTGGCATCAGCCATTTCGAGGCCTCGATCAGGCAGAGCGACCACTCGGCCCGGACCATGGCCCGCCGGTGCGCCGGAGAATGCGACACACAGGTCGACCTCGGCATGCTTCTCGGCGAATGGGAATTCCCCGTTGACCATGATACGGAAGTACTGTGCCGAGCCGGCCCGTTGCCGGCTCAGCGAAGTTGAAAAAGAGAACCTTCCCGTCCCTTGCTGCCGCTCTTCGACGCAGCGCCACACCAATCCGCGACCGCAGGACCAACGCCTGTGCGATCTTTCGGTGACGCGACCATCCGCTCGGAACGCTTCACTTCTTGTCTGAATCGTGCTCGGCGCAAGACGCGGACCTGCTCGCAGAGGCCAGAATCGCCGCATTTGCAGACCTGCCACACGGGAGCGCCGAATGAGCGAAACCCCACTTGATTCCGATCTCTCGCGATCACTGTCCAGGCGGCAGATGACGATGCTCGGCCTCGGCTCGGCGATCGGCACCGGACTGTTCCTCGGCGCCGGGTCCTCGATTTCGGTGGCAGGACCCGCTGTCATCCTCAGTTACCTCGCCGGCGCCGTCCTCGCCGCGATCGTGGCGATCGCGCTGGCGGAAATGACCAGCGCGTTGCCTGTCCGGGGCTCGTTCGGCGCCATCGTCGGGCGATTTTTGGGACCGCTGGCCGGATTCGCCGTCCGGTGGACCTACTGGTTCTCGCTCGTCGTCGGCATCGGCAGCGAGGTCGTGGCCGCCGCCATCTACCTGAACTTCTGGTGGCCGCAAGTTCCGATCTGGCTGTCCGTCGCGGTCTTCTCGTTGCTGCTCACCCTCGTGAACCTGACCCATGTCCGGTTCTTCGGCATGGCCGAGTCCGTGTTCGCCGGAATCAAGGTGCTCGCGATCAGCGTTTTCATTCTCCTCGGTCTTGTGCTCGTCCTGTTCGGACTGCCCGGCCGGCCGGCCACCGGTTTCGGGAATCTGGTCTCGCACGGCGGTTTTCTCCCGAACGGTCCGAGCGCGGTGTGGCTGGTCATGTCGATCGTGGTCGTCGCCTTCGCCGGTATCGAGGTCGTCGCCGTCAGCGCACCCGAGGCCAGGCAACCCCGCGAGGCGCTGCGATCCGCGACGCGCTCGGTCATCACCCGGCTCTCCCTGTTCTACCTGTTGTCGATCGTGCTCATGCTGGCCATCCGGCCGTGGACCGAGCTGTCCCGAGTGCACGGTCTGGACGGCAGCCCGTTCGTGGCCACTTTCGCCAGTGCCGACATTCCCGCCGCCGCGACCGTCACCAACTTCGTTCTCATCGTCACCGCGCTGTCCGCGGCGAACGCCAACCTGTACGCCGCCGCGCGCATGCTGCACTCGCTGGCACATGACGGTTTCGCCCCCAGGCGGCTGAGCCGCGCCAATCGGCACGGGCTGCCGTGGACGGCGACCCTGGCATCCACCGTCGGCCTGCTCGTCGCCGCCATCCTGGCCGCCTACGCCGGCCGGGCGACGTTCGGTATCCTGCTCGCCACAGGCGGCTTCGGCATCATCGCCACGTGGATCACCATCCTGGTGACGCTGCTCGTCTTCCGCCGGAAGGGGCCGGCCCCCGGGTCCAGCATCCGGCTGCCTGGCGGCCCCGTACTTCCCGTACTCGGCGTGCTCGCCCTGCTCTCGGTGTTCGCCACAGGGATCGCCGTGCCCGACATGCGGCTCGCCTGCTTCGTCGGCGTCCCGTTCGTCCTCACGGTCACGGCCGTCTACGCACTGTTCGTGCGCCGCCGAGTCTCTCCGGCGGCAGGGGAATCCGACACCAGTCTCGTCGACAGTGCCTGATTTCGCGAGAAGCGTCCGTTGGGACATAGGCGGCCGAGATCCCGGCCGGACACCTCGTTCGGCCGGGATCTCGCCGCTCCGGGCCCGATGCCGGGCCGCCCGCCTCCCCGCCCCGCCTCGCCCCGCCTCAATGCGAGCCGCGTGCTTCACACACGGGCGCCGCTCGATCTCAGGAGGGTGAGCGGAGCACCGGGCGCAGTGCGTCGAGCACCGAGGCGTCCTCGATGGTGGAGGGGACGGGCTCGTCGGCGCCGTCGGCGATGCCGCGCATGGTCTTGCGCAGGATCTTCCCCGACCGCGTCTTGGGCAGCCCCGGGACGATGTCCACCCGCCTCAGCGCCGCCACGGCCCCGATCTGGTCGCGCACCAGCCGCACCAGGTCCTCGCACAGCCGCTCGGGGTCGGCCTCGACGCCGCTCTTGAGCACGACCAGGCCGCGTGGTACCTGGCCCTTCAGCTCGTCGGCCACGCCGATCACCGCGCACTCGGCGACGGCGGGATGGCCGGCCAGCACGGCCTCCATCGAACCGGTGGACAGACGGTGCCCGGCCACGTTGATCACGTCGTCGGTGCGCCCCATGACGTACAGGTAGCCGTCCTCGTCGACGTGCCCGCCGTCGCCGGTCAGGTAATGCCCGGGGTAGGCCGACAGGTAGGAGGCGACGTAGCGCTCGTCGTCCCGCCAGAGCGTGGGCAGCGTGCCCGGCGGAAGCGGCAGCCGCACGCAGATCGCCCCGTCCACGCCCGGAGGGCACGGCCGGCCCTCGGGGTCGAGCACGCGCACGTCGTATCCGGGCACCGCGACCGTGGGCGACCCCGGCTTGATCGGCATCGGGTCCAGGCCGCGCAGGTTGGCGGCGACGGCCCAGCCGGTCTCGGTCTGCCACCAGTGGTCCACCACCGGCACGCCGAGCTTCTCGGTGGCCCAGTGGTAGGTGTCCGGGTCCAGCCGCTCGCCCGCCAAGAACAGCGTCCGCAACGAGGAGATGTCGTACTTGGCCAGGTAGGCCGCCTCCGGGTCCACCTTCTTGATGGCGCGGAACGCCGTCGGCGCGGTGAACAGGGCGCGCACCCCGTAGTCGGAGATGACCCGCCAGAACGCCCCGGCGTCCGGCGTGCCCACCGGCTTCCCCTCGTACAGCACCGTCGTCGCGCCGAGCAGCAGCGGGGCGTACACGATGTAGGAGTGTCCGACCACCCAGCCCACGTCCGAGGCCGCCCAGAAGACCTCGCCCGGCGCGATGGCGTACACGTTGCGCATGCTCCACAGCAGCGCGACCGCGTGGCCGCCGTTGTCGCGCACCACGCCCTTCGGCTTCCCCGTGGTGCCGCTGGTGTAGAGGATGTAGAGCGGGTCGGTCGCCGCCACCGGCACGCACTCCGCCGGCTCGGCCGCGGCCATGGCCTCGCGCCAGTCGATGTCGCGGCCGGGCGTCAGCGTGGCGGGCGCCTGCTCGCGCTGGAGGATCACGCAGTGCGCGGGCCGGTGCGCGGCCATCTCCAGCGCGCTGTCGAGCATCGGCTTGTACTCCACCACGCGGGACGGCTCGATGCCGCAGGAGGCGGACACGACCACCACGGGCCGGGCGTCGTCGATGCGCACGGCCAGCTCACGCGGGGCGAAGCCGCCGAACACCACCGAGTGCACGGCCCCGAGGCGGGCGCAGGCGAGCATGGCCACGACCGCCTCGGGCACCATCGGCATGTAGATGACGACCCGGTCGCCTCTGCCGACGCCGAGGCCGCGCAGCACGCCGGCGAACCGCGCCACCTCCTCCAGCAGTTCGGCGTAGGTGTAGGTGCGGGAGGTCCCGGTGAGCGGGCTGTCGTAGATCAGCGCCGCCTGCCCGCCGCGACCGCCGGCCACATGCCGGTCCAGGGCGTTGTGGCAGGTGTTGAGCTCCCCGCCGGGGAACCACCGGTAGAACGGGGCCGCATCGGCGTCCAGCGTCATGTCAGGGATGCGGTCCCAGGTCACGGCCGTGGCCGCCCGGCCCCAGAACCCGTCCGGATCGTCGATGCTCATCGCGAAGGCGTCCGCGTACGACATGGTTCCTCGTTCCCTCACCGATCGCCCGAACCGCCATCATGACTCAGCCCCCCGTCTCAGGACAGAGCAACAGCCCGACGGCGTGACGGGGCGAGGGGCCCGGCCGGGTCAGGCGGAGCGGAAGGCCGCCGGGGCCTCCGCGCGGAAGGTGTGCCGGTAGGTCAGCGGGGCCACGCCCACCGTCGCGTGCAGGTGCTGGCGCAGCGAGACGGCCGTGCCGAAGCCCGCCCGGACCGCCACCTGGTCGACCGGGAGTTCGGTCGTCTCGAGCAGATGGCGGGCGCGCTCCACCCGCTGCCTGATGAGCCATCGTGCCGGGCTGAGCCCGGTCTCCTCGCGGAAGCGGCGGGTGAAGGTGCGCACGCTCATGCGGGCGTGCTTGGCCAAGGTGGCCAGGTCAAGCGGCTCCTGGAGCCGGTCCAGCATCCACGCCCGGGTGGGCGCGGTGGTGGCGTCCCCGGCGGCCGGCAGCGGGCGTTCGATGTACTGCGCCTGACCGCCCTCGCGCCACGGCGGGGTGACGCAGCGCCGTGCCACCCGGTTGGCGACCTCGCTGCCGTGGTCGCGGCGGATCACGTGCAGGCACAGGTCGATGCCCGCCGCGACGCCGGCGGAGGTCAGCAGGTCGCCGTCGTCGATGAACAGCACGTCGGGGTCGAGCAGCACCCGCGGGTACAGCGAGCGGAACAGCTCGGCGCTCCTCCAGTGCGTCGTGGCCGGTCGGCCGTCCAGCAACCCGGCGGCGGCCAGCACGAACGCCCCCGTGCAGATCGACATCAGCCGCGACCGGAGGGCGGCCCCGCGCAACGCGTCGCGCAGTTCGTCGCCGATCGTGCCGTCGCTGAACGCGGAGCCGCTGTGGACGCCCGGGACGATGACGGTGTCCGCCGTGGCCAGGACCGACAGGTCGTGGTCGGGGATCACGCTGAACCCGGCGGGCCCGCGCACCGTGCGCCCGCCGGGGGTGCAGGTGACGATCTCGTAGAGCCGCCGGCCATCGGCGTCCTCGGCGACCCGGAACACCTGGCCGGGAACGCCGAGGTCCAGAGTCGCGAAGTCGTCCAGGGCGACGACGGCGATGCGGTGAACCATGGCCGGATTCTTTCACATGTTGGCTGTCAAGCCACTCGTGGCCGGTGAATCGGACACCTCACTATGGTCGGCATGATGCTGACGCAAGACGTGAGGCACGGACGGTGGCCGCATCGGGCTTGGGCGGTGGCGGCGGTGGCCTTCGTCGCCATCATCGGAGCCGCCGGCTTCCGCGCCACACCGGGAGTGCTGATCACCCCGCTCGAGACCGAGTTCGGCTGGTCCCGGGGGACCATCTCCCTGGCCGTGTCGGTGAACCTGATGCTGTTCGGCCTGACCGCGCCGTTCGCCGCCGCTCTGATGGACCGGCTCGGCATGCGTCGCGTGGTCGCCTCCGCGCTGCTGCTGGTGGCCCTCGGCAGCGGGCTCACGGTCTTCATGACCTCCAGTTGGCAGCTCATCCTGTGCTGGGGTGTGCTGGTCGGGCTCGGCACCGGCTCGATGGCGCTGGCCTTCGTCGCCACGGTCACCGACCGGTGGTTCGTGCGGCACCGCGGCGTCGTCACCGGCGTGCTGACCGCCGGAGGCGCCACGGGGCAGCTCATCTTCCTGCCCGTGCTCGCCTGGCTGGCCGAGGGGCCGGGCTGGCGGACGGCCGCCGTGGTGGTGGCCGTGGCGGCGCTCGCCGTCGTCCCGGTGGTCTGGCTCCTCCTGCGCGACCGCCCCGAAGACGTCGGCCTGACCGCTCTGGGCGCCGAACCCGCGGTCGTCCCCGCGGCCCCTGCGGCCGGTTCCGCGGCCGGTGGTCCGGCCGGTTCCGCTGCCGCTGGTCCGGCCGCGGGTGACACGGCCGGCCGCGGCGGCGGCGCGCGTACGGCCGGGCGGCCGGGAGGCGCGGCGGTGCGGGCGATCAGCGTGCTGCGGTCGGCCGCGCGTACCCGCTCGTTCTGGTACCTCGCCGGTGGCTTCGCCATCTGCGGCGCGAGCACCAACGGCCTGGTCGGAACGCACTTCATCCCCGCCGCGCACGACCACGGCATGGCCGAGACCACCGCCGCCGGCCTGCTCGCCCTCATCGGCGTCTTCGACATCGCGGGCACGATCTTCTCCGGCTGGCTCAGCGACCGGGTCGACTCGCGGGTGCTGCTCGGGGCGTACTACGCGCTGCGCGGCGCGTCACTGCTGGTGCTGCCGCCCCTGTTCGCCGCGACGGCCGAGCCGAGCATGCTCGTGTTCATCATCTTCTACGGCCTCGACTGGGTGGCCACCGTCCCGCCGACCGTGGCGCTGTGCCGCAAGCTCTTCGGCAAGGACGGCAGCGTGGTGTTCGGCTGGGTCTTCGCCTCTCATCAGGTCGGCGCGGCCATCGCCGCGGTCGCCGCGGGCCTCACCCGCGACCACCTCGGCCACTACGACGCGGCCTGGTACGGCGCAGGCCTGCTGTGCGCCGTGGCCGCGATCATGTCGCTGCGCGTCGGCAGGGGCGGGTCCGCCTCCGGCGCGGCCCCCACCGTCGAACCGGTCCCCGCCGCCACCGCTACCTGACCCCCCGGCCCGTCTCGCGCCTCGGCGCTCGCCTGTCGGTGGGCGGTGAGATCCTTGGGGGCGTGAACGCGCCAGACCAGAGAGTGCTCCCCCTAGTCGTCCGCATCGAGCGTGCCACGCCGCCCGAGCGCACCGACGCCCTCGAGGCGGCGGCGATGGCCGTGCTCACCCTGCTGACCGACGAGCGCGCGGTGAGCGGTGAGTGGGCCGAGTCCGTCCAGGCGTGGGAGACCATCGGCATCAGGAAGGTCGTGCGCCGGGCCAGGGGCGCCGAGTGGCGGCGGGTCGAGGAGCTTCCGGGCGCCACGGTGACGCTGCGCTCGGCCGAGGTGCGGGTGCACCCGCCGATCCCGCTCGACGCGTGGCCCAAAGAGCTGTCGCGCCTGCAGGTCTCCGGCACCGACCTGGTGGACTCCGCGCCGCCCTCCCAGCCCCCGCCCGGCGGCGTCGTGCTGTGGTTCAACCCGTCTTTGGACATGTCGGCGGGCAAGGCCATGGCCCAGGCCGGTCACGCGGCCCAGCTCGCCTGGTGGGGCACCGGCGAGGCCGCCCGCGCCGCGTGGCACGCCGGCGGCCTGGCGGTCACCGTGCGCACGGCCGAGCCCTGGCGGTGGGCCGCCCTGGTGGACAGCGGGCTTCCCGTCGTGCGCGACGCCGGGTTCACCGAGATCGAGCCCGGCTCGCGAACGGTCGTCGCGGACGCGCCGTGGCTGAGGGCCGGCGGCCTGCGCCCGGCCGGCTGGGGACCGCTGCGCGACCCGTCGCGGTAGCCGTCGCGGTAGCCGTCGCGGTAGCCGTCGCGGTAGCCGTCGCGGTAGCCGTCGCGGTAGCCGTCGCTCCATGATCATACCGGCTGGTAGGGGGCTTGCCGCGGTGGCGTGACCGGCTCTCCCGCGCCGTTGACCAGAGGGCGAAAGGGGAGGTCAGGGCGTACGGAAACCTCGATGCGGTAGGGACTCGTTCCCGAAGTGTGATCGGGAACTCGGGCATGGTCCGGCGAATTGCCGTACGCTCCCCAACGTGCCAAATGGGGTGGGTGGGAACTACGGGACAAAAGCCGTCCCAGCGTACGTAACGGCCGACGCGCCGACCGCGCCGCTGCCGAAGATCACCGTCGAGGAGCCTCCTCCGCCGCCACCACCCGCCAAGCGCCGATCGCCGATCGCCCGGTTGGGCGACCTGCCGATGCGCGTCATCTACCGAGGGCTGGCCGGCGTCGTCGCGGCCGTGGCCGTCGTGGCGGCCGTCGTGGCGTTCTCCGTCACCGACCTCGGCAAGGGCGCCCCGACGGCCGCCGGTCCGGCCCCGGCGGGGCCGCCGTCCACGCTGCCGGTCCAGGGCACGGGCGCCGCGCCACCGTCCGGCGCCCCCGCCACCTCGCAAGCGCCCCTCGAGGGGACGTCCGTCTCCGCGGCGGCGCCGGCCTCCGGATCCGCCGCGGATCCGGGCGTCTCCGCCGCCCCGGGGGCCTCCGCGTCGCCGGGGGTCGCCGCGACCGCTGGGACATCGGCGTCTCCGGGAGTCACGACGGAGCCCGCCGGGGCCGGGTCGACGCCGGTCGCCACCCCGCAGCCCGGCAAGAGCGCCCTCGCCGACGCCGAGGCCGACCCGCGCGTCCCCGCGCTTCCGGCGAACCGCCGGCTCGCGAACTACCCCGGGCACGGCGCGCCGGCCAAGGGACGGGTGAAGGACAACAGGTCGGGCATCTCCTTCACGCGCTTCGTCAAGCAGTGGAAGCTCACCAAGTCCTCGCCGTTCGCCACGCGCAGAGTGCTCCCCGCCGTGAAGGGAGCCGGGCACCGCGGACTGCTGGCGACCTGCCCCGTCCCGATCGCGGTGCAGGACGAGCTCAAGGACACCGCGTTTCTGGCGGCCCGCTGGACCCTGAACTACCACCCCGACGGTTCCAAGATCACGTGGACCGCCTCGCAGGGCTTCAAGGCGGGCAAGCGGGAGGGCTGGCTGCTCGGCTACAGGGTCACCTACAAGGCCGGCGGGAAGAAGCACGTGGCCACCGCGGCCGTCGCCCTGGTCGACGTTCCGGCGGCGAAGCCGGCCATGGTCTTCATCACGATCCCCGACGCGCAGAAGAAGCGCTGGGCCGACATCAACACGTTGATCAGCAGCATCCGGCCGCTCTGACCGCGGTCCGCGTCCTGTGGTCCTGTGGCCGGTGCCACCGGGGGTCGGTCGAGCACTGAGGCGGCGGATCTCCCGGCTCGCGGAGCGCATTAGGCTCGGGAGGCGTAACGGAGAGCCCAGGCGCGGAAGATCGGATGAGATGACGCAGATCGCAGACGCGGAAGACAAGGCGGAGCTCGTTCTCGCGTCCTCCTCACCGGCTCGGCTCGCATTGCTGCGCAGCGCCGGGCTCGACCCCAAGGTGATCGTGAGCGGTGTGGACGAGGAGACCGTCACCGCCGCCTCGCCCGCCGAGCTCAGCCTCACCCTGGCCCGCGCCAAGGCGTCGGTGGTCGCGAAGGGCCTGACCACGGGCCTGGTGATCGGCTGCGACTCCGTGCTCGAACTCGACGGGCGCGCGTACGGCAAGCCGGCGTCGGCCGAAGACGCCATCGCGCGGTGGCGCTCGATGCGCGGGCGCACCGGCAGGCTACTCACCGGGCACTGCGTGATCGACGCCGCCACGGGCGCCGAGGCGGCCGAGGTCGGCTCGACGGTGGTGCGCTTCGGCACGCCGGGCGACGACGAGGTCGCGGCCTACGCCGGCAGCGGAGAGCCGTTGCGGGTGGCGGGCGCCTTCACGCTGGACGGCCTCGGCGGCTGGTTCGTGGAGGGCATCGAGGGCGACCATGGCAACGTGCTCGGCATATCGCTGCCCCTGCTCCGCCGCCTCTTCCGGCAACTGGGCGTTGAGGTGACTTCTCTCTGGAAACAGGGATCTTTCAGCTGATCTTGCGATCGGGTGGGCCGGAGGCGTTAGCCTGCCGGGCATGAACAGCATGGGGCAGCCCACCCGCCGCGGGATCGGCGGCTTCGCCGACGGTGTCAAGTACTTCTTCCAGGGCCTCGGCTGGGTGGCGCGGCACCCCGGGCAGTGGGTCTTCGGGCTCATCCCGGCGCTGATCGCGCTGGTGCTCTACGTCGTCGCGCTCGTGCTCCTGGGCACCTACGCCGGAGACCTCGCCGCCTGGGCCACGCCGTTCGCCGACGACTGGGAACCGGCCCTCCGCGGCACCGTGCGCACACTGCTCGGCATCGTGGTCTTCGCCCTCGGCCTGGTGCTGTCGGTCATCACCTTCACCGCCGCCACGCTGGCCATAGGGGAGCCGTTCTACGAGAAGCTCTCCGAACGGGTCGAGCACGACATGGGGGGCGTCGACAAGGCCGTCGACCTCCCGCTCTGGAGGTCCATCATCCGGTCCGTGCGCGACAGCCTGATCACGCTGGCGTACGTGCTGATGTTCACCATCCCGCTCTTCGTCCTGGGGTTCGTGCCGGTGGTCGGGCAGACGGTGGTCCCGGTGCTGGGCGCGGCGGTGTCGGGGTTCTTCCTCTCGGTGGAGCTGACCGCGCTGGCCATGGAGCGCAGGGGGTTCGGCCGCAAGCAGCGGTTCGCGCTGCTGCGCGCCGACCGGGCCGCCGCCCTCGGGTTCGGCGTGGTGGTCTTCCTGATCTTCCTGATCCCACTGGGCGCGGTCGTCGCCATGCCCGCCGCGGTCGCCGGCGCCACCATCCTGGTCCGCACCCGCCTCTCATCCACCCCGCCGCCCCGCACAGCCTGACCCGCGTACGCGGGCCGCGGGCGTCCATCCCTCGACCGGACGCTAGCGGGGGGCCACTTTGGCCCCCCGGCTCACTGTCCCGGGTCGTACGACGCCGCGCGGGCCCCTTCCGTCATCCCCGCTCACGTGATCCGCGGGGTTCTCGACGCGCGGGGATGGCTGTGGACAAGGCCGTGCGCTTCTCCGCAGCCCGATGCACCCCTAATGCGGTGACAGGCGATGTTCGTCCCAGCCGGATAAAACCACCTATGGCGTGAGATAAGCGGCCGATATAGGCGTACCTTCGCTATTCGCCATCCCCGATGCTCGCGAACGGCGTTCCGTTGCTCGTCCACAGAGACGGGATTCCCGCGAATGGCCACGTCGAGGGTCGGCGATTCTCGCGTGCATGACGCCGTCACCGATCCTCCTCACCTCCCCCGACGACATCCTCGGGGCCGTGCCCTACATCCTGGGCTTCCACCCGGCGGACAGTCTCGTGGTCATCGCCTTCGCGGGGAGGGGAGCGCGCGGCCGGCTGCGCGTCACCACGCGCTGGGATCTCCCGATCGCACCCGGAGCACTCGACCGGCTCGTCCCCCTCTTCCAGCGCGAGGGGGTCACGCACACCATCCTCGCCGGGTACGGCGACGGCGTGCTTGTGACACCGGCCATGGACGAGGTCCGCCGGCTGCTCTCCGTCGCCGGCGTCAACGTCATCGAGGCGCTGCGCGCCGACGACGGACGCTACTGGTCCTACGTCTGCACCCGCGCCGAGTGCTGTCCGCCCGAGGGGCGGCCGTACGACCCGCTCGCGGGGGAGGTCGCCGCCCAGGCCACCTTCGCCGGCCTCATGGCGCTGCCCGACCGCGAGAGCCTGCGACGCTCGATCGTCCCGGTCACGGGAGCCGCCCGGGTCACCATGCGTGAGGCCACCCGTTCCGTGGCCGCGGACGTGCGGGCGAAGATCGTCACCGTGGCGGAGCCGCGCGAGGCTCCCGCCGCGTTCGTCGCCGAAGGGCTGGAGCGGGTCCGCCGGTCCATCGACGCCTTCCACCGGCTCGGGCCGCTTCCCGACCACGAGGCCGCCCGGCTCGGCATCGACCTGTCCGTGGTCCGGGTCCGCGACGAGGCGTGGACGCTCATGGACGACGACACCCAGGACACCCATGTCGCGTTGTGGGGCGACCTCACGCGCCGGCTGGAGGCTCCGTTCGTCCCGCCGGCCGCCTCCTTGCTGGGCGCCGCCGCCTGGCGCCGCGGCGACTCGGCGCTCGCGGGCATAGCCGTCGAGCGGGCGCTCGCCGTGGACCCGTCCTACTCGATGGCGAACCTTCTCGCGCAGGGCCTGCAGCAGCTCGTGAGCCCGGCGGTCCTCCGGCAGCGCATGCCCACCCCCGAGGAACTCGACGCGAGCATGGGGCCGCCGCGCATGGAGTGGCTCCATCCCATGCTCGAACTCCTCGACGACCACACCCTCCGCACACCATGACCGCCGCGCAGCCGCATCCGGACCACCCACTCGAACGGGGTGGGCGGCCACATGGGACCATCCACTCGCACGCGGTGGGCAGCCGCACAAGGACCATCCACTTCCCACGGGGTGGGCGGCCACATCTGGACCGCTCACTTGCATGCCGGGCGGGCTCATCCACCGCCGGCTTCGGCTCGGCCGTCTACGCGGAACCTTGTGCAAGGTGGCGGATGTCCGACGGTGGCGGGTTGGTATCGGGCGGTGCTTGAGGCGGTGCCTGAGGGGGAAGCTCGCGGGCTCGCTGTCAGTCCTGCGCGGGGTCGGTCCGGCGGCGCTCGTTGTAGGCCCGCATCCGGTTCGGGTATCCGGTCAGCTGGACGTCGTACACAGGAAGCGCGAGGTTTCTGGCCACCTTGATGATGACCGCGGGAGAGCCGACCCTGCGGCGCGTCCACTCGCCGTCATGGGCGACGGCGACGGCTGTGGTGTCGGTGGCGAAGGTCTCGGGCTCGACGTAGAACTCCACGCCCCGGCGGGACTTCGCGAAGGCGATCAGCGTCTCGATGTCGCCGTCGTTGGCCTCGCGGTCGAACTTGGCGATCCTCGTGCCGCGCAGCCGACGAATCCCATAGCGATCTCGCCATCCCATATCCCTTGTATACCTGGCCCGGGTCACAAATGGGTGCCTCCGGGCCACATCGGGGTCGTGTCGGGGTTGTTCCGGATAGACCGGCTTCGGCCGGCGACGAAGAATGGGAAAGACGACGCGTTCTACGGGAAAGGCACGGCCACTAATGGCAGGGGTAGTGAGATCTTCGGCGACACCGTCCACCGGAGGGTGGGGGGCGCCTCCTCACCCTCAGCTCCGGGTCACCAACGACGATCGAGATCAGGTGGTCGAGCACGTCACCGCCGCCTACGCGGAGGGCAGGCTCGACAAGGAGGAGTTCGACGACAGGCTGCACCGGGCGATGACCGCGCGCACCCATGCCGACCTCGCTCCGATCATGCGCGACCTGTATCCCTCGTGGACCATGCCCCGCATCCCGCAACCACGGTCGCACGCACCGGCACACCATCCGATGCCGCTGACGGGGAGCGACCGTCTGGGGGCCGCGGCCGGGCATCTGCTCCCGCTCGCCGGGCTGACGGTGATCGGCCCGCTGATCATGATGCTGACCGGTGGGCGCCACTCGCCCTACATCCGGCAGCACGCGGTCGAGTCGCTGAACTTCCACCTCACCGTGCTCGGCGCCACCATCCTGCTGCCGTTCACCATCATCGGGATCGTCCTGGTCCCGATCATCTGGATCGCGGCCTTCGTCTTAGGCATCGTCGGCGCGGCAGCGGCCCTCAACGACAACCGGTTCCGCTACCCGCTGACCCTTCGCCTCATCAAGTAGCCCACCTTCACGGTCCCCACCTTCCCGCCATCGGCTGACTGGGAGGGGGAAGGTGGCGACCGGGTGGTCAGCGGGCCAGGACGGCGTACTCGACGCTCATGGCGCCGGTGTCGAGGTTGCCGATGGCGTCGAACGCCGCGCGCGAGAGATCCAGGCAACGGCCGCCGACATACGGCCCGCGGTCGTTGATGCGCACCGTCACGGTCTTGCCGTTGTTCGGATTGGTGACGCGCACGCGGCTGCCCATGGGGAGGGTCTTGTGGGCCGCCGTCATCGCGTTGGGGTTGAACCGCTCGCCGCTGGCCGTCATCTGTCCCTCGTCGTAGTACGAGGCCCCGCACCGACCCGACGCGATCACCTTGGGCTTCTTCGCGGCGGTCCGCTTCTTGGCGGGTTCGGCAGGCGCGGCGGGCTTCTTCGGGGTGCTCGCGGTGTCATCGGCCGTCGCCGCCGCCTTGGTCGTGGTGTCGGATCCGGCGGCGTGCTCATTCCCCTCCGCGCTGGTGGGGGCGGCGCCGTCCGAACTCTCGGCCTCGGCCGACCGGGACGGCGATCCGGCGTCGGACGCCGGAGGGGCGAGCGGGTTCGGTGCGGAGCCCGCCGAGGTGAGCTCGCTGAAGGGGTCCGGTGATGCTGAGAAGCTGGATGGGGAGGCCGAGCTGTCCGGTGCACCCGTGGTGGGCACGGCGGTGGTGGCCGGTGCCGCCGGACGCAGGCCTGCGCTCATGGTCGTGGACGTGGGGTCGGCGCCGTTCAACCAGACCCAGCCGCTCACCAGGGCGGCGGTCATCACGACGGTCACGGCGATGGTGGTGGTGAGGGGGACGGCCAGCGAGGTCCGGCGCCGCTCGGCGCCCTTGCGTGACCGGGAGAGGCTCTTCTCGTACCAGCGGGAGGGGGAGGCGTGCATACCCAAGGGGAACCACGGTCCTAGATAGGGGACAGGACACGGGACACGGCGCGGGGGAGCGCACGCGGCATGGGGGGACATGCCGTCGTCCCGGTACGCGGCGAGCGGGATCCGCCCACTACGTAATTCGCAGCACCATATGGGACAAACGGGGAGTAAAGGGAGATAAAGCGCTTGCAAAGTGACGCAAGTCACTCGGAGAGTGATCATCCATGCTCATAGCGTGATCACGGCCGATCTGCCCGAACCCCATACGTGAGCGGAACAGCTCAAGGCCGGCCAACTCATGCCACCCATACACCTGGCCGGTTCGGAAGCCATGAGGGGCTGGTGGCCGGCGGCAGCAGGGTGGTGATCGGAGTGGCTGCGGACGCGTGGTCGCCAGCGTGATGAGCGCCGGCGTGATGAGCGGGCGGCGTGGTGGTTCAGACCAGGATGCGGGGATTCGGGAGGTCAGAACAGGGTGCGGAGGTGCGGGGGTTAGAACAGGGTGTGAGGATGTGAGGGTCAGAACAGGAGTTCGCGGACCGAGTCCACTGTGTCGGCGTCTTCGGGGCGCTTGTCCGGGCGGTAGCGGAGCACGCGGGCGAAGCGCAGCGCCATGCCGCCGGGGTACCTCGGCGACCGCTGCACGCCGTCGAAGGCGACTTCGACCACCATCTCGGGACGCACCTTGACCACCCACTCGTCGCTCGGTCCGTCAGCCAGAGCCAGGAAGCGCTCGGTCTGCCAGGCGAGCAACTCGTCGGTCAGGCCCTTGAAGGTCTTGCCGAGCATCACGAAGTCGCCCGACTGAGGGTCCCTGGCGCCGAGATGGAGGTTGGAGAGCTTGCCCTGGCGCCGGCCGTGGCCCCATTCGGCGGCCAGCACGACCAGGTCGAGGGTGTGGCGGGGCTTGACCTTCACCCAGCCGGCCCCGCGTCGCCCGGCGGCGTACGGCGTGTTCGGGGACTTGGCCACGACGCCCTCATGTCCCCGTCGGACCACCTCCGCGAAGAAGGCCATGCCCTCGTCGGGATCGGACGTGACCAGGCGCGGAGTGATCAGTTCGGCGGGCACCGACCGCGCGAGCGCCGCGTGCCGCTCGCTGTCAGGAAGGTCGAGCAGGTCGACGCCGCCCACGCGGAGGGCGTCGAAGAAGAACACGCTCAGCGGCGTGGTCTCGCGCAGACGGGCGGTGTCGATCTTGCTGGTGACCCGGGAGGCGGTCACCTGGAACGGCTCGGGCCGGCCGTCGGGTCGCAGCGCGATGACCTCGCCGTCCAGCACGATGTCGTCGACGGGCAGCGCGAGCACGGCCTCCATCAGCTCGGGGACCTGCGCGGTGATCTCGTCCAGGGTGCGGGTGAACACCTTGACGTCCGAGCCGGAGCGGTGGGCCTGCACCCGTATCCCGTCGAGCTTCCATTCGAGTGCCGCGAGCCCGCCGAGCTTCTCCAGGGCGGCGGGGATGTTCGGCGCGCTCTGCGCCAGCATCGGCGACACGGGACGGCCCACCTCGAGGTGGAACGCGCGCAGCGCCTCCACGCCGCCGGTGAGCGCGGCGGCGCCTACGGCGGGCAGCCATCCTCGCAGCGTGAGGGCGCGCCGGACCTCCGCCGCGGGCGTGCCCGACGCCTTGGCGACCGCCTCGACCATCACCCCGTTCAAGGCTCCCTGACGCAGCTCGCCCGCCAGCAGGCGCAGCAGGAACGACTGCTCCTGGCGGGTCACCGAACGGAACAGCTCCCCGACCAGCTCCTTGCGCGCGGCCTGGGACCCCGGGCCGCTCTGCGCCTTGATGCGGCTGAGCAGGTCGTCGATGCGGGTCAGGCTCGCGCTGGCGATCTGGCGTGGTTCGGGCAGGTCCTGGAGGGTGCGCCATCCCACGCCGATCTGCCGCTGGGGTAGCTCACCGGACAGATATGCGATGGCGATCTCGGCCTCTTCCGGTCGCACTCTGCTCAATAGTTCGGCGATATGTCCGATCTTGGCGAGGCGGGCCGAGTCCGCTGCTACGGAGGCAGAAGTGCGCGCGAGGTCGATGAGCAACACACGTCTCATCGTGCCAGTTCACGCCGCCCCCCGCGCGCCCAGGTGGCAGCCGTCCCTCATGGCCGACAAAACGCTCAATGTCCTGATAAACGACTACGTATTGCCTGCCACGCCGCGAGGTGCCGGCACCCTGGCCGAGCAGTTGGCGCGGCGACCACCCGCCTTCACATCCGAGACGTGTGCGCCGATGGGTCGGGGTGGCGGTGCGGGCACCCGTTGTATACGGTAAGTCATCGGTGGTGGCTCATGGCCACATCCGCCCCGCCCGCGCACACGGCGGAGCACCGCCATTTCACCCATCCGGACACGTGCGCCGATGGCGCCGCGGCGGTAGGAAGGCACGGCGATGCGGGTGCCGTATGGCGGGCGGCGTGGTGAACGTTCGTGGACACCGCGTGAAGATGCCGGGCGCGACTCGGGGCGATCGGCATCGGGCGTGAGGGTCGGGTCAGCTGACGCCGAGCAGGTCGACGACGAAGATCAGCGTCTCGCCCGGCTTGATGGCGTTGCCCGCGCCGCGGTTGCCGTAGCCCAGGTGCGGCGGGATGACCAGCTTGCGACGGCCGCCGACGCGCATGCCGGCGACACCCTGGTCCCATCCGGCGATGACGCGGCCGGCGCCGAGCGGGAAGTTGAAGGAGTCGCCGCGGTTCCACGACGCGTCGAACTCCTCGCCGGTGGAGAACGCCACACCGACATAGTGAACCGTCACCATGTGGCCCGGCTTGGCCTCCTCACCGTCGCCCACGGTGATGTCTACGATCTCGAGATCCGCCGGCGCGTCGCCCTCCGGAAAGTCGATCTCGGGCTTCTCGAGTGCCACGTGTTCTCCTTGGTTAGGTTGCGCTCCGCCTGTCCGAACGGGCGCCTGGACCGATCGCCGGCCCTTGTCGGGCCGACCGCACGACTCTACGGGGTTCCGGGAGCCGGCGAACGGCGAGGGCGTATCCCTTGGGGGCTTCCGTACGGAACCCGCCCACAGCCGGCCGGGCCGGCGGACCCTCGGCTGAGGGTCCGCGGCCGGGCCGGCTCGTGAGGTCGTGCCCGTGGGCTGTTGGGGGGTTCGCCGGAGAGAGGGCTACCGGGCGCGGACGTCGCTCGGCTTCTCCTCGGCCTTCCTCGCGGGGGCCTGGTCGGCCGGTTCGGCATCGAGGCCGGCGTTCTCCGAGGCCGTGGGAGTGGTGTCGGTCTCCTTGGGCGAGGACGGCTCGGAGGCCGGTGTGGAAGGTCCGGAGGTGGACGTGCGCGGCACGGCGGAGAGCGGGATGGCGATGGTGGCCTCCTCCATCGCCTCCGCGCGGCTGGTGGCGGGCGGCACGATGGCCGACTCCGCCGTCCCGGAAGCCGACTCCGCCGTCCCGGAAGAGGTGGTGTCCGACGAGATGACGTCTGCGGAGGTCGGGTCCGCCTGGGAGGGGTCGGCGTGCGCGGGGTCGGGGGACCCGGCGTGGCCGGCCTCGTCCTCAACCTGGAGAACGGGCTCAGGGGCCGGCGCCGGACGCTGGGCGGGGAACTCGACGGCGGGCTCGCCGGTCGCGGGGTCATCGGCGGGGACGTTCACGTCCGATGACGCCGGAGGGACCGTCTCGGGGATGGGAAGGATCGTCCCGGTGGTCGGGATGAAGGGGTCGGAGGTGGGAGGGGCCGTGCCGGTGGCCCCAGGCGTCGTCTCGGGGCTGGAGGCGCCGGTCCTCTCGGGGCGTGAGGTGGTGGTCTCAGGTCCGGAGGCGCCGGGGGTGCGCAGAGGGCCGCTGGACGGAGGCCGGGCGACGACCACGGTGTCCGCGGGCTTGTTCCCGCCCTCCAGCACTGCCAGGGCCTCCTCCATCGCGGCGGCGGGCACCAGGACGTCGTACCTGCCGGCCACGATGGCGCTGCGCGAGGTGAAGTCGCGGGTGCCGCCCTTGAATGCGTGGCCGGCGAACCCGAAGGCGGCGCCCATCACGGCGCCCCACAGGATCGCCCACACCACAAGGGCGAAGAACGAGGCGGTCGTCGTGGTGAACAGCCCGAGGAACAGGCCCACGACGAGGCCGAAGACGGCTCCGCTGATGGCTCCGGAGAGGGCCGCGCGGGGATTGGTGAGCCGTCCCGTGACCAGCTCTTCCAGTCGCAGGTCGTTGCCGACGATGGCCACGTTCTGCACGGGGTATCCGGCGTCGGAAAGGGTGTCCACCGCGCGCTGCGCGGCGGGATAGTTGTCGTAGCTGACCAGGAGTCGCCGGTCGATGGCGGACGGCGCGGCCAGCTCGGGTGACGAACCGATCATGAGATCTCGCCTCCGCGGCTAGGGGGTACCTGCCGACCCGGACTACCCGGCGAAGGCGACTTATCACTCTGCCGTCACCACCGACAATGACGACTCCTCCCGCGGCATCACGCGCCGTCCACCGATCACCGACCGATCACCCACCGCGTCACCCCCACCGCCATCACCCCCAACCCTCACTCATCGCCCTGTACTCCTTAATCGGCGCCGAGTTACGGCGGTACACCAGGCAGCGTCCCAACGTCACCCTGACCGGTTGGCCGCCGTAGCGGGGGCGCCGGATTCGCCGTACGCAGGACCCACCGCCTCGGCGCCCTCAGGCCTGCAGCCCACAGGTGACGGGAGCTCGGCGCGTTGGCCGGCGTCGAGCCAACGGGGCACGGGGGTTGGGTGCGTTGTCCGACGCCCGGGCAATGGGTGGCGGGATGGGCGGACGGTGCCCGGCGGACGGTGGACGGTTTGGAGGTCCGCGGAGGGCGAGAGGCCGGTGGGCCTCTCGCTGGGTTCTGGGCTTCCTTGTCCCCGTGCGCGTGGTCGTGTCCTTGTGCGTCCTTGTGCGTCCTTGTGCGCGTGGCCGTGGCACTGTGCGGGTGTGCGAGGGCGTGGGCGCGAGTTGGGGTGGGGCTACCAGCTTTGGTGGAGGGGCATGCCTTCGGAGTAGCCGGAGGAGCTCTGGATGCCGATGACGGCGCGGTCGTGGAACTCCTCCAGGGAGGTGGCGCCGGCGTAGGTGAGCGACGAGCGCAGACCGGCGACGATGGCGTCGATCTGGTCCTCGACGCTCGGCCGCACCGGGTCCAGGTACATCCTGGAGGTGGAGATGCCTTCCTCGAAGACGGCTTTGCGGGCACGGTCGAAGGGGGTGTCTTCGGCGGTGCGCAGCCGTACGGCCCGGGCCGAGGCCATGCCGAAGTTCTCCTTGTACCGCCGGCCGTCGGCGTCGGTGCGCGCGTCGCCCGGCGACTCGTACGTGCCCGCGAACCACGAGCCGATCATGACGTTGGACGCGCCGGCGGCCAGAGCGAGGGCCACGTCTCGCGGGTGGCGCACGCCGCCGTCCGCCCACACGTGCCTGCCGAGCCCGCGGGCCTCGGCCGCGCATTCGAGGACGGCGGAGAACTGCGGCCGTCCCACACCGGTCATCATGCGGGTGGTGCACATGGCGCCCGGCCCGACGCCCACCTTGACGATGTCGGCGCCGGCCTGGACCAGGTCGCGCACGCCCGCCGCGGTGACGACGTTGCCGGCGGCGACGGGGACGCCGGGGTCGAGGGCGCGCACCGCGGCCAGCGCCGAGAGCATCTTCTCCTGGTGGCCGTGGGCGGTGTCGACGACCAGGCAGTCGACGCCCGCGTCCACCAGTTCCTTGGCCTTGGCGGCGACGTCGCCGTTGATGCCGACGGCGGCGGCGACGCGCAGGCGGCCCTGGGAGTCCACCGCGGGCTCGTACAGCGTGGCGCGCAGCGCGCCGGTGCGGGTGAGGACGCCGACCAGTCGGCCCTCCCCGTCGACGACGGGGGCGAGGCGGTGGCGTCCGTTGTGCAGCAGTTCGAACGCCGCCCGCGGGTCGGTGCCGGCCGGGATGGTGAGCGGTGAGCCCGACATCACCTGGGAGAGCTGGGTGAACATGTCCACACCGTGGCAGTCGGCCTCGGTGACGACGCCGATCGGCCGGTTGTCCCAGTCGACGACGACGACCGCGCCGTGCGCCCGCTTGGGCAGCAGGTTGAGGGCTTCGCCGACGGTTTCGTGCGCGGTGAGGGTGATGGGGGTGTCGTGCACCAGGTCGCGCTTCTTCACGAAGTCGATCACGTCGGCGACGACGTCGATGGGGATGTCCTGCGGGATGACGGTGATGCCCCCGCGCCGGGCGATGGTCTCGGCCATGCGCCGGCCGGCCACCGCTGTCATGTTCGCCACCACGATGGGGATCGTGGTGCCCGTGCCGTCGTGGGTCGAGAGGTCCACGGCGAGGCGCGAGCCGACGGCCGAGCGTGACGGGACCATGAAGACGTCGCTGTAGGTCAGGTCGTAGATCGGCGCCTGATCGTTGAGGAATCGCACGTTGGTCCAGCCTAGGCGATTCATGGTAAACAATGGGACTTCCCAGGTCAGCTGGGTGCTCCGTGCGACATGATCTGACCGGGCACCCCTGCCCACTCCTCTGTGCGCGATGATCGTGTCGGCTTCGGCCGGTCCGGCCGCATTGACCGCGCGATGCGATGGGCAGGCGGGGGGCCCTCGAGTGGGGAGGCGTTATGATCATCGTTGACAGACCGGAGGTGCTCGTCGTCGGGTACGCCGTGCGCACCAGCAACGCGGCGGAGGCCGATCCTTCGCGGGCGCAGCTGCCGGTCCTGTGGGGACGGGCCGGTGCTCCGGGCGCGTTCGCCCACGTTCCGGGGCGCATCGACGAGAATCTCTACGCGGTGATGATCGACTACGAGAGCGATCATCAGGGCGCCTACACCCAGGTCGTCGGGGTGGCGGTGCGCACGGCGGCCGGGTTGCCCGAGGGCATGGTGGCGGTGCGTGTGCCCGGCGTCCAGGCGCTCAAGGTCGAGGCGCACGGCCCGATGCCGCAGTCGCTCATCGAGGCCTGGCAGCAGGTGTGGCGGCACACCGAGTCGGGCGGGGTGCCGGCGCGGGCCTTCACCACCGACCTGGAGGTCCACCACCGGGCCGGGGTCGATCTGTATCTGGCGGTTCTGCCAGGCCACACTCCCGTCCCCGCCGGCATGGACCAGGCCCGCGCCCAGGCGTGAGCCGAGCCCGCGCGGGGCCGGTGGTCACCGAAGCGGGCGAGGACACCGCCGGCGAGGGTACAGGCGAGGACCCCGGCGGTAGCGGTTCGGCGGTAACGGTTCAACCGGAACGCGGGCGGTAGCGGTTCGGCCAGGACGCAGGCGGAACGGTTCAGTCAGGACGCCGGGGCGAGGTGTCGGCGATGACGTTGCCGGTTCGGGTTCAGGCGGGGACGCTACCGGTTCGGGTTCAGGTGGGGACGCCGGAGCGAGGGTTGGGCGAGGACGCTGCCGGTGAGGGTCAGGCGAGGACGTCGGCTGCGCGGAGGGCTTTGGCGTGCTCGTCGGACAGGCCCCAGGAGGTGAGGTCGTGCAGCCGGGTGGCCTGCGCCAGGTCGCCGCGGCCGCTGCCGAGCAGGCGGGGCGCGGGCGCCGGCTGGGTGACGCCGCCGACCTCGACGAACGAGCCGCGGGCGAGGTTGTGCGGGTGCCGGGCCGCCTCGCCCATGTCCAGGACGGGCGTGACGCACGCGTCCGAGCCCTCGAAGACGGCCTCCCACTCGCCGCGTGTCCTTGACCTGAAGGCGGCGGCGAGCCGTTCGCGGATCCGCGGCCAGTTGGCGCGGTCGTCCCGGTCGGGCAGGTCGGTCAGGCCCATGCGGGTGACCATCTCGTTCCAGAAGGCGGGCTCCAGCGCGCCGACCGCGAGGTACCGGCCGTCGGCGGTCTCGTAGGTGTCGTACATAGGGGCGCCGGTGTCGAGCAGGTTGGTGCCGCGCGGGCCCCACAGGCCGCTCTGGGCGGTGTGGTAGAACATCGCGAACAGGGAGGCGGCCCCGTCGACCATCGCGGCGTCGATGACCTTGCCGCGACCGGTGCGCTCGCGCTCGAACAGGGCGAGCACCACCCCGTAGGCGAGCATGAGGCCTCCGCCGGCGAAGTCGCCGAGGATGTTGATCGGGGGAGTGGGCTTGTCGCCCTCGCGGCCGAGCATCGACAGGGCGCCGGCGATGGCGATGTAGCCGATGTCGTGCCCGGCGGTCGGCGCGAGCGGGCCGTCCTGGCCCCAGCCGGTCATGCGGCCGTACACGAGCCGCTCGTTGACGGCGTGCAGGTCGGCGGGGCCGATGCCGAGGCGCTCGGCCACGCCGGGGCGAAAGACGTCGATGACGACGTCGGCGGTCGCGGCCATCCGCTTGAACGCGGCGACGCCGTCGGGGGACTTCAGGTCCAGGCCGATGGTGCGCTTGCCGCGGTCCATGACGTCGGGGCGGGGGCGGTCGCCGCTCCTGGCGACGGTGGAGACGCGGTCGACCCTGAGCACCTCGGCGCCGTGGTCGGCCAGCATCATGCCCGCGAAGGGCCCGGGCGCGAGCCCTGCGAGTTCCAGCACGCGCACCCCGGCGAGCGGTCCGCCCTGAGAGCCGCTCCCGGAGGCGGGGGCCGGGCCGGGCGCGGAGGCGGAGGCAGGGCCAGAAGCGGAGGCGGAGATAGGGCCGGGGCCGGACGCGGAGGCGGAGGTGGGAGCAGGAGTGGGGCCGTTTTCCGGGGCGGCCGGGGATCCTTCGGGAGTAGCGGCTTGGGGGCTGCCGGCAGCAGGAGGAGCAGGGGAGTCGTCGGCGGCTCCGGCCGAGGTGGTGGAGGCAGGAAGAGGGGGCGTTTTGGGGGCGTTGTGCGGTGCCGGGGGGTTATGGGGGTCCGGGGCGCCGTTCGTGCTCATCGCTGTTCTCCTCGGGTGCGATGCCGACGATAGTCCCCATCGCGGTAGCAAGCAAACGCTTGGTGAGAACGGTTCCCACCGCCCCGCCCCTCACCTGCGAACATGACGCTAACCCTTGTGCCACAACGCTTTGAAGGGGGGTCGGGAGTTTGCGCGGGTTTAACGTGTCTACTCTGGTCGATGGTCAAGACAGGAGATAGCGTCGTAGCGTCGATCTCCACGCACTTAGTTATAGGGGGTGGTGGCATGCCAGATCGCACGGTGAGGACGACCGCCCAGATGACAGCCCATCGAGCGGCTGTGGAGCAGATCAGGGAGTCCTACACCGCCCTCCCGGACGGAGCCTCTCCGAGGCTGGCGAAGCCGACCACGAACCTGTTCCGGTTCCGTGAGCCGGGCAAGACGGCCAAGCTCACCGCGCGCGACCTGGACAAGGTGATCCAGGTGGACCCGGAGAGCAGGACCGCCGAGGTCCAGGGCATGACGACCTACGAGCGCCTGGTGGACGCCACGCTCCCGGCCGGCCTCATGCCGTACGTCGTCCCGCAGCTCAAGACGATCACCCTGGGCGGCGCGGTCACCGGGCTCGGCATCGAGTCCTCCAGCTTCCGCCACGGGCTGCCGCACGAGTCGGTCGAGGAGATGGAGATCCTCACCGGTGACGGCCGCGTCGTGGTGGCCAGGGACGACAACGAGCACAGCGATCTGTTCCACGCCTTCCCCAACTCCTACGGCACCCTGGGCTACGCGCTGAGGCTGCGCATCAAGCTGCTACCGGTCAAGCCGTACGTGCGGCTCACGCACATCCCCTTCTCCGACGCCGCCAAGTGCATGCTGGCCATGCAGGAGATCTGCGACAGTGGCCACTACGAAGGGGAGAAGGTCGACTTCGTCGACGGCACGTTCTTCGAGCCGGGCGAGATGTACATCACCGTCGGCCAGTTCGCCGACCGCGCGCCGTACGCCTCGGACTACACCGGCATGCGCATCTACTACCAGTCGATCCGCACCCGCACCCGCGACTGGCTGACCGTCCGCGACTACCTGTGGCGCTGGGACACCGACTGGTTCTGGTGCTCGCGGGCCTTCGGCGTGCAGCAGCCGCTGGTGCGCTCCCTGATGCCGCGGCGCTACCTGCGCTCGGACGTCTACCGCAAGCTGGTCGGGCTCGACCAGAGGTACGGCGTGACGGCCCGCGTGGACCGGTGGCGCGGCAACCCGGTACAGGAGTCGGTCATCCAGGACGTGGAGGTCCCGGTCGAGCGAGGCGCCGATTTCCTGGAGTTCTTCCACGGCAAGGTGGGCATGACGCCCGTGTGGATGTGCCCGCTGAAGGCCACCGGCGAGTGGCCGCTGTACCCGCTGGAGCCGGGAAAGCTCTATGTGAACTTCGGGTTCTGGGGCATGGTCGCCCTCCCGCGCGGACAGGCCGACGGTTACCACAACCGGCTGATCGAGAACTCCGTGCACGACCTGGGCGGCCACAAGTCCCTGTACTCGACATCGTTCTACCCCCGTGAGGAGTTCTGGCGTCTCTACAACGGCGACGCCTACTGGCCGGTCAAACGTGCCTACGACCCGGGCGCCCGGCTGCTCGACCTCTATGAGAAATGCGTACGGGGGCGTTGAGGAGGTTGGTCGCATGACACTCGCCCAGATCTTCGAGAAGATCGTCGGGCCAGACGCGAACATCGAGTTCGCGGCGTACGACGGCAGCAAGGCCGGGCCGTCGGGCGCTTCCGTCCGCATCGAGGTCAAGTCGCCCATAGCGGTGGCCTACCTGGCGCAGTCGCCAGGGGAGATGGGGCTTGCCAGGGCCTACATCGCCGGTCACATCGACGTGCACGGCGACATGTACACCCTGCTGTCGGAGATGGCGCAGATCACGCTCAACGACATGCCGGTGAAGGAGAAGATCTCCGTCGCGCGTTCGCTGGGGGTCAAGCCGCTGCTCATGCGGGTGCCGCCGCCCCCGCAGGAGGTCCGCCGCAGCGCCATGGCGAGGCTCGGCAGCCGCCACGCCAAGCAGCGGGACGCCGAGGCGATCCACCACCACTACGACGTCTCCAACCGGTTCTACGAGTGGGTGCTCGGCCCCTCCATGGCTTACACCTGCGCGACCTTCCCCGAGGAGGGCTCCTCGCTGGAGGAGGCGCAGTTCGCCAAGTTCGACCTGGTCGCCAAGAAGCTCGCCCTCAAGCCGGGCATGCGTCTGCTGGACGTCGGCTGCGGCTGGGGCGGCATGGTGATGCACGCGGCCAAGCACTACGGGGTCAAGGGCCTCGGGGTCACGCTGTCGCGCCAGCAGGCCGAGTGGGCGCAGAAGGCCATCGCCGAGGCGGGGTTGTCGGAGCTGGCCGAGGTGCGCCACCTGGACTACCGCGACGTCGCCGAGACCGGCTTCGACGCGGTCAGCTCCATCGGCCTCACCGAGCACATCGGCAAGGACCAGCTTCCCGGCTACTTCGGCTTCCTGTACGGCAAGCTCAAGCCCGGCGGCCGGCTGCTCAACCACTGCATCACCCGGCCGACCGGCAAGGAGAGGACGATCAACAAGGGCGGTTTCATCAACCGCTACGTCTTCCCCGACGGGGAGCTCGAGTCGGTGGGTCATCTCGTCCGCGAGATGGAGGACACCGGCTTCGAGATCCGGCACGAGGAGAACCTCCGCGAGCACTACGCCAAGACCCTCGAGAAGTGGTGCGCCAACCTCGACGCCCACTGGGACGAGGCGGTCGAGGAGGTCGGCTCCGGCACGGCGCGGGTGTGGCGGCTCTACATGGCCGGCTGCATCGTCGGCTTCGAGCGCAACAAGGTGCAGCTCCACCAGGTGCTCGGCGTGAAGCTCGGCGACCGGGGCGAGTCGGGCGTCCCGCTGCGGCCCGCGCTCGACTGGCCCTGATCGGCGCCCGGCGCGATCACGTGACGACGGCCCGTCCGGCCTCCCCTGAGGAGCCCGGGCGGGCCGCCGCCTTCTCCCAGCACGTGCCCGGCCGCGTACGTGCCACGGCGGCGTACGTGCCACGGTTCCGCACGTGACCGGACGGCTCAGAGGAGTGCGTGACCGCTCAGCGCCGGGCGTGGTGTTCGGCGGCGACGAGGCCGGCGGCGAGCTGGACCGCGACCAGCTTGCGGATGGCGATCGGCCGTCCGCCCGACTCGGCGTCGGCCTCGGCGTACCAGGCGTCGAACAGCTCGCCCAGCCGCTCCCGCTGCGCCCGGATGGCGGGGGTGAGGTTGCCGGCGGCGACCTCGGCGTGCAGCATGCGGCGGAAGGTCCCGCAGGAGCGTAATCGGCGCATGTGCAGAGTCTGCCGGTTGCCGAACTGCTCGGCGACGGTCGCCGGGCGCTCGACGCCGGGCAGGCCCTCCCACACGTCGGCGAACCTGCGGTAGGTGTCGAGCATGTCCTCGACGGAGCGGCGGAAGGGCGAGTGGACGGTGAGGTCGGCCCGCACCGCCGCCATGATCGCGCTGAGGACGTCGATGGCCTCGCGTTGCTCGGCGAGCCCGGCCTTGATGACCTCGCCGTAGGAGGTGGCCGTTGGGCTGGGGTCGCAGACGCGCTCGTCGGCCCAGTACGGCAACTCGGTGATCAGGTGCAGCGCGCCGAACCTCGCGGCGTAGTCGGCGCTGCCGCCGCCGGAGCCGAAGATCCTGGCCTGACCCGGCCCGCCGGGGGTGGGGTAGACGGCCGGGGCGATGGCGACCGAGCCGGGCAGCTCGGGCTGGCCGTGGTGCAGCGGGATGCCCTCCAGGGCGGGCAGTTCGGTGAGCCGGGCGGCGAGGACCGGGTCGTGGTGGTTGAGGTAGAAGAAGGCGCCGCTGTACTCGCCGTTGTGCAGGGAGTAGACGAAGGCCGGCCGCACCTGGTCCATGAGCCGCATCAGCGCCTCGGTCTCGGGGAGGGCGCGGTCGAACGCGTAGCCCTCGCCGGAGATCGGGAAGGTCCACTCCACCTGGTCGCGCCAGGCGGGCCGGTAAAAGTGCCGGGCGTAGTGGCGCCGGTCGCCGGGGCGGGCGTACCAGCCCTCGTTGAGGCGGGCGCCGTCGGGGTCGACGCACGGGATCAGGTGCCAGCGGTAGCCGAGCCCTTCGCGCAGGGCGGCGTCCTGGCAGAGCAGACGGGTCAGGTGGCTGACGGTGAGCGAGCCGATCGGCTCGTTGGGGTGCGGGCCGCCGATGATGAGCGCGTCGCGGTCCCCGTCGCCGACGGTGAGCGCCCGCAGCGGCTCGCCCAGGCGTGAGGCGCCGATGCGGCGCACCTGTACCAGGCCTGGGTAGCGGGCGGCCAGTTCGTCCAGCTCGGCGCCCATCTCGTCCACGCTGGGAAACCTGTCCAGTTCGGGGACCCGCCGCATGTGATCGCGGACGTCCATGGCATCGCCTCCAGTTCAGGGGAGATCCTTCGACCCGCCTCCTTGTTGTTTTGCCCGAATTTGGGGAGGTCGCGTGCCTGGAGTCCCTGCTCTGCGGCGGCCGGGATCCGTGCTCCCGATGCCCGTGATGCCGATGCCCGTGACGCCGGCGGGCCGGGGCCGTCAGCGCAGCTCGCGCTTGAGGATCTTGCCGCTGGCCGTCATCGGGAACGACTCGCGGAACTCCACCAGCCGCGGGTACTTGTAGGCCGCCATGTTCTCCTTGCACCAGGCGAGCAGTTCGTCCTCGGTGACGGTCGCGCCCGGCCTGCGGATCACGTACGCCTTGATCTCCTCGCCGTGGGAGCCGTGCGGGACGCCGACGACGGCGGCCAGGGAGACCGCCTCGTGGGTCATCAGCACCTCTTCCAGCTCGCGCGGATAGACGTTGAACCCGCCGCGGATGATCATGTCCTTGACGCGGTCGATGATGAAGTAGTAGCCGTCGGCGTCGCGGGTGGCGATGTCCCCGGTGCGGAACCAGCCGTCCTTCGTCACCTCGGCGGTGGCCTCCGGCCGGCCGAGATAGCCCTTCATGACGTTGTGCCCGCGGATCGCGATCTCGCCCGGCCCCTCGCCTTCGACGGTGTTCCACGCCGGGTCGATCAGCTTCATCTCCACACCCCAGACCGGGGTGCCGATCGACCCGGGCTTGGCGGGCCGGCCGCGCTGGTTGAAGCTCGCCACCGGAGAGGTCTCCGACAGCCCGTAGCCTTCCATCACCGGCAGGCCGAAGGTCTTGGCGAAGTCCTTGAGCACCTCCACGGGGAGCGACGCGCCGCCCGAGGCCGCCGTACGCAGGGTGGAGGGCACTTCGGCGCCGTCCGCGTGCACCGAGGTGAGCATCGCCCAGTACATGGTGGGCACGCCCGCGAACATGGTCACGCGCTCCTCGCGCATCAGCGCCAGCGCCGCGGCCGGCTCGAAGCGCGGCACCATCACCAGGGCGGCCCGGCGGCGGAAGCCGGCGTTCATGATGACGGTCTGGCCGAAGGAGTGGAACAGCGGCAGGGCGGCCAGGAAGACGTCGTCGCCGGTCAGCTCGAACATCTCGTCGGAGACCACGGCGTTCAGCAGCATGTTCTGGTGGCTGAGCTCGGCGCCCTTGGGCTGCCCTGTGGTGCCGCTGGTGTAGAGGATCACGGCGGTGTCCTCCGGAGCGGTGGCCACGGTCTCGAACCGGCCGGGGAGCCCACTCAGCGCCGTCCAGAGGGTCGGGACGCCCTCGATGCCCGATTCGGTGCCGAGCGGGGTGGCGGGCAGGATGAAGAACCCGTCCGCGTCGGGCCCGCCCTCGGCGACCGCCTCGCGGAACCCCTCGTGGCCGCGCCGGCCGAGCGGCAGTTCGGGGGTGCCCTCGAAGCAGAACAGCGCCTTGGCCCGCGAGTCGCGCAGGTGGTAGGCGATCTCGCGGGCCTGGAGCAGCACGTTGAGCGGGACGACGGTCGCGCCGGCCTTGAGGATGCCGAAGTAGACGATCGGGAAGTAGGGCAGGTTCGGGCAGGCGAGCGCGACCTTGTCGCCCCTGCCGATGCCCCGCGAGGCGAGCAGGCCCGCCACCTGGTCCGCCAGGGAGTTCACCAGGGCATAGGACATGCGCAGGTCTCCGAACACCACGGCCGTGCGGTCGGGACGCTCCCGTGCGCTGTCCTCCAGGATGACGGAAAGGTTGAGCATGGCGATCTCCTCGTGCTGCCGGCGCCCCGGCGCGTACGGCGCGGTGGCGCTCGCAGGGGGTCGGCGTCATCTTGCCAGCCGATAGCTACTATCCGGTAACGAGCGTGGACGCGGGGCGGCGCGCGGGCGTAAGTACGGTGGGAGCCGATCACGTCCCCCCGGAGGCCCCCATGCAGTACGACTACGTCATCGTCGGAGCGGGCTCGGCCGGCTGCGTCCTGGCCAACCGGCTCTCGGCGGACCCCTCGGTGCGGGTGGCGCTGCTGGAGGCCGGCGGGGCCGACCGCAAGTTCGAGATCCGCGTGCCCGCCGCCTTCTCCAAGCTGTTCAAGACCCCCTACGACTGGGACTTCACCACCGCCGAGCAGAAGGAGATGGGCGGGCGCAGACTGTACTGGCCCCGCGGCAGGACCTTGGGCGGCTCCTCGTCGATGAACGCCCAGATGTGGGTGCGCGGTCACCGGGCCGACTACGACGGCTGGAACCTGCCCGGCTGGTCCTACGAGGAGGTCCTGCCGTACTTCCGGCGCTCGGAGCGGCGGGTCGGCTCCAATCACGGCGAGGTGTACGGGACCGACGGCCCGACCTACATCTCCGAGCTGCGCGCCCCCAACGTGACCACCCAGGCGTTCCTGCGCGCCTGCGAGGAGATGGGGCTCACCCGCCTGGAGGAGCTCAACGGCCCCTCCAACGAGGGCTTCTCCCCGACGCCGGTCACCCAGGACCGGGGACGCCGCTGGAGCGCCGCCGACGCCTACCTGCGGCCCGCGATGGGCCGCCCCAACCTGACCGTGCTCACCGCCGCGCAGGCCGAGCGCCTCCTGCTGGACGAGGACGGCCGGGCGACGGGCGTGGAGTACGGCGGGGGCCGCCGGGTGAGCGCGGGCAAGGAGGTCATCGTGTCGGCCGGGGCGATCGGCTCGCCGCACCTGCTCATGCTCTCGGGCATCGGCGACCCCGACGCGCTGCGGGCCGCCGGGGTCGAGCCGCGGCACGAGCTGCCCGGAGTCGGGCGCAACCTGATGGACCACCTCGCCTCGGCGGTCATGCTGGAGTGCCCCCGGCCGGTCACCCTGGCCGGCGCCGAGTCGCTCGGCAACCTCGCCCGCTACCTGCTGCGCCGCGACGGCCTGCTGACCTCCAACGTCGGAGAGGCGGTGGCCTTCGTCCGGACCTCCCCCGAGGAGCCCGCCCCGGACATCGAGCTGCTGTTCGCCCCGGCGCCGTTCGTCGACCACGGGCTCACCCCGCCGCCCGGGCACGGGATCACCATCGGCGTCATCCTGCTCCAGCCCGAGAGCCGCGGGCGGATCACCCTGGACGGCCGGGACGTGGTGATCGACCCGCGCTACCTGACCGCGCAGGCCGACGTGCGCCGGATGGTGGCCGGGCTGAGAAGGGCGCAGGAGGCGTTCGCCACGACGGCGCTCGCGCCGTACGCCGGCGCGCCGATGAAGCCCTACGAGGGCGCGCGGACCGACGAGGAGCTCGCCCGGTACGTCCGCGAGCGCTCCGAGACGCTGTACCACCCGGCGGGCACCTGCAAGATGGGCATCGAGGACGACGCGGTGGTGGACCCCTCGCTGCGCGTCATCGGCGTGCCGGGGCTGCGCGTGGTGGACGCCTCGGTCATGCCGATGCTGAACCGCGGCCACACCCACGCCCCGACCATCATGATCGCCGAGCGGGCGGCCGACCTGATCCGCGGGGCGTGAGATGACCGCGGACCTGACCGGCGTCGACCTGTCGGAGATCCCGTTCTGGGGGTTGCCGCCGCGCCGTCGGGAGGAGGCGTTCCGGCGGCTGCGGGAGTTGGAGCGGCCGGTGTTCGTCCGGGAGAACAAGATCCCGTTCATCGGGCACGGGCCCGGCTACTACGCGCTGGTGCGGCACGCGGACGTCACCGAGGCCAGCCGCGCGGCGGGGGTGTTCAGCAGCGAGCCCACGGCCAACAGCATCCCGGACATGCCGAGGTGGCTGGCCGTCTACTTCGGCTCGATGATCAATATGGACGATCCGGCGCACGCGCGGCTGCGGCGCATCGTCTCCCGGGCCTTCACTCCGAAGATCCTGCGGAAGATGGAGGTGGACCTCGCCCGGGCGGCCCGTGAGATCGTCGACCGGGCCGTCGCCGAGGGGCCGGGCGACTTCGTGCTGCAGATCGCCGCGCGCCTGCCCGTGCAGGTGATCTGCGACATGATGGGCATTCCCGCGAAATATCACGAAATGGTGTTCCGGAACACGAACATCATCCTGGGCAACGCCGACGCCGAGTACAGCGGCATCCGTCCCGACATCAGCCGGTGGAACGTCGCCCGGGGCCTGGCCAAGCTGCTGCGCGCCGGGCACGAGCTCAGCGCGCTGGCCCGCCGGCTCGGACGCGAGCGCCGGGGCGTGCCCGTCGAGGACCTCACCGGCATGCTGGTCAACGGCGAGGAGCACCTGACCTCCCAGGAACTCGGGTCGTTCTTCATCCTGCTGGTCGTGGCCGGCAGCGAGACCACGCGCAACGCCATCTCCCACGGCCTGAAGCTGTTCACCGACAATCCCGGCCAGCGCGAGCTGCTGCTGGGCGACTTCGACGCCCGCGTCGCGGGCGCGGTCGATGAGGTCGTGCGGCACGCCACCCCGGTGATCCAGTTCCGCCGCACGCTGACCCGCGACCACGAGATGAACGGGCAGCACTACACCAAGGGCGACAAGGTGCTGCTGTTCTACAACTCGGCCAACCGGGATGAGACGGTGTTCGACGACCCCGACGTCTTCGACATCACCCGCGACCCCAACCCGCACGTCGGCTTCGGCGGCCCGGGCCCGCACTACTGCCTGGGCGCCCACCTGGCCCGGCGGGAGATCACGGTGATGTTCCGCGAGCTGTTCACCCGCCTGCCCGGCATCCGGGCCACCGGCGAGCCGGACTACCTGCTGTCCAACTTCATCAACGGCATCAAGCACATGTCCTACCGGACCCGCTGAGCGCCCGCGGCCGCTGGAAGATCGCGCGCGGTTTGACGTAAGTGAGCACTTCTCTCAATCATGGAAGCATGAGCGTGGAAACACCCCCCGGCCGCCGACCGATCACCTCCTACGACCAGATCGACCTGTCCGACTGGGACTTCTGGGCACGGCCGATGGCCGAGCGCGAGCACGCCTTCGAGCTGCTGCGCGGCCGTGAGACCCCGGTCTTCTTCGCCGAGCCGGAGCTGTCGTTCGCGCCCCAGGGCGAGGGGTACCACGCGATCGTCCGGCACGCCGACGTCCTGGCGATCAGCCGCAACCCGGAGGTGTTCAGCTCGGGCGAGGGCGGCGCCACCAACATCGCCGACATGCCCGCCGAGTTCGCCGAGTACTTCGGCTCGATGATCAACATGGACGACCCGCGGCACGCCCGGCTGCGGCGCATCGTCTCGCGGGCCTTCACGCCGAAGATGATCCAGAAGTTCGAGGAGGACGTGCAGGCCGCGGCCGCCCGCATCGTGGACGAGCTGCTGGAGAAGGGGCCCGGCTGCGACTTCGTCACCGAGGTGGCCGCCCGCCTGCCCCTGAAGATCATCTGCGACATGATGGGCATCCCCGAGAAGGACTACGGGTACGTCTTCGACCGGTCGAACGTCATCCTCGGCGCCTCCGACCCCGAGTACGTGCCCTCCGGCGACCAGGACGAGATCGTCAGCGCCCTGCTCACCGCGGGGATGGAGCTCCAGCAGCTCGTGCAGGACCTCGCCGCCTTCCGCGCCGAGAACCCCACGGGCGATCTCACCTCCTCGCTGGTCAACGCCAACGTCGACGGCGAGCGGCTCACCATGCAGGAGCTCGGGTCGTTCTTCATCCTGCTCGTCGTGGCCGGCAACGAGACCACCAGGAACGCCATCTCGCAGGGCCTGCTGCTGCTCACGCGCAACCCCGCCGAGAAGGCGCGCTGGCTGACCGATGTCGAGGGCCACGCGCCCAAGGCGGTGGAGGAGATCGTCCGGCTGGCCTCGCCGGTGAACTACATGCGGCGCAAGGTGACCCGTGACATCGAGCTGAACGGCACGACTTACCACAAGGGCGAGAAGACGGTGCTGTACTACTGGTCGGCCAACCGGGACGCCGCCGTGTTCGCCGACCCCTACCGGTTCGACATCACCCGCGACCCGAACCCGCACGTCGGCTTCGGCGGCCCCGGCCCGCACTTCTGCCTGGGCGCCCACCTGGCCCGCCGCGAGATCACCCTGATGTTCCGCGAGCTGCTCCACCGCGTGCCGCGCATCGAGGCGGGCCGCCCCCAGCGGCTGTTCTCCAGCTTCATCAACGGCGTCAAGCACCTGCCCTGCGACTTCTGACCGCCCGGCCGCGCCGCACGCGGCCGCTCCTAGGGAAGGCGGCCGTCCGGAGAGCCCGCCAAAGACGCCGCGAAGGCGTGAGAACACCGCACCATTCCTCAGGACGGGGCAAAGCCAACTATCTATGATTTTTTCGTGATCCTTGGGCTCCTGCTGCTTCTGGGCATTTCAACGGCGCTCGCCTGCGGCTCCATCGTGCTCGCGGCGCAGTCGGCTCCACCCGGCCGGCACACCCGCGTAGACCGGAGCTACCTGCTCTGGGGAGCGGCCCTGTCGGCGGCCGGTGGCACGGTGATGGCCCTGGGGGCGTGGTCCACGCACGAGGACACGATCTATGACGACTTCGGGTTGGCCATGTTCGCCGCGGCGGTCATCATGGGCGGTGCATTGTTCGTCCTCGGTCTGGGACCGTTCATCTCGTGGCTGCTCGGCATCCTCGGGCGCTGGTCGGCGCGGCTGCCCGCGCCGATTCGGCCGGCGGCCCACGACCTGGCCGGTCATCGCGCCAGAACCGGTCCGGCGGTCGCCGTGATCATCATCGCGACGGCCTTCGCGACTACATTCATGATCGCCGCGGCCGCCGAGAACGCCCAGGGCCGGGCGTGGTACGAGCCGAGTGGCCGGCCGGGCGCCCTCCTGGTGCCGCTGCGCTCGGACCAAGATCCGGCGAACGTGCGAACGGCCGTCCAGCAGGAGTTGCCCGGAGTGCCGATCACGCAGGTCGATCGCCCGCTGGAGCGCGGCGACCTCCGTGGTGACAGCGGCACCGTCGAGCCGATCGTCGATGTGGCGCAGGGCCGGACCGGCCATCCCGACACCTTCATCGGTGACCTGGACACCCTCATCGGTGACCAGGCACTGCTCCGCTATCTGACGGGAGACCCCTCGACACCCTACGACGCGAATTCGGCCGTACTCGTCACCGCGCACGAGGTGGCCGTCGACCGGCTGTCGGTCAGGTTCACCTCCTTCGGCACCGACACCTCGAAGGACATGACCATTCCGGCGATCGTCGTCAGAGCCCCCGACCCGCGGGTGGAGAACGTCTTCCTGCCGGCGGAGGCCGTTCGAGCCCTCGGCTATGACCTGGAGCCGGACGAACTGATCATCGACCCCACACACCACCGGGTCTCGCCGGTGGAACAGGAGCGGCTCGACCGTCGGCTGAGCGGCGCCGAGCCCACCCATCTCGAGCGGGGATTCCAGCCATCGAACGCCTGGCGGGTCTTCGCCTTGGCGGGGATCCTCGCCGCCCTCGGGGGCGCGCTCGCCACGACCGCCACCGGCCCCCGGGCGAGACGCGTGCGGCTGCGCATCAGCGCCGGCTCCCGGACGACCCTGAGGCTGCTCATCGCGAGCCACGCGGCGCTCGGCGCGGCCTTCGGCGCGGTGCTGGGCGCCGCCGCCGGGTGCGTCATCGGCCTGCTCCTGGCGTGGCCGATGACGGGCGACTCCGACTGGGAGGCGGAGCCACGGGTGGGCTTCGACACGCCATGGCTCATGATCGCCGCAATGGTGGCCGGGTTGCCCCTCCTCGCCGCGGCCGTCGCCGGCCTCTTCCGACCTGGCACACCCCCATCTGCCGCACCCGCGCGTCCGGGCGACTCACCCGGGGACCCGTCGTCGGTGTGACGCCCGGCTTCGCCGTCAGGAGGCCGGCCTGATCGAGGAGAACACGGTGTTGACGTCGGGCAGCAGTTCCTTCTTGCCGTCCGGCACCGCCATGTAGACGATCACCGGCAGATCGGCCCCCGTGCTCACCGCGGCGACGACCAGCGTCGTCTTGGCGTCGCCCGCCATGACCTGGTAGGCGGCGAGGCGCGCTGGGTGCCCGCCGGCGGCGACCTTCTGCTCGGCGGTCTTGACGATCTTGTTGCCCGCCGGGAAGAACTTGTTGCGCGCGGAGAAGGCCACCGAACTGATCACCGGAGCCAGGTCGTCCGGCTTGGCCGCGTCGTACTTCGAGGCCAGGGCCGCGGGAAGCCGGCCCGTCATGACGTGCGCGAACTGCGGCTTGCCCGCCGGGTCGGTGCCCGCGGCGACGTACTGGCGCGTGGTGTAGCCGTAGGTCTCCTGGACGTGCTGGGAGCGAAGGTCCAGCCGCCACGGCCCGCCGAGGCGCACGACGCTGAGGCCGGCGGCCTTGTCGGTGAGGATGCCCGTGCGGGGCGAGGCCTGGCCGCGATACCTGGGCAGCCGGCCGATCGACTGCGGCTTGGTGGTGCCGGTGCCCCCCTTGCCGGAGGTGGAGGCCTTGGCGGTGCTCTTGGGGGAGGGATCGCCGGAGGCGGTGGAGCCGTTCCCGCCCGAGCCGCTCAGCGGGCCCACCAGGAACGCCCACAGCAGGGCCGCCACCAGGGCGACCAGGACCGAGGCGACCAGCGCCGGCAGCCATACGCGCCTGCCGTTGCCGGCCTCGTCGTCGCCCTCCTCGCCCATCGCGTCGTAGTTCTCGCCGAAGACGGTGTTCCACAGCTCCTGCTGGCGCTCCGGGGGAGGGGTCTTGGGCCCGCTGATCTGCCCGGCGGTGACGAACGGCTTGTAGGGGTCGGCGGGGTCGTCCGGGGCGGCGTGACGACGTCCCGGCGGGGCCTCGGGCGCGGCCGGGCCGGGCACCCGCATGGTGGTCTCGGTGCCGGCCGGGACGTACGCGCCCGTCGGCGCCTGGAGCGGGCCGGTCGCGGGCGGGGCCTGGCGGCCGGGCGCCTGCTGGGGACCGGACGGCGAGGGGGCGTACCCCTGCGGGCCGGTGGGCGAAGGCGTGTACCGCTGGTCGCCGGCGGGGGCGTAGGCCTGCGGACCGGCGGCCGCCTGCCGCTGAGGCCCGGAAGCGGAGCCGGGGTGCGGGGTGTGCGGCTGCTGCGGGCCGGTCGAGGGGCCGTGCGGCAGGGGCCCGGTCGGCTGCGGGGTGTACTGCGGCCCGGTCGGATGCGGGGTGTACTGCGGCCCGGAGGGCTGGGAGGTGTACTGCGGCCCGGTCGGCTGGGAAGTGTACTGCTGCGGCGCGCCGGGCTGCGGGGTGTACTGCTGCGGCCCCGTGGGCTGAGAGGTGTACTGCGGTCCGGTGGACTGGGGGTTGTACTGCTGGGGCCCGGTGGGCTGGGGGGAGAACGGCGGGTCGGCGAGCGGCGGCGGAGGCGGGAAGGCCGTCTGCGTGGCGGTGTCGCGAGGGGCGGGGGCGCCGTACTGATGCCCCTCTCCGGGCGAGAGGGGGTCGGCGGCGCGGCCGCCGTAGGGCGCCGGGTCGAACACCGAGGGCGATGGGGGAGGGGGAGGAGGCGGCATCTCCGGCCACGCTGGGGGTCGCGTGGACCGGCTGGACTGCTCAGGAGCCATTGCTGGCGAACCTCCCGACATCATGCCCGGATTGGGGGTGCTCGGCATGATCTCATGCGGAGCGGGGGTCTCCGCAGGAGAATCCGAGAAAGCTCCCCTGAACTGCAGGCCTGTCGGGTCGGTCGGAGGGTCCTGCATCGGCAGGCTCTCTTCCGCGACATTGGGGCCACGTGCCGGTTCATACGAGTTCGCCACGCGAAAAGGGTAAACTAAAGGGACATATGAGGTCACAACGGATCTATCACCTTTGGTCCGCCGCCTGCCCGTTTTCCCGGGGTTATCAGGGGTGCCGCCGGAAGGCCATGAAGAGCGATTGCCCGCTGCGCTACCCTTGAGCTATGCGTGGCAGGACCCTGCTTCTTAGCGGGCCGCGCCGACCGAGCTGAGACACCGGTCGACGCGGCTGCCCCTCGTGCCCACGAGGGGTTTCTTTTTGGTCCAGCCATCCGCGCTGAGTCGATCCGAGGGACATGGCCGTGAGTGACGAGCAGTACGATCCGCAGGCGCTGCAGGAGAAGTGGCAGGCCCGGTGGGAGGAACTGGACGCCTTCCGCGCGAACGAGGACGCCGATGACGCGCGTCCGCGCAAGTACCTGCTCGACATGTTCCCCTACCCCTCCGGCGACCTCCACATGGGGCACGGCGAGGTCTTCGCCATCGCCGACGTCGTCGCGCGCTACTGGCTCCAGCGCGGCGACAACGTGCTGCACCCCATCGGATGGGACTCCTTCGGCCTGCCGGCCGAGAACGCCGCGATCAAGCGCAACGCCCACCCCGCCGAGTGGACCTACGCCAACATCGAGACCCAGGCCACCTCGTTCAAGAGGTACGGCATCTCCTTCGACTGGTCCCGGCGCCTGCACACCAGCGACCCCGAGTACTACCGCTGGAACCAGTGGCTGTTCAACCGCTTCTTCGAGCGCGGCCTGGCCTACCGCAAGGGCGGCCTGGTCAACTGGTGCCCCCAGGACCAGACGGTGCTGGCGAACGAGCAGGTCGTCGCCGGGCGCTGTGAGCGGTGCGGGGCCGACGTCGTGCGCCGCGAGCTGACCCAGTGGTACTTCAAGATCACCGAGTACGCCGACCGGCTGCTGCAGGACATGGACCAGCTGGGCGGCTGGCCCGAGCGCATCCTGACCATGCAGCGCAACTGGATCGGCCGCTCCGAGGGCGCCGACGTCCGGTTCGCCATCGAGGGCCGCGACGAGCCGGTCACCGTCTACACCACCCGTCCCGACACCCTGTACGGCGCGACGTTCTTCGTGGTCGCCGCCGACGCGCCGCTGGCCGAGGAACTGTGCGACCCCGAGCGGCTGCCGGAGCTCACGGCCTACCGCTCCCAGGTCGCCAAGCTGACCGACATCGAGCGCCTGGCCACCGACAAGGAGAAGACCGGCGTCTTCCTGGGCCGCTACGCCGTCAACCCGGTCAACGGCGAGCGCCTGCCGGTGTGGGCCGCCGACTACGTGCTGTCCGGCTATGGCCACGGCGCGATCATGGCGGTGCCCGCCCACGACCAGCGCGACCTGGACTTCGCGCTGAAGTTCGACCTGCCCGTGCGGGTCGTCGTGCACACCGGACTGGCCGACCCCGGCGAGACCGGCGTGGCCACGCCCGGCGAGGGCACGCTGGTCAACTCCGGGCCGCTGGACGGCCTGTCCAAGACCGAGGCCATCGCCCGCATCATCGAGGTGCTGGACGAGCGCGACGCCGGGCGCGCGGCGGTGAACTACCGCCTGCGCGACTGGCTGCTGTCGCGCCAGCGCTTCTGGGGCACGCCGATCCCGATCATCCACTGCCCCGACTGCGGCGAGGTGCCCGTCCCGGACGAGCAGCTGCCGGTCACGCTGCCCGACCTGCGCGGCGAGGCGCTGGCCCCCAAGGGGGTCTCGCCGCTGGCGAGCGCCACCGAGTGGGTCAACGTCGAGTGCCCCAAGTGCGGCGGCCCCGCCCAGCGCGACACCGACACGATGGACACCTTCGTCGACTCCTCCTGGTACTACCTGCGCTACTGCTCGCCGCACTACGAGGACGGGCCGTTCGACGTCGAGCAGGTGCGCCGCTGGGGGCCGATCGACCAGTACGTCGGCGGCTCCGAGCACGCCGTGCTGCACCTGCTGTACTCCCGGTTCTTCACCAAGGTCCTGCACGACATGGGCATGGTCGACTTCACCGAGCCGTTCGTGCGCCTGCTGAACCAGGGCGAGGTCATCAACCAGGGCAAGGGCATGTCCAAGTCCCTGGGCAACGGCGTCGACCTGGGCGAGCAGATCGACAACTTCGGCGTGGACGCGGTCCGTCTGACGATGCTGTTCGCCGGTCCCCCGGAGGACGACATCGACTGGGCGGCCGTCTCGCCGGGCGCCTCGCAGAAGTTCCTGGCCCGGGCGTTCCGCGTCATGGCCGAGGCCGGCGCGGCCTCCGCGCCGGGCGTGGACCCCGCCGCCGGCGACCTGGAGCTGCGCAAGGTCACCCACCGCGCCATCGACGAGGTCACCCGGCTGATCGAGTCCTACCACTTCAACGTGGCCATCGCCCGCATGATGGAACTGACCACCGCCGCGCGCCGGGCCATCGACGCGGGCCCCGGCGCGGCCGACCCCGCCGTGCGGGAGGCCGCCGAGGCGCTGGCCGTCATGCTGTCGCTGGTCACGCCGTACGTGGCCGAGGAGGGCTGGGAGCGGCTGGGCCACGGCCCGACGATCGTCCGCGGCGGCTGGCCGGTCGCAGACCCCGCCCTGCTGGTGCGCGAGTCGGTCACTTGCGTCGTGCAGGTCGCGGGCAAGGTCAGAGACCGCCTGGAGGTCGCGCCGACGATCTCCGAGGCCGATCTGCAGGAGCTCGCGCTCGCCTCGGAGAAGGTGCGGGCCTACCTCGACGGCGCGCCGCGCAAGGTGATCGTGCGGGCGCCCAAGCTCGTCAACATCGTTCCCTGACCCGCCGGGCGTGCACCGGCCGGGCCGGCATGCGAAACGCCTGAGCGCTCACCGGAAGAGGTGAGCGCTCAGGCGTGGACGGGGAATCGCGAGAGGCGGGGGCGGCGGTCAGAGCTTGCGCAGGACCGCGACGACCTTGCCCAAGACGGTCGCCTCGTCACCGGGGATGGGGTCGTAGTTGGCGTTGTGCGGCACCAGCCAGACGTGGCCGTCCTTGCGCTTGAAGGTCTTCACCGTGGCCTCGCCGTCGATCATGGCGGCGACGATGTCGCCGTTGTCGGCCACCGGCTGCTGGCGCACGACCACCCAGTCGCCGTCGGCGATGGCGACGTCGATCATCGAGTCTCCGGCGACCTGGAGCAGGAACAGCGTGCCCTCGCCGACGAGCTGCTTGGGCAGGGCGAAGACGTCCTCGACCCGCTCTTCGGCAAGGATGGGGCCACCGGCGGCGATGCGGCCGACCAGGGGGACGAACGCGGCCGTCGGGCGGGTCACGAGCTGTTCGTCCTCGCCGGGCGCGACGGGGTCGACCCACAGCGCCGGCTCGCCGGGCAGGCGGACCTCCAGTGCGCGGGGACGGTGCGGGTCACGGCGGAGATAGCCCTTGCGCTGCAGTGCGGTCAACTGGTGGGACACACTGGAGGTGCTGGTGAGCTGGACGGCCTCGCCGATCTCGCGCATGGACGGCGGATACCCGCGCTGCTGGACCGAGTCACGGATCACCTCGAGGATCTTGCGTTGCCGCGGGGTGAGACCAAGGGAGTCACGCCTGCGCACCGCCAGATCGCTGACGACCGTGCCGATCTCTTGCTGCTCGCTCACAATGTCCTCCTCGCCGGACGCCCCAAGGACGCCCTCTGACGCCAAACCGCCCGGCCGGCTCCCCATCCGTATTGCTCGTGTCGCACACAGCGACAATAACCCTGTTCAAGATCGTCATCAAACAGTTGTTCGAGAGTCGCCCATTCGGTGAACCGTCCGGTGAACGACATCGTACGGGAGTTCGATCGATATCGTGTTCGACTCACGCGATCTTATGCCGGAGGGGCGCCGAAGTCGATCAACCGTGGCGGCGGTGCCAGGGTGACGGCTGATGCCCTGGTTGCGGACGAGGGGGCGTGCCCCGCGACACGCCGGTTCCACCGCCGTTCGCCCTGATGGCGGGCCCGATCGCGGCGCACCGGCGGTTCCGACTTGCGTTCATGGTGCGTCACTCCTACGGTTGGACCACAACATCTAGTAGTTACACCGATGTGGTTCACCATAGGTTGTGTTTCCGTCGGCGCGCTGAAGGCAGGCCGCAGTGCGTGCGCGAGCTTATTCGCATGCGCGCGCGAAGGCCTCTCGCGCGTCCCGCGAATGCGCAAACATAGGGCGGCTTTTACCGGGACGCACGTCCCGGGCTCCCGCGATTTCGGGGGCGGTGCTCCTGTGACCGGTGGGAGCCGAGAAAAGGAGGCGACATGCATTGTCCATTCTGTCGTCATCCGGACACCAGGGTCATCGACAGCCGTTCCACCGAGGACGGCGCGGCGATCCGCCGGCGGCGCACCTGCCCTGAGTGCGGGCGCCGGTTCACCACGCAGGAGACGGTGTTGCTGATGGTGGGCAAACGCAGCGGCGTGACC
The DNA here is from genome assembly GCF_040607455.1 of Sphaerisporangium sp. NPDC005289. NCBI lineage: Bacteria > Bacillati > Actinomycetota > Actinomycetes > Streptosporangiales > Streptosporangiaceae > Sphaerisporangium > Sphaerisporangium sp. NPDC005289. The sequence continues at coordinate 82,404 of NZ_JBEXGS010000022.1, forward strand.
GAGCCCTTCTCGCGGGACAAGGTGATCGCCGGCGTCCGCCGGGCCTGCCAGGGGCGGCCCGTCAGCGAGGACTCGCTGGCGCAGCTCGGCCAGCGCGTCGAAGAGAGCATCCGGGCCACCGGCTCCGCCGAGATCCCCGCCCACCAGGTCGGGCTGGCGATCCTCGGGCCGCTGCGCGAACTGGACGAGGTGGCCTACCTGCGTTTCGCCTCGGTCTACCGGGGCTTCGAGACGCTCGCCGACTTCGAAGAGGAGATCCAGCAGCTCAGGTCGGCGCGAGCCGCCAGAGAAGGCTGATCGCCCACCGCGGGCCCGGCGGGGCCCGACGACCAGATGTTGCCCCGGCGCCGGGGGATGCCAGCGGCGTGACGATGTGTTTCCAAGACGAGGGCTCCTCGGAGCCCCGGAAGGGGGAGAGCATGACGGAGACGGTGAGCGGCTCAGTGGGGCGCGGGGGCAAGCGGCCCCACAAGGGCCTGAAGATCAAGCGCGTCTACACCACTCCCGGCGTGCATCCGTACGACCAGGTGCGCTGGGAGCGCCGCGACGTCGTCATGACCAACTGGCGGGACGGCTCGATCAACTTCGAGCAGCGGGGCGTCGAGTTCCCCGACTCCTGGTCGGTCAACGCGGCCAACATCGTCACCACCAAGTACTTCCGCGGCGCCGTCGGCACCCCGCAGCGCGAGACGAGCCTGCGGCAGCTCGTCGACCGCGTCGTCGGGGTCTACACCCGCACCGGCCGCGAGAACGGCTACTTCGCCTCCGACGAGGACGCCGAGATCTTCGACCACGAGCTCAAGCACGCCCTGATCCACCAGGTGTTCAGCTTCAACTCCCCCGTCTGGTTCAACGTCGGCACCGCCTCTCCGCAGCAGGTGTCGGCTTGTTTCATCCTGTCGGTCGACGACCAGATGGAGTCGATCCTGGAGTGGTACAAGGAGGAGGGGGTGATCTTCAAGGGCGGGTCCGGCTCGGGGGTCAACCTCTCCCGCATCCGCTCCAGCAAGGAGCTGCTGTCCAGCGGCGGCACGGCCAGCGGCCCGGTGTCGTTCATGCGCGGCGCCGACGCCTCGGCGGGCACCATCAAGTCCGGCGGCGCGACCCGCCGGGCGGCCAAGATGGTCGTGCTGGACGTCGACCACCCCGACATCGAGGAGTTCATCGAGACCAAGGCGCGCGAGGAGGACAAGATCCGCGCGCTGCGCGACGCCGGCTTCGACATGGACCTCGGCGGCAAGGACATCGTCTCGGTCCAGTACCAGAACGCCAACAACTCCGTCCGGGTCTCCGACGAGTTCATGCGCTCCGTCGAGGCGGGCGGCCGGTTCGGGCTGCGGGCCCGGCTGAGCGGCGAGGTCATCGAGGAGATCGACGCCAAGGGGCTGTTCCGCAAGATGGCCCAGGCCGCCTGGGAGTGCGCCGACCCGGGCGTGCAGTACGACGACACCATCAACGACTGGCACACCTGTCCCGAGACCGGCCGCATCACCGCCTCCAACCCCTGCTCGGAGTACGTCCACCTGGACAACTCCTCGTGCAACCTGGCCAGCATCAACCTGCTGAAGTTCCTGCGCGAGGACGACACCTTCGACGTCGACCGGTTCGTCAAGCTGACCGAGCTGATCATCACGGCGATGGACATCTCGATCACCTTCGCCGACTTCCCGACCGAGAAGATCGCCGAGACCACGCGGGCCTACCGCCAGCTCGGCATCGGCTACGCCAACCTCGGCGCGCTGCTGATGGCCACCGGCCACGCCTACGACTCCGAGGGCGGCCGGGCGGTCGCCAGCGCCATCACCAGCCTGATGACCGGCGCGTCCTACCGCCGCAGCGCCGAACTGGCCGCGATCGTCGGCCCCTACGACGGCTACCAGCGCAACGCCGAGCCGCACAAGCGGGTCATGCGCAAGCACGCCGCCGCGAGCGACGCGCTTCGCGCCATGGACGCCCTCGACCGGCCGATCCTCGCCGAGGCGACCAAGCAGTGGCAGGAGTGCCTGCGCCTGGGCGAGAAGAACGGCTACCGCAACGCCCAGGCGTCGCTGCTCGCCCCGACCGGCACCATCGGCCTGATGATGGACTGCGACACCACCGGCATCGAGCCGGACCTGGCGCTGGTGAAGTTCAAGAAGCTCGTCGGCGGCGGCTCGATGCAGATCGTCAACCAGACCATCCCGCGCGCGCTCAAGCAGCTCGGCTACCAGCCCGAGCAGGCCGAGGCCATCGTCGAGTACATCGCCGAGCACGGCCACGTCATGGACGCCCCCGGGCTCAAGCCCGAGCACTACGAGGTGTTCGACTGCGCCATGGGCGAGCGGGCCATCGCCCCCATGGGGCACGTCCGCATGATGGCGGCCACTCAGCCGTTCCTCTCGGGCGCGATCTCCAAGACCGTCAACCTGCCCGAGTCGGCCACGGTCGAGGACATCGAGCAGGTCTACCTGGAGGGCTGGAGGCTCGGCCTGAAGGCCCTGGCGGTCTACCGGGACAACTGCAAGGTCGGCCAGCCGCTGTCGATCGCCAAGAAGGCCGACGAGAAGGTCACCGAGAAGGCCGCCGAGCCGGTCGTGCAGATCATCGAGGTGCCCAAGCCCAAGCGCCGCCGCCTGCCCAACCAGCGGCCGAGCAGCACCACCCGCTTCACGGTCGGCGGCGCCAAGGGCTACATGACCGCCTCGTCCTACCCCGACGACGGCCTCGGCGAGGTCTTCCTGAAGATGTCCAAGCAGGGCTCGACCCTCGCGGGCGTCATGGACGCCTTCTCGGTGGCGATCTCGGTGGGCCTGCAGTACGGGGTCCCGCTGGACACCTATGTCAGCAAGTTCATCAACATGCGCTTCGAGCCGGCGGGCATGACCGACGACCCGGACGTGCGCATGGCCGCCTCGGTGGTCGACTACATCTTCCGCCGCCTGGCGCTGGACCACCTGCCCTACGAGGAGCGGGCGGCCCTCGGGGTGTTCTCGGCGGCCGAGCGCGCGGCGCAGCAGCGCGGCGAGGACCCGGCCGCGGTCCAGGAGGTCATCATCGACACCGCCGCGCTCGCGCAGTCGGCGCCGATCGAGGACAGGCCGGAGGCCGCCGGGCCGGTGGCCGAGGCGGCGCAGGCGCCCGCGGCTCCGGCGAGCCGGGCCAACGGCACGGCGGCGCTCGAAAGCCACCAGGGCCGCACGGCGGACGCGCCGCTGTGCCTCACCTGCGGCACCAACATGCGCCCGGCCGGAAGCTGCTACGTCTGCGAGGGCTGCGGCAGCACCAGCGGCTGCAGCTGACCGGGTCGTGACGCCGGTGGGCGGCCGTAGAGCCGCCCACCGGCGTGCACCAGGGAACCCCGGCCCGTACCGGCTCCCCTCGCGGGTGTCCGGCGGGCATAAGCCGCCCCTGGTGGGTAGTCGGAAACCATGTCTCCAACGGTCGCGGTCATCGCTCATCGGAAGAAGACGCTCGGTGCGGGCCTGGACCGGCTCCGCGTGCTCATCACCGAGCAGGACGTCGGCGAGTTGCTCTGGTACGAGGTGCCCAAGAGCAAGAAGGCGCCCAAGAAGGTGCGCAAGGCCCTGAAGGAAGGGGCCGATCTGGTGTTCGTGTGGGGCGGCGACGGCATGGTGCAGCGCTGCGCCGACGTGATGGCCGGGTCGGAGGTGCCGATGGCGATCCTGCCCGCCGGGACGGGCAACCTGTTCGCCACCGAGATGGGCATCCCGATCGACCTTCCGGAGGCCGTGCGCATCGGCTTCCACGGCGAGCACCGGAAGCTGGACCTCGGCGTGCTCAACGGGGAGCACTTCGCGGTCATGGCGGGCGCCGGGTTCGAGGCCAAGATCATGGCCGACTCCGACCGGGACGCCAAGGGCCGGCTCGGCCGCCTGGCCTACATCAGCGCCGCCGTGCGGCACGTCGGCGGGCCGCTGGTGCCGATGACCATCAAGATCGACGGCACGACGTGGTTCGAGGGCGACGCGAGCTGCCTGCTGCTCGGCAACGTCGGCACGATCACCGGCGGCATCGAGGCGTTCGACGACGCCCGTCCCGACGACGGATGGCTGGAGGTGGGCGTCTCCACCGCCAAGGGGCCGATCCAGTGGGCGCGGGTGCTCGGCCAGATGACCGCCGGCCGCTCCGACGAGTCGCCCTTCGTCCGCATCACCCGGGCCAGGAAGGTCAGCGCCACCTTCGGCGCCCCGCTGATGTACGAGCTGGACGGCGGCGACCGTGAGGAGGTCACCGAGCTGAAGGCCTCCATCGCGCCGGACGCGCTCACGGTCCGCGTTCCCGCCGTCCGTGAACCGGTCGGCGCCGGCGCCGGAGGCGACCAGGACGCCGTCCAGGCGTGACCGACGGCGGGAGGGCCGGTCCCGTCGCGGGCCGGCCCTCTCTGTGCGCTCAGGCGGCGGGGATGTCGCGGCGGCGCAGGGCGGCGAGGCCGGCCCCGGCCAGCACCGCTGCCACGACGGCGAGCCACAGCAGCGGCGTCACGTTCATCGGGCCGCCGGGAAGCCGCGGCAGGTGGGTGAACGGCGAGACCTCCAGCAGTCGTTCGTCCACCCGCAGGGCCGGGCCGACCAGCCCGATCAGCAGGCAGATCGCCAGCGCTCCCCAGCTGACCGCCGCGAGGCGGGGCAGCAGGCCGAACAGCAGCACCGCGACCGCGCCGAGGACCCACACCGCCGGGAGCTGCACCATGGCGGCCCCGAGCACCCGGGGCAGCTCGCGGCCGACGTCGCCGGTGTTGAGCCCGTGGGTCAGCCCCATGGCCAGCCCGGCGGCGGCCAGCGCCACGGCCGGGCCGAGCAGCGAGAAGGCCAGATGGCCGGCGGCCCACCGCACCCGGCCCACGGCGGTGCCCAGCACGGGCTCGGCCCGCCCGGAGGACTCCTCCTCGCGCGCCCTGAGCGTGGCCTGGATGGCGTACCCGGCGGCGAGCAGCCCGAACAGTGCCACCAGGCCGGAGAAGTAGCTGTCGACCAGCCCGCGGACCCCGCCGATGCGGATCATGATGTCGCTCATCGCGGGGGCGTCCCGCACCAGGTCGCCGATGCCCGCGGCCAGGTAGCCGAGCACGACGCCGAGCGCGAGGAAGCCCGCGGTCCAGCCGGCCAGCAGGGAGCGGTGCAGGCGCCAGGCCAGGCCGAGCGGCGAGCACAGGCCCGCCCCCGCCGAGGCGGGGCCGAGGCGCTGGGGCAGCAGGCCGGCGCCGATGTCGCGCCGCGCCGACAGCGCGACGGCCACGGCGGCCAGCAGCGCGGCGACGCCGGCGGCCAGGGCCAGAGGCCACCAGGTCTCGCCTGCGTACGGGCGCACGCGGTGCGCCCAGCCGATCGGCGACAGCCAGGAGGCCCACGTGAGCGTGCCGTCGCTGGACAGGCCGCTCAGGTCGCCGGTGACACGCAGGACGAAGGTGGCGCCGAGCAGGCCGATGGCGATGCCCCGCGCGCCGCCGGCGCCGCCGGTCAGCTGCGCGGCCACGGCGGCGACCGCGGCGTAGACCCACCCGCAGGCGGCGAAGCCGAGTCCGAGCGCCCACGACCCGGTGGCGGGCAGGCCCTGGCCGACCAGGCCGCCCGCGAGGATCGCGCCGAGGACCAGGTCGGCGGCCATGGTGACGGCCAGTGCGGCGGCCAGTCCCGCGTGCCGGCCCATCACGGTCGAGCCGAGCAGCTCGCGGCGGCCGGCCTCCTCCTCGGTGCGGGTGTGCCGGATGACGGTCAGGATGCTGAACAGCCCGATCACGATGGGAATGAAGCCCGCCCGCCAGGCGACGAGCTCGCCGAGGCTAGAACCGTGCAGCGGGCCGTACAGGGCGACGAACCCGCCGTTGTGCCCGCTGGCCGCCGCGTACGCCCGCCGCCCGGCCTCCGTCGGGAACAGGCCGTCGATGGCGGCCACGTAGGAGACCGGCACCAGGCCGACGAACAGCACCCACAGCGGGGTGAGCACCCGGTCGCGGCGCAGGATGAGGCGGATCAGCCCGCCCACGCCCGTCAGCTCTCTCATCGCGACACCTTCTCCTCGGCCGCCGCCGCGCCGGACCTGTCGTAGTGCCGCAGGAACAGCTCCTCCAGCGTCGGAGGGCGACTGACCAGGCTCCGCACCCCGGCGGCGGCCAGCTCGCGCAGGACCGGCTCGAGGGCGGCGGCCTCGACGTCGAAGCGCACCCGGCCCTCGCCGGCGCGCAGGTCGTGCACGCCGGGCAGGGCGGCCAGCCCGTCGGCCGGGGCGGTCAGCTCGGCGTCGATGGTGGTGCGGGTGAGGTGGCGCAGGTCGTCCAGCGTGCCGGTCTCGACGGCGCGGCCGTCGCGGATGATGGTGAGCCGGTCGCACAGCGCCTCGACCTCGGCCAGGATGTGGCTGGACAGCAGCACGGTGCGGTCGCCCCGGCGCTTCTCCTCGCGGATGGCGTCCCGGAACACCTCCTCCATCAGCGGGTCGAGCCCGGAGGTCGGCTCGTCGAGCAGCAGCAGCTCCACGTCGGAGGCCAGCGCGGCGACCAGGGCGACCTTCTGCCGGTTGCCCTTGGAGTAGGCGCGCCCCTTCTTGCGGGGGTCGAGGTCGAAGCGCTCCAGCAGCTCGGCCCGGCGCTGCTTGTTCAGCCCGCCGCGCATGCGGCCGAGCAGGTCGATGACCTCGCCGCCGGACAGCTGGGGCCACAGCGTGACGTCCCCCGGCACGTAGGCCAGCCTGCGGTGCAGCTCGGTCGCCTCGGCCCACGGGTCGCCGCCGAGCAGCCGCGCGGTGCCCGCGTCCGCGCGCATCATGCCGAGCAGGACGCGGATCGTGGTGCTCTTCCCCGCGCCGTTCGGCCCGAGGAAGCCGTGCACCTCACCGGTGCGGACGGTGAGGTCGAGGCCGTCCAGCGCCCGCGTCGGCCCGAAGGTCTTGACGAGCCCGGACGCCGAGATGGCGTCAGTCATCGTGGTGCTCCTCATCTCGGCCGGGCGCGCCTTCGCGCTCGGCTGGGGTGGCCCGGAGGGGAGTGCGGTCGAGGGCGTCGTTGTAGACGGCGGCCTCCTCCGGGCTGATCAGGGGGTGCGAATAGATGTCGACCATGGCCAGGGAGAGCAGCCGGTCGCCTTCCGGGCTGAACATGTCCACGCCCATCCCCCGGGAGACGTGCTCGTAGAGGACGGGGATCGCCAGCGCCATCGCGGTGCCGAGCGTGGCCCGGACCTTGCGGTCGACCTTGGGAGGGTCGGGCCGTCTGGCGTCGATCTCGGCGAGCCATTCCTCCGACAGGCGGACCATCTCGTCGAACAGCCCCGCGGCGGCCCCCTCGGACAGGGCGCGGGCCATGTAGCGCTGGTAGGGCTTCAGCGCGGCGCGGGAGGCGGCCACGCTGCCCATCTGGCCGCGGGAGACGTCGTCCTTGGCCAGGTCGTTGAGCCGGCGGACCATCTTGACCAGGTGATCGTCACACGCCTCACGCAGCCCCTGTTTGGAGCCGTAGTGGTGGCGCACCAGCCCCGGGGACACGCCCGCCTCGGCGGCGATCCCCCGGATCGTCGCCCGTTCGAGCCCGTGCTCCCCGAACTGGCGCAGCGCCGCCTCTCGGATGCGGGCCCGTGCGGTCAGATCCTCATGGTCCGGCCCGGTCGCCGTCACGCCTTCTCCTATCTCTCAGTGCAGTTTCCTACTCGCTTGTGCATGAGACTACACACGCGTATAGCCGGTCGTCCATCGCCCCCCTGGCCGGGTCAGCGCCGCGACGGCCGCCAGGCAGGCCGGGACCGCGAGGTAGGCGCCGCAGGACAGCAGGACGACGACGGTGAACACCGTCGCGACCGCCGCCGTCCACCGTCCGCGGCCGCTCAGCAGGCGGGTCGCGGCGGCGCAGCCCGCGAAGGTCACCGCCGCCAGGCACGCGGAGGTGACGCGCATGAGCGTGTCCAGATCCAGCGCGAAGGCCACGCTGATCGCCACCGACCCCGCCGTCAGGACGGCGGGCAGCGCGAGGCCGCGGCCGGCCGCCGCGCCCGCCGCCAGACGCCGCGGCAGCGCGCCCTCCCGGGCCAGCGTCACGCCGAGCCGGGCCGCGCCCGCGATGTAGGTGTTGACGGCCCCGAAGGACAACAGGACGGCCGCCGCCGCGGCGGCCGGGCCCGCGGCGGGGCCGAGGCCGTGCCCGAGCAACGCCGCGAGCGGCACGGCGGCCGTGGCCGCCCCGGCGCCCAGCACGCCCACCGTCGTCACGGCCAGGGCCAGGTACAGCACGCCCGCGACGAGGAGCGTGAGCGCCGTGGCGCGGGGAAGGTCGCGGCGCGGGTCGGCGAAGTCGCCGGACAGGTGGCTCGCCGCCTCCCAGCCCACGAAGGCGAAGAACAGCACGCCCGCCGCGTGGCCGACCCCCGCCCAGCCGTGCGGGGCGAAGGGCGTGAAGCCGGCCGCGCGGATGTGCGGCGCGGCCACCAGCACCGCGACGACCAGCAGCAGCGCCAGCAGGCAGGTGAGCACCAGTTGCAGCCGTCCCGACACCCGTAGCCCCGCGTGGTTGGCGGCGAACGCGGCCGTCAGCAGCATGACCGCGACCGCGGGCGTGCCGCCGGAGCCGAGGCCGAGCACCTCCCCGACGTACTGCGCGCCGATGAGGGCGCCGGCCAGCACGCCGACCGGGATGGAGAAGTAGAACCACCAGCCCACGACGACGGAGGCCGCCGGGCCGAACGCGCGCGCGGCGAACGCCGCCACGCCTCCGCCGCCGGGGAAGCGCGCGCCGAGCACGGCGAAGGTGAGGGCGACGGGCACGCTGAGCGCGAGCAGGCCGGCCCACGCGAGGACCGAGGCGGGGCCGGCCGCGTCGGCCGCGAGACGCGGCAGCGCCAGGACGCCGGGCCCGAGCACGGCGCCCACCAGCAGCGCGGTGCCCTGCCCGAGGCCCAGCCGGTGCCCGCCCGCACGCGGCGCGGCGGTACGGGGTGGCGCGGCCGGAGCCGGGGGAGAGCCGGCGGGGTTTTCGCGCGTCCCAGGGCGGGAGCCGGGGGAATCGCCGGAAGCCACCCGGGGAGGGCCGGTGAGGTCACACGTCGGCTGGCGGAAGGCGGCGGGACCGTCGCACGTCCCACGGGGTGCCTTCGTCGGAGGTCGCATGGCGGATCCCTTCAGACGGTCGGTGAACACCGTCGAAGCTAGCCATACGGCCGTTTAGCGAGCCTCTCAATCGAACGTCCGGCCGGAAGTGGTGGCAGAATACCGCTCGTGGACGAACTTGATTCGGAGATAGTCCGCCTGCTCCAGGCGGACGCTCGGCAGTCCAATCGTGAGCTGGCCCGTCAGCTCGGCATCGCCCCCTCGACCTGCCTCGAACGGGTGCGCTCGCTCACCCGGCGCGGGGTGATCCGCGGCTACCACGCCGACATCGAGCTCGGGGCGCTCAACCGGGGCGTCCAGGCGATGGTGTCGGTGCAGGTGCGCCCGCTGAGCCGCACGGTCATCACGGCGTTCAAGGAGTCGGTCGGCAGGCTGCCCGAGGTGCTCAGCGTCTTCGTGCTCTCCGGGGGCGACGACTTCCTGCTGCACGTCACGGCCCAAGATCTGGACCACCTGCACGCGTTCCTGCTCGACCGGCTGAGCAAGCGCAAGGAGATCGTGAGCTTTCGCACCTCGATGGTCTTCCAGCGCCTGCACAACACGGTCCTGAGCAGGCTTCCCGACCCGCCGGCGCTCGACTGAGCCCCCGGCGGGGCGCCTCACGCCCGGTGGGTGCGCACCAGCGCCACGGCGAGGGCGGTGAGCAGCATCAGGGCGGAGCAGACGGCGATGCCGATGTCGATGCCCCCGGCCGCCCCGTGGCCGCCGACGATGGCCGCGATCATCGCCACGCCCAGCGACGACCCGACGTAGCGGGCGGTGTTGTTGGCGCCCGAGCCCATGCTCACCCGGTGCTGCGGCACGCTTTCGATCGCCAGGTGGGTGAGAGCGGCGTTGACCAGGCCGCTGCCGACGCCCGACACGGCCAGGCCGAGCACGACCTTCCACCAGGACCAGCCGGTGACCAGTCCGAGCAGCACCGGCGTGCCCACGCCCGACAAGGCCAGGCCGAGCGCGAGCCTGGCCCTGGCGTGCGGGAGGAACCTGCGGGCCTGCAGGGCGGCGACGAACGACAGGCCCGACCAGATGCTGAACAGCGCGGCGCTGCCGAGCGGCGTCATGCCCCGGGTGACCTGGAGCACGGTGGGCAGGTAGCTCATCAGCCCGATCAGCGCGAAACCGGTGACGAGCGCGCCGCCGGTGGCCACCAGGAACGGCGGCCGGCGGAACAGGCCCATGTCGAGCATCGGCTCGCGGCGGCGGGTCTCGATGACGGCGAAGGCGGCCAGCAGCACGACGGCCGCGGCGAAGGCCCACAGCACGACGGGCCTGCCCCAGCCGAGCCGTCCTTCGATGACCCCGGCGATCAGCGCGGCCAGGCCGAGGCTCAGCGTGACGACACCCGGGACGTCGACCCGCCGCGGCTCGGCGGCGCGCGACTCCGGCAGCGACCGGTGGGCCACCACCGCCAGCACGGCGGCGGACAGCGCGACCGTCCAGTAGACGCCGCGCCAGCTCGCCGCCGTGGCGAGCACCCCGGACACCAGCGGGCCGAGCGCGACGCCGAGCCCGAGCATCGCCCCGTAGAGGCCGGTGGCACGGACGCGGTCGTGCCCGGCGGGGAAGGCGTGCCCGATGATGCCGAGGCTGGCGGCGAGCAGGGCCGCGCTCGCGCCTCCCTGCACCAGGCGGGCCAGGACGAACACCAGCGTGGTGGGGGCGAGCGCGGCGACGACGCCCCCGGCGGCGAGCGTGGCCGTGCCGGCGACGAAGGTCCGCCTGCGTCCGTGGTCGTCGGCGATGGCCCCGGCCACCAGCAGCAGCGCGGCAAGGCCCAGGGAGACGGCGTTGAGGATCCAGGCCGGGCCGGTGGGCCCGGCGCCGAGGGCCTGGGCGGTCTCGGGCAGCGTGACCATCGGCACGGTGTAGTTCAGCAGCGCCAGCAGGGGAGCGGCGCACGCCACGGCGAGCGTCGTACGCGGCGTCTTCCCTGACCGCGGAGGCGCGGTGACGGCAGTGAGGGACACGGCGGGGGCCTTCCCATTAGTTCAATGAATGAACCGACAGTAACACGGCTCGGTTCGTTCAATGAACTAAGATGGTGGCATGGCATTGGGCAAGAACTACGACGGGCAGAACTGCGCGCTTGCCAAGGCGCTGGAACTGCTCGGCGAGCGCTGGACCCTCCTGGTCGTGCGCGACGCGCTCTACGGCGTGCGCCGCTACGGCGACTTCCTCGCCCACCTCGACATCCCCCGCGCCGTGCTGTCGCAGCGGCTGCACACGCTGGTGGAGGCGGGAGTGCTGACCAAGCGGCGCTACCAGGACTCGCCCGCGCGCGAGGAGTACGTGATCACCGCCGCGGGGCGCGAGCTGTGGCCGCCGGTCTACATGCTGGGACGATGGGGCGAGCGGCACGCCGTCACCAACGAGCCGTGGCGGCTGTTCTTCCACCAGCCCTGTGATGCGCCGCTCGACCGGTACGCCGCGTGCACCGCGTGCGGCGCGCACACCGAGCCCGACCAGGTCGAAGTGCGTCCCGGCCCCGGCTTGCCGAACGACCGGGAAGACCCCGTCACCGTGGCGATGCGCACCCCCCACCGCATGCTCACCCCCCTTCCCTGACCCCGCCGGTTCCGCGGCCGGGCACACCCGAACGCCCGGGGACCGTGCCCGCCGTACCGCAGTACCCACGCCGTGCCCGCGAGCACGTGGAATGCCAGGACGCCCGAACCTGCGGCGCGGCGTGGGCGCGGGTCGTGCCGCGGGCGTGACCCCATCGTGGTCCCGCGTCCGGCCGTGGGCTCGCCGCCGTCGTCCCCGTTTCCCGCTCGTTAGACTGGGCCGGTCGTCGAGGGCGGAGGACGCGGATGGGGCGGTGGGTCGAGGTCGGTGACCGGGCCTGGGCGCGGCGCCATGACGAGCTCGACCTCACCCTCGGCCTGGTGGCCGGCGACCGCGCCTGCCTGGTGGTCGACACCGGCGCCGACGAGGCGCAGGGAGCGGCCTTCGCGGCGGCCGTGCGCGAGCTCACCGGCCTGCCGTGGTCGGTCGCGCTCACCCACGCCCACTTCGACCACTGCTTCGGCACGGCGGCCTTCGGACAGTGCGCGGTCTGGGCCCACCGTGGCTGCCGCGCCGACCTGGTCGCGACCGGCGAGACGCAGCGCTCGGCCTGGGTGGAGCACTACCACAAGCAAGGCGACCCCGAGGCGGCCGGACGTCTGGCCGCCGCGCGCATCGTCCTTCCCGATCACGCGGCCGGGACGGCGACCGAGCTCGACCTGGGCGGCCGGGTGGTGCGGCTGGCTGGCCCCGGCCCCGGGCACACCGGTCACGACCTGGTGGTCCACGTGCCCGACAGCGGCGTGGTGTTCGCCGGCGACCTGGTCGAGCAGGGCGCGCCCCCGGCGTTCGAGGACGCCTTCCCGCAGACCTGGCCCTCCGCGCTCGACCGGCTGCTGGAGCTCGCCCCGCGCACGGTGGTCCCCGGGCACGGCGAGCCGGTGGACGCGGCGTTCGTCGCCCGGCAGCGGGACGAGCTCGCCGAGGTCGCCCGGCTGTGCCGGGCCGTCGCCGCGGGCGAGCTGACCCGCGCCGAGGCGCTGGCCCGCTCGCCGTACCCCGAGCCCTTCACCTCCGACGCCCTCGCCCGCCCCCTCGCGCCCTGACCCGCGCTCCGGGCGCTACTCGGCTCTCGGGCGGGTCGCGAGGCTGGAGACGATGACGACCGTCGCCGGCTCGCCGGTCGGCGCGTAGTTCCCCACCCGGCCGGTGTGCGTGCCGCGGGCCGTCACCACGACCGCGACCGACCCCTTCTCGTCCTCCACCCGCTCCTGGACGGAGAACGTGGCGTCGGGGAGCGCCTGGCGGATCATGGCGGTCAGCCGCCGCACCTCCTCCGGGCCCGTGGCGCGGATGCGCACCGGGAGATTCTTCGGCGTCGCCTGCTCTGACATCAACTTTCTCCTTTCAACGCGTGCTTTCGCGTGGGCCGACTCGCCGGGCCGCTCTCTGGGCCGGCGGCTTGACGCAGCGCGTGCACGGCCGCCGCGCCGGTGAACAGGCGGCGCCAGTCGGGCACGACGATGTCGAGGCCGAGGATCGACTCGGTCCAGGTGACGCCTCGCCACGGTTCGATGACACCCGGCCGGGGAACGCGCAGGATGGGCTCGGCCGGCCAGCTCCCGTCCGGAAGCTGGTGCTCGGCGAGCCACCGGACGCCGCCCGCCACGGCGCGTTCGAGGGCATCGCGGTCGTGGTGGTCGCGGTCGTGGTGGTCGTCCCGCAGCGCGCACAGGGCCTGCACGGCGAGCGCGGTCTGGAACGCGCCGCTGCCCTCCCGGTGGCCTCCGGACCATCCGCCGTCGGCCCGCCGGCTCCGCAGCAGCCATCCGGCCGCGCGGGCCAGTGTCCTGCCGGTGCCCGGCAGCTCTCGTCCGGCGGCGCACAGCGCCTGGACCGCGCGGCATGTCGTGTACAGCCCGCCCACCCACCAGTAGGCGTCCCAGTACCCCGCGGGACGCTGGCCGCGCTGCAGGAAGGTCAGCGCCGCCTCCGCCGCCGCCTTCGCCCGGTCGCCGTCGACGCGGCTCAGCAGCAGCGCCACCATCGCGGTGACGCAGGGATGCGCCGCCGTCCACCCCGGGGCGTCGTCGGTCGGCGCGCGGAACCGGACGAGCCAGGCGTCCAGGTCGTCGACCGTGGTGAAGCCGCCATCGGGGGCCTGGGAGGCGAGCAGGTGGTCCAGCGCCGGTTCCAGCAGCGCCCGGTCGACGCCGGGGCGGTCGACCAGGAACAGCAGTGCGTTCGCGGTGGAGTCGATGTCGAAGGGCCAGTGGCCGTTGTACCCCCAGGCTCCGCCGGGCGAGCGGTTCTCGACCAGCCATCGCGCGGCCGCGTCCAGGACGGGTCCACCGACGCCGGCCCGGGCCAGGTTCCAGCCGACGTAGCCGGTCGCCCAGGACGTGCTCTGCTGGGTCAGCACCAGGAAGTCGCCCCAGTGGCCGTCCGCGTACTGCTCCCCGCTCATGTGGGCGACGGCGGCGCGGACCGCCTTCTCGCTCATGTCGGCCAGGCGGGCGGCGGTCCGGGGGCGCGGGGGGCCGGTGGTATGGCCGCGTGCCGCGGCGAGGTGACGGGCGCGCGTCTCGGCGAGGTCGGAGCGGAGCCGGAGCACCTCGCCGTGCAGGCGGGCGAGCATGGCGGCCCACGAGACCGGGGGCAGGTCGGTGACGGCGGCCATCGAACGGGCGAGGTGCTCGGTCGCGGCGTCCAGGGCGCTCTCGGCGATGCCGCCGTAGTGGAAGGCGCGGGCGGCGGCGGTCAGTCGCGCCTCGCGTTCCCCGGCTCCGGGCGCGGCCGGAAGCGCGTCGGCTCCGGGCGTGGCCGGGAGCGCTCCGGCTCCGGGCACGCCGGGGAGCGGGCCGAACGCGGGCGTGCCGAGCGCGTCCAGCACGCGGTCGACGACCTCCGAGCGGTGGCCGCTGAGGAAGTCCCGCTTCCACCGCACGCAGTCGCGGTAGAGCACCAGGCCGGCGTAGAGGTGCGTCTGTGACTCCTGGACCGGTGGCAGGATCTCCGGGTCGCCGCCGCAGGCGGCGAAGGCCGCTGCCGTCGCGTGCGGCAGGCGGCTCCAGGCAGGGAGCACCGCGGGTTCGGGGCCGTCCGCGAGCAGCCGCCAGTACGGGTCGCCCGGCGGGATGAGCGGCTCGAGCTGCCGCCGCGCGAGTTCGTGCAGCCAGGCGCGGGCGCTCCCGCCGCCGGACGTCTCGTCTTCGCCGCGCGCGCACGCGTCCCGCAGCGCGGAGGCCATGCCGTGCGCCCGGGCGGCCAGGCCGACGCGGCGCGCGGCCCCCAGCGTGACCGCCGGGAAGTGCTCCCACAGCAGAAAGGGGAAGTGGTCGAACAGCGCCTCGGCGCCGCGGCGCCCGAAGGCGCCGGGCCGGCCCTGCTCGCGCTGCCAGGCCGACCAGAGCGCGCCGAACCTCTCGTCGGCGCGCCGCGTCTCGACCATGAGCAACGTCATCCCGGGCCCCTCAGGCGATCGACCGGGTGCGGTGGTGCCGGAAGACGGCGTCCATGGAGGGAGGCACGGCCGCCGCCGGTTCCCCGGAGCAGTCGGAGATCAGCCGGTAGCCGAGATACCGGCCTACGGCGGGGGGCGCCCATCCCGAACTCCGCTCGGCGGGCGTCCACAGCTCTGGCGGCTCATCGAGGTCGTCGGTCAGCAATCCGTCGAGCCAGGCGTCGTGGCGCCGGAGCCAGGCCAGTTCCGCCGCCGACACGCCGAGATGCGCTTCGAGGCCGCGTCCGGGGAAGGCGCGCAGTGAGGCGTGGACGGCACGGCCGACGTCGTAGAGCGCCTCGCGCAGCGAGTGGACGCCCTGGCCCTCGGCCAGGATTCCCGCCTGCTCGCGCAGGATGTCCTGGTCGGTGACACGGGGCTCCCTCGCGGGGGCGAGCCAGGGATACCAGGTGCGGGCGATCGGGGCGTCGGCCGCGCGCCCGCCGCTCCAGCGCATCCGGACCCCGCCTTCGGGCGCCGGTTCGACCGCGGGCTGGCCGTCCGCTTCGGCGGGCCGTGTCCCGTCGAAGCGCATCTCGCTGATCCGCCGGTGGGCGTTCCTGATCGCCCCCGACCAGCCGTCCACCTCCAGACCGGACGCGGCGGCCTGCGCCCGCGCCAGATAGCGGAGGGCGAGCGCCCGCGTCTCCTCGGCCGCGCCCGAGCGTGCGAGCAGGTCGCCGACCTCCTCCACGCTCGGCCTGGCGCCCGACTCGACGCGGCCCTGCCAGCCGGCGGACAGGAAGGCGCGCGTCAGCGGGTAGGTGTACATGCGGCGTTCGTAGTCCGCGCGCCAGTCGTCCAGGTCGTCGGCCAGTTGGAAACCGATGTAGAACAGGTCGTGCGACGCCTCCAGGGTCTCGATGGCCTGCTGGTTCCCGTCGAGCGCGGCGAGCGCGGCCAGGCAGCTCTTGGCGACCGCCGACTTCCCCGAGTAGATCATCTCCAGGTCGTCCGGCGGGTAGGGGGTGACCAGGTCGCGATGGCGTGCCCCCTCGGCGAGCATGGCCCGGCTGAAGTGCTCGTAGTTGCGGTCGAAGCAGGCCCAGAAGCGGCTGCCGGCGGGGAACAGCTCGTGCAGCATGCCGAGCGCCTCCCGGTACAGCGCGGTGCTCAGCAGCAGCGTCCCGGAATCGTCCGGCGATGGGCGGTCGCACAACTGGTCCAGGCACAGCACGTGATCGAAAAGGAGGGATCCGCAGGTGCACAGCGCGCGCAGCCCCGCCAGCGAGACGTTCGGGAAGGCGCCGTAGAACAGCAGCGGGTAGGTGGAGAAGCCGCGCGTGTCGACGCCGGCCGCGATGCGACGTTCCGAGGGCGGGGCGCCGGCGGCGGGCAGGCCGTCCACGCTCAGCGCTCGCCGGAGCCGGCGTGTGATCGGGCGGCGCGCGTCGTGCACCAGGACGTTGTCACCCTGCCAGCCGACGTGCGTCTCCTGCTTGACGGGCGCCGCGCCCGGGTTCCCGGGCCGGCGACCGGTCACCACTGCGCCGTGACGATCTGCGTGACCACGGTGACGACGCCGCCCGCTTCCCCTTCCGCCTCCATGCGCGACTCGAGCTCCACGAGCCCGAGGCCCTCTATCGGCAGTTCTTCGAGCGGCAGCTCGTCGAACGGCAGCTTCTCGAAGGGCAGTTCGTCGAAGGGCGTGGTCGTCTCGGGGGTGTCCATCGCGTTTCCTCCGGTCTGGTGTTCCGCTGCGGCCCGGCTTCGTGTGATCGGCGCCTGGCTACACGGGGCTCGGGGCCTGCGCCGGGATGAGCCCCATCGCCCTGAGATGCCGTTCCTCCAGGTGGTGTCTGGTGGTGAAGCCTGTTTGCTGTGAGAGGTTGCGGATGACGAGCTGGGGCCGGCTGACGAGCTGCCGTGCAATGTCGCGGATCTCCAGGACGTCGCCGGCCCGTACGAGCGGGTTCGGCGTCCGTGGCACGCTCGCTTCCAGGAAGACGTAACCGCGCTGCCGCACGAGTTTCAGGTCGACGAACAACAGGTCGTGCGCGCCGGGCCTGGCGTCGGGCGGGCCGCCGGCGCCGCGCAACGACTCGCTGAGCGCCCGCACGTCCCAGTCGAACCGGCGGAAGACCGTGGGCTGCGGGATGAGCCCGCGCTGGAGGGCGTAACGCACCTCGAAGTACTCGACGAGGTCGGGGAGATACGGGGCCCGGTCGATCAGCTCGGGCAGCAGTTCGGCCCTGACGTAGGCGCACAGGTCGAGCACGAAACGGTACAGGAAATAGTCCTGCGCGCGTTGCTCGCCGGAAAGGGTGCGGCGCTGCCACGCGGTCCATCCGGTCAGGACGCGGCGCGGGTCGGCGCCGGCGTGCCGTAAGGCGATGAACAGCAGGGGGCAGGTGTAGGTGGCGGCGGAGATCGCCTTGGCCAGCTCTCGGTCGAGGTGGGGGGTGGGGATGAAGTAGAAGTTGGAGAAGATGGCCGGATGGCGGCGGACGAGCGTGATCTCGGCCTCATTCAGCAGGAAGAGTGAGATGTCCGAGCTGTGCCCGTCGAACCGCAGGTCGTCCTGGTGCTGGGCGTGCAACGGGCTGCCGGTGAGCGGGGCCAGCAGGTGCATCTGCGCCGAGGTCTTGTGCGACAGCTCCAGAACGTCCAGCGCGAGCTCGAAGGAGTCCAGCGCGTCGGTCACCGTCTCGTCGGGGAACCCTGTGATGAACGACGCGGTGGGGGAGATGCCGTTGTCGACGCAGGACGAGATGACGGGAAGGACATGGGAGACGTCCAGGCGCTTCTTGATGGAGGGCTGCAACGGCTGGGCGCCGGTCTCGACGCCGAAGAAGACCCCCATGCACCCCGCGTCCGCCATCTCCGACAGCAACGCGTCGTCCACCCTGTCGGTGCGCGCGCTGCACCCCCAGGAGTACCCCTCGCCGCCCTCGCGGAGCACCTCACAGAACCGCCGCACCCAGCGGCGGTCGACGGTGAGCATGTCGTGCACGAGATCGAACCGGGAGAACCCGTGGGCCTGGTGCAGGAACCGCATCTCCGTGACCAGCCGCTCGGGCGACTTGATGCGGTGCCGCCGGTTGAAATAGACGTTGGTGGAACAGAACGTGCAACCGTAGGGACAGCCCCGCCCCGCCTCGACCGGCGCCAGACCCACTCTGATCTGGTCGAAAGGGTAGAGGTCGTACGCGGGGTAGGGCAGGTCGTCCAGGTCTTGGAGCAGCGGCGCGCCGGGGTTGCGCACGACCGTGCCGTCGGGCCGCCGCCACGTCACCCCGGGGACGCGGCCCAGGTCGCCGTCGCCGGACAGTTCGCCGAGCATGGCGCTGAGGGAGACGTCGGCTTCGTTGCGCACGACGGCGTCGATCGAGGTGAACTCCGTCAGCGTGGCCACGTCCACGACGCTCGCCTGGGGGCCGCCGAGGACGATCTTCGCTTCCGGCAGGAGATCATGGCATTCTCCGGCCAATGCCAGCGTCTGCGGATAGGAATTGCACATCGTGGTGAATCCGACGACGTCCGGGTTCAAGCCTGCGATGAAGCCGGCGACGTCCCGGTGGAAACCGGGGCCGTCGGTCGCCGTGCCGTCGAAAAGCGCGAGCGTCTGGTCCACGACGATGGGCTCGTGCCCGGCCGCGCGCACGTGCGCCGCCAAAGTGAGCAGATTGAGGGGAACATAGGGTGAGGGCACCTTGCCGTGGTGCCAGTCGGCATTGAAACAGGTCACAAGCGCGATGCGCATGCGCACCCCCGCTGAGAGTGCAGATTCCCAGAGTCTAGAGACGTCTTTTGTTTCCGTCCAGGGTCTTTTCGGCGTCGATCATGCCAATCCGTTCTAGGTGGATTGAGATGATTTGTGGAAATGCACGGTGAAATGATATTCAGGACGGCCATGGGAAGGCGCACAATGATCCGCCGGTTCGCGGGTCAGGCGTGGATGATCGCGCGTTCGTTCGCGGCCGCGCGCCGTGGACGCGGCGTCGCCCGAACGGCTCGGCTGGCCCTGCACGAGGTGCTGTTCGACCTGCGGCACGGGACGGACACCTCGATGGAGCCGCCCGGCCGCGCCACCGCGCACGAGGGCACCAATCAGCTGCTCTTCGCGGAGATCCTGCGGCAGGCCGGGTTCGCCGCGGACGGCCGCGCCCTGGTGGATTTCGGCGCGGGAAAGGGCCGGGCGCTCATGCTCGCCGCCGAACACGGCTTCGGCACGGCGATCGGGGTCGAATCATCACCCGAACTGTGCGCGATCGCCACCGCGAACATCGCGAGATACGGCCGCCGCCGTCCGGGCGCGTTGTCGGTCACGTGCGCCGACGCCGCGTCCTTCGAGGTGCCCCCGGAGGTCACCGTGGCGTACTTGTTCAACCCGTTCGGCGCCGACACCATGAGCGCGGTCGTCGACCGCATACGCGAATCGCTCGACCGCGCCCCCCGGGAATTCCACGTCGTCTACCTGAACCCCCGCCACGCCGGCCCGTTCCTCGGCGCCGGATTCATCGTGGACCATCGGCGGCCGGACGCGCTGCTGCTGCGCCGGCCCCGTTGACCCGCCGCCCCGCTCGCGACCGGTACCAGCGACCGAGGAAGTCGTACAGGACCAGCTCCTGGGCTCGGGCGGCTGAGGGCAGCATCCGGTTGGCGTGCATGTGGAGGAAGCCGCCGGCGAGCGCGGTGAGTGGGCGGGTGAGGCGGCCGGCCTCCGCGCACGCCGCCAGGTCGCCGGCCACGGAGGCCAGCGCGCGAGACCGTGCCGCGTAGGGCGGCGGGCCGGCGGGCGGCTCCGGCCCGAGCAGCGTCTCAAGGGCCGCGCGCTCGCGGCGGTAGCGCGCTCCGAGGCGGTGCGTGAACGCGGCGTCCACCCGGAACTCCCTGCCGAATCGGTCGCGCAGCGCCCCGGCGACGGCGAGCCGGTCGGTGAGGTCCAGGCCGAGGTCGCCGAGCAACCGGTCGAGACCGGCCAGTGTCAGCCGCCAGCGCGCGTCCGCGTCGCCCGGGACCGTCCCGACCGCGTCGAGCGCGGCGTCGCTGTCCGCGTGGAACAGCCGCTCGGCCAGGACGATCCCCTCGGGGCCGCCGTACCGCTCGACCTCGCGTTCGTAGGTGTCCAGCTGGGTGCGCCACAGAATGCCTTCGGCGTGGAGGGCCGCGCAGCCGCCGAGCAACGCGGGCAGCACCTCGCCCGTCAGGCGGGCGGGGTCGCCGTGCAGGCGCAGGCGGAGGTGCGGGTCCGGATCGGCGTACCTGACGAAGAACCAGCGGTCGGCCGCGCCGCCGGACACCGCGTCGCGCACGACCGGGCGCACGACGCGCCGGAGCACCGCGTCCGCGCTCGCGGGCCCGGTGTACAGCTTGGCGTAGAGCCATTCGGACCCGGGAGGGAAGCTTCGCCTGACCGGCCCCACCCCGCCGAGCGGGACGCCGCGACGGGCCGGCCTCGCCGCCGGGCTCGGCTGCGAGGGCGTCGCCGGGTCTCGTACGCGCAGGAATGGCACGACGAGCTCATGCGCGAACCGGCCCTCGGGCCCGGTCACCGGCACCTCGTCCGAGCCGAAGAACACCTCCTCGATCCGGACCGAGGAGCGACCGCGCAGCAGGCCGGCGGCCATCTCGGTGAACAGCGCGTTGTCCAGGTCGACCGGCAGGCGCCGGTCCCCGTCGGCGACGGCGACCCAGCGCGGCAGGCGCAGGCGCGCGCGCAGCCGCTGTACGGCGGCGAACCGCGCCGCCGCGGTCGGCCCGTCCAGCTCCGCCAGTTGCCCGCCGGACAGGTTCCAGCGCGCCCGTGACAGCACCAGCCGGCCGGCGGTGACCCGCGGCAGGTACGGCGCGTCCTCCAGCGCCCCGAAGGAGAAGGACAGCCCGCTCGTCACGCCCTGCCCTCGCAGGGCACACAAGAAGCGGTACACGCCGAGGTTGCCGGCCCCGCCGGTGCGGTGTGCCGTCGCCAGCCGGGGGAGGACCTCGCGGCCGAGCGAGCGGGAGCGCAGCACCACCCGCTCGCCGGTGACGGCGACCACGAGGTCGGTGAGCGCGATCCGGCGCCCGGCCTCGGCGGAACGCCCGAGATAGACGATCTCGTGGTCCCTGAGATGGGGCCGGACCAGGACGTTGCCCACCGTGCCCGGCGGGCGATGCGCGACCTCCGCGAAGACGGCGTCGGGGCGCAGGGCCTCCTCGGCCCGCAGATGCGCCCGGACGTGGCGGCTCAGCTCCTCGTCCCGGCGGCAGAAGCGGGCCATCAGGTTCGTTCCGGACGGACCGCCGGGGCCGGACAGCACGATCCGGTAGTGGCCCGTGGCCACGGCCTCCTCGCCGGTCGCGAGGATCGTGGCCATCACGCCGAAGGAGTCGGGCATGACGGCCGCCTCCTCGCCGGCCTCCCGCAAGGCGCGCAGCTCCTCACCACCCAAGGCGATCTCGGTCGCTCCGGTGCGTCCCGCTTCGGACAGCCAGCGCAGCAGCAGCGCGTCCCGGCGGCCGAACCGCGCCGCGCCGACGTCCGGCGGGGGCCTGAACGCCAGGCCGTCCAGCAGCGGGGCCGGCGCCGCGCCGGGCGCTTCCGCGGCGGGGAATCCGATGCCGATCTCCTCGTCCAGGGCCTCGCAGAGCGGCACCTCTCGCCCGCCGTACCGGCGGTCGAACGCCTCGCGGAACCGGTCCAGGGGGTCGGTGCGCCGGCCCACGCCGCTGACGCGATGCAGGACGCGCACGCCGCGCTCGATCTCGGCGACCACCTCGCGCCCCAGCGCCACGGCGGCCGGCTTGGTCAGGTCCACGTGGAAGGCGACGGGGGTCACGGGCCCGATCGGCAGCGCGTCGAGCGCCTCGGAGACCTCGCGGTAGCGTTCCGGCGCGGCGCCGGGCGGCGACCGGTCGAGGTCGGCGAGCATCGCACGCGCCCTGCCCAGGACGGCGCGGGCCCGCGCCGCGCGCGGTCCGGCCGCGCCGGCCAGCCCGCCGAGGACCTCGTCGATCGGCTCCGGCCCGCAGACCGCCGGGGTCAGCTCGCAGACCAGCAGTTGGGCGCCGATCAGGTCGTCCACGAAGTCCAGCGCCTCATCGGGACCGGCCTCGGGGACGGCGGCGCGGACGGCGCCGGCCACCTCGCCGGGCAGCGCGCCCGCCGCCGCACGCGCGAGCGCGGCGTCCAGGTGGGCGGAGGGCTCGACGGCCACCAGATGGTAGGACGTCCCGGCGCCGGCCGGCCGCGCCTCGGTGTACCTCAGCCGCCCGGCCACCCGGTAGAGGCTGGAATTGGGCGTGTACCTGAGGTGCCGCCGCACGGCCGGATCACGGTGCAGGGCCTCCGCCACGGCGTCGAGGTAGCGGACGTCCAGGCTGGTGTGGCGCCGGTAGGTCTCCCCTCCCGGGAGGCGCAGCCGGGTCTCGTCGCCGACGACCCCGACCGAGCAGCCGGCGAAGAGCCCGAACGGGGTGGCGCGTCCCGCCATGCGGGCGACGTAGCGCAGGAGGCTGTGCCCGGCGCGGGGCGCGCCGTCCGGGGCGCCGGCCCAGTCGTCCAGCCGCCGCTCCAGCGACGGGGACGCGACCATGAGCGCTTCGCGCACGTCGGGTCGCAGGCACAGCGCGCGCAGCCTGTCGAGTACGCGGGCGCGGTCGCGGTCCAGCAGTGCCTCCTCATGCGAGTGGGCCGCCCCTTCGAGGCCCTCGCCGAGCGCGAGCAGCGCGTCGAGCGGGAGGCAGGGCGTGCGGAGCACGAAGAAGCCCGACGCCTGCCAGGTGGGTTCCCCGCGCCCGCTCCTCACTCCCCGCGCCGCCGTCTCGCCCGCGCCCACCCCCGCCGCAGCAGGAACCGCCACAGCGGCGGCGTCGCGATGCCCTGCGGGAACGGCCGTCGCCAGAAGAAGTTGACGTTCAGCGCCCAGGCCGACACCACCGTGACCTGGTGGTACCAGCCGACCGGGATGTGCAGCGACTCGCCCGGCGAAAGCGTGCACTGCCAGCCCGACGCTTGGCGCGCGAGCGGGAAGCGGCCGAAGTCCGGGTCGTTGGGGTCGAACCGGCAATGTGTGAGGCGTGGAATGCGATATACCCGTCGCGACTGCGAGGGCGGGAAGAGGATGAAGTGCTTTCGGCCGATCACCTGCACGTTGCAGTTGGGCGTCACGTCGCAGTGGAGCCCGGAGGAGGTGCCGAGGACGCCCAGCCACAGGTTGGTGTCCACCGGGGGAGAGCGGTACCAGCCGGGGGCCGGCGCGTCCGCGAGGAGCGTCCGCGACAACTGGCCCAGCTTCGCGTCCAGGTAGTAGGAGACGTCGAACCCGCTGCCGGCGACGGCGCGGGTGATGTCCCGGACGCCGGAGTGACCGGCGATGCCTTCCAGCTCCCGCGCCGTCTCGACCACCCAGTCCAGGTAGTCGCCGAACGGCACGCGACCGCCCTCGGCGAGGTTCTGGAAGATGTTGCGGGGTGGCCCGTTCGTCTCGCGCACGGCCACCTCGCGGTGGCCGGCCACGGATCTCAGGTATCCCTCGTGCCAGCGGGTGAAGGCGGGCCAGCCGGGTGTGTTGTCCAGGACCACCAGGGGACGGCCGGCCAGCGGCGCCCGCCGGAAGTCTCCCCGGGAGACGCGCGGGATCGGCCTCAGGCGCATCCGCGGCCGGTTCCGGCGCTCACCCGCCCTGCTCGCCCCCGCCGTCGCCCCGCCCCATGTCGGCGGTCTCTTCGCAGGTCCACAGGCTCCACCCCTGCGTGGTGAGTATCGGGTCGTTGAGATCGCGCACGGTCTCCCGCTTGAGCGCCAGTCTCTTCTTGGGGGTGGTCGTCTCAGATGCTGCGTCCATGACGCGAACTCCTCCGGTCTCGGCCGACGACGCCTATTTCCTCAGGGTGATCTCGCGGACCAGCTTCATGCCGAGCAGCTCGCGGAACTGCGCGCAGTCCTGCTTGGCGTTCTCTGTGATGACCCGGCCGGCCAGGTCGTTCATCTTTGCCTGGTATCCGTCGAGGGCGGCCATGTTCGGCACCTCGACCATGAGCATCACATCCCAGTCGTCGCGATTGACATGCGGAGCGACCAGCACGCGGTAGTCGAGGATCAGCCCCTCGCGCTTGGCCTCGTCCATCAACGGTGTCCAACCGGCGCCCAGGTTGCGCAGGTATTCCGCGGTCATGCCCGGCTTGGTCTGGGCGAACTGGATGGACCAGACCGAGCCCTCGGTGAACGGCAGCTCCCGGCGGGCGTTCGCCGCGGAGGCGGCCGGCGGTGACTCGTCGTTCTCGATCACGGTGCCCTCCCTGGTGCTCGCGACTCATCGCGTCATGCCTCGGTGGGCGGGCCCCCGCGAATCCCTGGCCCCCTGTGCTCTAGGCACTCAGCATAGACACGTTCCGTCCCCGTGCGAATACCCCGTGCGAATACCCGCGGCGGGACGATGAGGGCGCGCCCGTCAGGCGGCGGGGGTGCCGCCGCCGGGGCGGGGGAAGCGGATCACGTTGCGGCCGGTGTAGGCCTGCAGGTGGACGACCTTGCTCTCGTTCGCGGGCTTTCGACGGTGCGCCGAACCGATGTCGCGCACCTTGTGCCGCGGAACGTACGCGGGCACCACGGCCAGCCTTCTCATCTAGCCCCCCGGCGTGATGATCTCGTTACATGAGATGTCTACAGAGGTCGGCGTAAGACTATTGTAAAGATCTCTAGTATGGCAGCGGACGCCCGGAAGGCGAGCGCAGATCGAGAGGGATCATCGTCTCGGGACGGTGTCCGGGGCGGGGCCGGGCGATCCTGACGCGTCTCATCGCGTTCTCCCTCCAATGGAGGCCGAGTCTCTGGGAGAACCATCCCTCCGCTCGCTTGCGATCCTGTTGCCGCCCGCTTGCACCCGCCCGGCGAGGCGCCCGGGTGGATGTAGGTGACCAGGTTGACCCCGGCCGCGCGCATGAGGGCGACGTCCTGGGCCAGACCTCCTCGGGCCACTGCTCGGGGTTGTGGTCGCCGCCGTGGCGGAGCCCGGGCACGCCCCTCGGACGGTCGGTGGCCTCTCCTCGGGTTACGGTCGCGGGCCGCCGTGAATTCGTACGGTGCTCAAACTAAGGACAGGTTCGCCGCGCTGTCAACGGGACGTCCACCGGCGCGCATGGCGTTGACGTTTGTTCGTATAGTCGGCAAACTAATTCGCGTCGTCTTCACCCGGACCGCCAGGAGCGCCGCAATGCCGTACCGTCCCCCCCTGGTCGCGCACGAGTACTTCAGCGCCGATCCGCCGGAGCTGCCGGTACGCGCCCAGGGGGAGCAGGGGCTCTCCGCGCTCGTCCGGGCCGAGGTGATGGCCTCCGGCGGCGACGGGGTGACCTTCAAGGCCTCCACCTCCGCCGAGGAGGTGCTGGTCGTCCAGGTCGGGGTGGCCGGCGAGGGCGTGATCCGCGTGCGGCTCGGGGAGGACGTCGCGGCGCGCACCCGGTCGGCGCGCGCGATCGAGATGGTCCGCCCGGGCCGGTTCGGCGGGGCGCGGGTGGAGGCGGGCGAGGGCCGGGTCGTCGTCGACGCGGGCGCGGTGCGCGCCGAGATCACCCTGGACCCCTGGCACCTGCGCTTCACCGACGGCGACGGGCGGCTGCTGACCGAGCAGGACCGCGGCCATGTGGACATCAGCGGCCGGCTGCGCACGCTGCCGTTCGGGCGGTCCCTGGTCGAGGGCGCGGCGGTGGCCTACCAGGAGAGCCTGGTCGCCCAGCCGGACGAGCACTTCGGCGGATTCGGGGAGAAGTTCACCCCGCTCGACAAGCGGGGCCAGCGCCCGCTGATGTGGAACTTCGACGCCTTCGGCGCGGAGTCCGACCGTTCCTACAAGAACGTTCCATTCTTCGTCTCCAGCCGCGGCTACGGCCTGCTGGTGGACAGCGGCATGCCGGTGGAGTTCGACCTCTGCCGCGCGACGCACAGCTGTGTCGAGATCGTCGTCCCGGACGACCTGATCGACTACTACCTGATCGCCGGCCCGTCGATCCCGGAGGTCCTGGCCCGGTACGACACGCTGACCTGCGCGCCGGCCCTGCCGCCCAAGTGGGCCTTCGGCAGCTGGATCTCCTCGGGCTTCTTCAAGGACAGCCAGGAGCGGGTGCTGGCGCGGGCCAGGAAGATCCGCGAGCGCGGCATCCCCTGCGACGTGCTCCACCTGGACTGCTACTGGCAGACCCTCGGCCACTGGTCGGACCTGCGGTGGGACGCCGAGAGCTTCCCCGACCCCGAGGGCATGCTCGCCACGCTGCGCGAGCAGGGCTTCGAGACCTGCCTGTGGATGAACCCCTACGTCTCCCACCTCAGCCCGGACTTTCCCGACGCCGCCGCCAAGGGGTACTTCCTGAAGGACCAGGACGGTGAGACCTACGTCGCGGACTCCTGGCACGGCTCGTACCCGGCCTGCGGCATCATCGACCTCACCAACCCCGAGGCCGTCGAGTGGTTCACCGGCCTGCTGCGCGGGCTGCTGCGGCAGGGCGTGGCGCTGTTCAAGACCGACTTCGCCGAGGGCGTCCCGAGCGACGCGGTGGCGCACAACGGCATGAGCGGCACCGAGCTGCACAACGTCTACTCGCTGATGTTCAACGACGTCGTCTCCGGCGTCACCCGCGAGGTGAACGGCCACGGCATGGTGTGGGCGCGCTCGTCCTTCCTGGGCGGCCAGCGGCACTCGGCGCAGTGGGGCGGGGACACCTACACCTCCTATCCCGCCATGGGCAGCACCATCCGCGGCGGCCTGTCGCACGGCCTGTCGGGCATCCCGTTCTGGAGCCACGACGCCGGCGGCTTCACCGGAACCCCCTCCGACGACCTGTACGTGCGGTGGGCCCAGTTCGGCGCGCTGTCGCCGCTGGTCCGCTTCCACGGCACCACCAGCCGCGAGCCGTGGGAGTTCCCCGCGGTGGAGCACCTGGCGGTCGAGGCGATCAGGCTGCGCTACCGGCTCATGCCCTACATCTACTCGGCCGCGGTCGAGGCGGCCCGCACCGGCGCGCCGATGATGCGCGCGCTGTGCGTCGACCACCCCGGCGACCCGGTGGCCTGGCAGGCCGACCTTGAGTACCTGCTCGGCCGCGACCTGCTGGTCGCCCCGATGACCTCCGCCGACGGCACCCGGCAGGTGTACCTGCCCCAGGGTGAGTGGGTGGACTACTGGACCCACGAGGTCCACCGCGGCGGGCGCTACATCACCGTCACCAAGCCCCTGGAGCAGATCCCGCTGTTCGTCCGGCACGGCGCCCTCATCCCGGTGACCGAGGTCCGCGACACGGTCGGCGACGGCCCGTTCACCGATGTCGCCGTCGTCGCCTACGGCGGCGGGGGCAGCACCATCATCAGGGACGTCGACGGCGACACCACGATCACCACCGTCCGGGACGGCGATGTGCTGCGCGTCGGCGTCACCGGTCCCCTGCCGATCACCACCGTCGAGATCGCCCCCGTCGCCGGCGCCCCGGCCACGGTCGTCGTCGGCTAGCACAACTGGAGAAACACCATGTCCAAGACAGGGATCGTCGCCGCGCTGGTCGCGGCGGCGCTGACACTCGCCGCCTGCGGCTCATCGGGTTCCTCGGGCACGAGTGGCACGAGCGGCGGGGGCGGCTCGAACGAGGCCAAGACCCTGACGCTGTGGCACTACGAGGGAGCCACCAGCGCCATGGGCGTCGCCTGGGCCGAGGCCGTCAAGCGGTTCGAGGCGAGCCACCCGAACGTGAAGGTGAAGGTGGAGGAGAAGGGCTTCGAGCAGATCCAGAAGACCGCGAGCATGGTCCTCGGGTCCGACCAGGCGCCCGACATCATGGAGTACAACAAGGGCAACGCGACCGCGGGCCTGCTGTCCAAGCAGGGGCTGCTCACCGACCTCGGCGAGCAGGTCGCCAAGCGCGGGTGGGACAAGCTGCTCAGCCCGAGCCTGCAGACCACGGCGCGCTACGACGACCGCGGCATCATGGGGACGGGCAAGTGGTTCGGCATCCCGAACTACGCCGAGTACGTGATGGTCTATTACAACAAGGACGCCTTCGACAAGCAGGGCGTGAAGGTGCCCACGACGTTCGAGGAGTTCACCGCCGCGCTGGACAAGTTCGCCAAGGCCGGCGTCACGCCCATCTCGCTCGGCGGCGCCGAGTACCCCGCCCAGCAGATCGTGTACCAGCTCGCGCTGAGCAAGGCGCAGCGTCCCTGGGTGGACGCCTTCCAGCTCTACAAGGGCAAGGTCGACTTCCACGGCCCCGAATGGACCTACGCGGCCACGACCTTCGCCGACTGGGTGAAGAAGGGCTACATCGCCAAGGACTCGGCGGGGCTGAAGGCCGAGGACATGGGCACGGCCTTCATGTCCGGCAAGTTCCCGATCATGATCTCGGGCAGCTGGTGGTACGGCCGGGTGGCCACCGAGGCCAAGGGGTTCCAGTGGGGCAGCTTCCTGTGGCCGGGCAACCAGATGAGCGCCGGCTCCAGCGGCAACCTGTGGGTCGTGCCGGAGAAGTCCAAGAACAAGGACCTGGCCTACGACTTCATCGACATCACCATGAACAAGGACATCCAGAACAAGCTCGGCAACGCGGGCGGCGTGCCGGTGGCGGCCGACCCCTCGGCGATCACCGATGAGAAGAACAAGGAACTGATCGAGAACTTCAACAAGCTGTCCACCCAGGACGGGCTGGCCTTCTACCCCGACTGGCCGGCGCCCGGCTACTACGACGTCCTGGTCGCCGGCGTCCAGGAGCTGATCAACGGCGGCAAGACGCCGGCGCAGGTGCTGGACGAGCTGGCGCAGCCCTACAACGACAATCTCGCCGACATCGGCGGCTGACCCGCACGCCCTAACAAGTCGTGACAAAGCCGGAGAAGACCGGAACATCGTGTACGTAGGGGAGGGACGGCACGCCCCGCCGCCACCAGGCGGCGGGGCCGGGGCCGAGCAATAGATGGCAGTACAAGCTCCGGCGGCCCGGCCCGCGAGGGCCCGGACGCCCGAGCCCGTCCGGCGGTCGCGCGGGAGCGCCGGGTACTGGGTCTACCTGGTACCCAGCGCGGTTCTCTTCCTCGCGGTCATCATCGTGCCGTTCCTGATGAACGTCGCCACCAGCTTCACCCGCTGGAGCGGCGTCGGCACGCCCACCTGGACCGGGCTCGACAACTACCGGCGGCTGCTGCGGGACGAGACCTTCTGGGCCTCCTTCCAGCACAACGTCGCGCTGATCCTCGCCATGGCGGTCCTGCCCACCTTCGCCGGCCTGATCCTGGCCGCCGCGCTGTTCGACTACATCGGCAAGCGCTTCGGACCCCGCACGGCGAGCGCGCTGCGGGCGGCGTACTACCTGCCCCAGGTGCTGCCGGTGGCGGTCGCCGGCGTCGTGTGGGGCTGGATGCTCCACCCGTCCTACGGCGCGCTCAACCAGGTGCTCAAGGCGGTCGGGCTCGGCGCCCTGGCCGAGAACTGGCTGGGCGACCCCGACGTGGCCCTGGCCACCGTCATGGCCGTCATGGTCTGGTTCCAGCTCGGCTACCCGGTCGTCATCTTCATGGCCGGGCTCCAGCGCGTCGACCCCGCGCTGTACGAGGCGGCGGAGATCGACGGCGCGTCCTGGTGGCGCAGGTTCTGGCACATCACCGTGCCGCAGATCAGGCCCGAGACCTTCGTGGTGCTGCTGACCTGCACCATCGCCGCGCTCAAGGTCTTCGGGCCGATCTTCGTGCTCACCCGGGGCGGCCCGGGCAAGGCGACGATGGTGCCGTCGTACTTCAGCTACCAGAACTTTTTCGAGAAGGCGAACGTCGGCTACGGCTCGGCCATCGCCACCGTCCTGGCGATCATCATCGTTGTCGTCACCTTCCTGTTCCTGCGCGTCCAGGAGCGCTCGTCATGACCACGCTCCCGGTGCCCCGCGCCACGCGCGCGGGACGGGCGGGCCACGTGCGCGGCCGGGCCCCCGGGGCCGGGCCCGGCAGGTGGGCGGTGCTCGCCGCGCTGGCCGTGCTCGCCGTGGTGATGCTCCTGCCGTTCGCCATCGTCACGCTGAACGCCGTGAAGAGCCCGGCCGAGTACTCCTCCGGCGGGCCGCTCAGCCTGCCGCACGGTCTCTACCTCGACGGCATCATCGAGTTCTGGAACCGGGTCGACTTCGGGCGCAAGCTGCTCAACAGCCTGGTGATCAGCGCGTCGGTCGCGGTGCTCGCCGTGGTGCTGTCGGTGCTCAACGCCTACGCCCTTGGCATCGGCCGGGTGCGGGGCCGGCTGTGGATCCTCGTGCTGTTCCTGGTGGCCAACACCCTCCCGCAGGAGGCCCTGGCCTATCCGCTGTACTACCTGTCCAAGGCCGCCGGCCTGTACGACAGCCGGCTCGCGGTGATCATCATCTTCACCGTCGTCCAGGGCGCCTTCGGCACCTACCTGCTGTCGGCGGTGCTCGGCGACTTCCCCAAGGAGATCATCGAGGCGGCGGCCATGGACGGCGCGAGCCGGTGGCGCATCCTGTGGCGCATCGTCGTGCCGATCAGCCGCCCCACGCTCTCGGTCCTGATGATCTTCTTCTTCATCTGGACCTGGAACGAGTTCTTCCTGCCGCTGATCTTCCTGATCTCCAACGACAACCAGACCGTGCCCGTCGCGCTCGGCGTGCTCCAGGGCGAGAAGATGATGGACGCCACCATGAGCAGCGCCTCGGCCCTGCTGGGCATCGTCCCGGCCGTCGCCTTCTTCCTGATCTTCCAGCGCACGCTCACCCGCGGCGTCACGGTGGGCGCCGTCAAATGACCCGCTGAATCCCCTGTCGAACGCGCACACCACCTGACCTGGAGGCGCCCCATGTCCCCCCGGCGACCGTTATTGTTCGCGGCCGTCCTCGGCCTGCTCACCACGCTGCTGGCGGCCCCCGCCGCGGCGGCCGAGGACCCGCCCTTCCGTGACCCGTCCCTGCCGCTCAACCAGCGCGTCGACGACCTGCTCGGCCGTCTCACGCTGGATGAGAAGATCTCGCTGCTGCACCAGTCGCAGGCCGCGATCCCGCGCCTCGGCGTCCCCTACCACAAGAACGGCACCGAGGCCCTGCACGGCGTGGCCTGGTCCAACGACGACGCCAACGGCTGGAGCCAGACCTTCGCGAGCGGCACGGTCTTCCCTCAGGCCGTCGGCCTGGCCAGCACCTGGGACCCCGAGCTGATCAAGAAGGTCGGCTCGGCCGTCGGCGACGAGGTGCGCGGCTACAACTCGGCCGACCCGGTCGCCTGGGGCACCCAGGTGTGGGCGCCGGTGGTCAACCTGCTGCGCGACCCGCGCTGGGGCCGCAACGAGGAGGGCTACTCCGAGGACCCGCTGCTGACCGGCGCGATCTCGGTCGCCTACGGCAAGGGCCTGTCCGGCGACGACCCGCTCCACCTCAAGACCGCCCCGGTGCTGAAGCACTATCTGGCCAACAACAACGAGTACCAGCGCAGCCTCACCTCCTCCAACCTCCCGCCGAGGGTGAAGCACGAGTACGACGAGGCGGCGTTCAGGCCGGCGATCTCCGCCGACGCGGCCACCGGCGTGATGGGGTCCTACAACCTGGTCAACGGGCGGCCCAACACCGTCAACCCCGACCTCGGCGGCCTGGTGCGGAGCTGGACGGACAAGACCCTGTACAACGTGAGCGACGCCTGGGCGCCGCACGCGCTCACCGACCCCGAGCACTACTTCGACAACGAGACCGAGGCGTTCGCGGCCGCCCTCAAGGCGGGCATCGACAGCTTCACCGTGGACGACAACAAACCGGCCGTGATGACCGGGTTGATCAAGGACGCCCTCGCCAAGGGCCTGCTGGCCGAGTCCGACATCGACCGCGCCGTGCGGCACGCCCTGTCCATCCGCTTCCGGCTCGGCCAGTTCGACCCCGGCGGCGGCCCCTACGGCTCCATCACCAAGGACGTGGTCAACAGCCCGGCCAACCAGCGGCTCAACCGCGAGACCGCCGGCAAGGCCATGGTGCTGCTGAAGAACTCCCGCAGGACCCTGCCGCTCGACCCCGCCCGCGCCAAGAAGGTCGCCGTCATCGGCCCGCTGCACGACACCCTGCTCAGCGACTGGTACGGCGGCAAGATGCCCTACCAGGTCACCCCGCTGGACGGCATCAAGGAGCGGCTCGGCGCCGGCGCCACCGTGACCGGCGCCGACGCCGCGGACCGGGTCGCCCTCAAGGACGTCAAGACCGGCAAGTACATCACCGTGACCGGAGACTCCGCCGCGGTCACCGTCTCCGACACGACGCCGACGGCCGCCTCGCAGTTCGACCTGACCGACTGGACCGACGGCGTGACCACCCTGCGCAACGCCGGCAACGGCAAGCTGCTCACCGGCAACTGGGGCACCTTCCTCGCCAACTCCGACACCCCCGGCGGCTGGTTCGTCCAGCAGCAGTTCAAGCTGGAGAAGCAGGCCGACGGCGCCTACCTCGTCAAGTACGTGGGCTACGAGATCAACGAGAGCTGGTGGTCGCCCGCGGACCCGTACGTGACCATCGACGCCGACGGCACGCTGAAGATGGGCGCCAAGGCCGACGCCGCCCGCTTCGCCAAGGAGGTCCTCACCAGCGGCGCCGCGACCGCGGCCGCGCAGGCCAAGGCCGCCGACGCCGCCGTCGTCGTGGTGGGCAGCGACCCGTTCGTCGCCGGGCGGGAGAACCACGACCGCACCGGGCTGGCGCTCGGCGACAGCCAGCAGGACCTCATCGCGGCCGTCACCAAGGCCAACCCCAACACCGTCGTCGTCCTCGAGGACAGCTACCCGACGACCATGCCCAAGGTGCAGGACCAGGTCGGCTCGCTGCTGTGGACCACCCACGCCGGCGCCGAGACCGGCCACGCGCTGGCCGATGTGATCTTCGGTGACGTCAACCCCGCCGGGCGGCTCACCCAGACTTGGTACAAGTCGGAGGCCGGCCTGCCGAGCATCCTCGACTACGACATCACCAAGACCGGCCACACCTACCTGTACTACAAGGGCTCCCCGCTGTACCCCTTCGGGCACGGGCTCAGCTACACGACCTTCGCCTACCAGGGGCTGAAGCTCAACAGCGGCACGGCGCGGCCGGACGGCACGGTCACCGCGACGGTCAAGGTCACCAACACCGGCGGCCGGGCCGGGGACGAGGTGGTGCAGCTCTACACCCACCAGGCGACCTCGCGGGTGACCCAGCCGGTCAAGCAGCTGCGCGCCTTCCAGCGCGTCCACCTCGCGCCCGGGCAGACCAAGGCCGTCACCCTGTCGTTCGAGGCCGCCGACCTGGCCCTGTGGGACGTCACCCGCGGCAGGTGGACGGTCGAGAAGGCCCGGCACGACGTCATGGTCGGCGGCTCCTCCGCCGCCGTCCACCAGCGCACGACGCTCGACGTCGCGGGGGAGAGGATCCCGCCCCGCGACCTGTTCAGGACGACCCGCGCCGCCGACTTCGACGACTACGCGGGCGTCGAGCTGGTCGACGAGACCAAGGCGGCGGGCGACGCGGTCGGCCGGACGGCCACCGGCGACTGGATCGCCTTCAAGGACGCCGACCTGCGCACCGGCGCCACCGGCCTGACCGCCGGCGTAGCCGCCACCGCCCCCGGGAAGATCGAGGTGCGCCTCGACGGGCCCAGCGGCAGGACGCTCGGCACCCTCCAGGTGCCGGCCACCGGCGGCCTGTACACCTACACCACCGCCCGTACGCCCCTCGCCAGGGCGGGCGGCCGTCACGACCTCTACCTCGTCTTCACCGGCGACCTCCGCGTCAAGGACCTCACCCTGACCAAGTAGTCCGCACACGATCCGCAGGAAGGCACGGCGCCTCGCCCGTCATGGCGAGGCGCCGTGCCGCCGTCCGGTGCCACAGCACGATCAGGCCTGGGTTAGAGTCGATGATTCGCTGTTTTCTTTGCGCCGTGCCGTGACGGGATGCGCACTTATGTGGCGAAGGACGCGGCCAATAGGCTGACCGACGAGTATTCCTTGGGGCGACACAACAGGAGTCTTTTTGACCACCTCGAATTCCGCGGCCCAGCAGCGCATGGAAGATCTCCTCGGCACCGCCGAGGCTCAGGTGCTCCAGCGCTGGCGGCAGATGGCGGAGACACCAGAGGACGAGCTGCGCGAGCTCTACGTGGCGTTTCGCGCGGCGTTGTCCGATCCCCAGGGGGACTTCAGTGACGTGCGCGGCCTGCTCGCCGAATTCTCCCGCGCCCGCGCACGGCAGGGCCTCACCCCCTCAGAGACCTCGCGCGCGGTCTTCGCGCTGAAGGAGGCGGTGTACGAGGTGGTGGAGGCCACCGGCGACACCGAGACGTTGCGCGCGTACATCTGGTTCGCCAGACTCGTCGACGACCTCGGGCTGTACACGTTCGAGACCTACTCCGCGGCCCGGGAGAAGATCATCCGCGACCAGGCGGAGGCACTGCTGGAGCTGTCGACCCCGGTGGTGAAGCTGTGGGACGGCATCATCGGGGTGCCGCTGATCGGCACGCTCGACTCCGCGCGCACCCAGGTGGTGATGGAGAAGCTGCTCCAGATGCTGGTGGACACCGGCTCGGAGCACGCGGTGATCGACATCACCGGCGTCCCCGCGGTCGACACCCAGGTCGCCCAGCACCTGCTCAAGACCGTGGCCGCGGCCCGCCTGATGGGCGCCGAGTGCTCGATCTCCGGCATCAGCCCGCAGATCGCGAACACCATCGTCACGCTCGGCATCGAATTCGGAGACATCGTCACCAAGGCGACGCTGGCCGACGCCCTGGCCCACGCGCTGAGGCGCAGCGGGGTCGAGGTCACCGCGCCCCGTTCGGCGCGCATCTCGGTCAGGGCAGAGAGGTCCTGATGGAGCGCATCCCCATCCTCAAGCTCGGCGACATTCTTATCGTCACCATCCAGATCGACCTGGAGGACCAGAGCGTGCTGGCCCTGCAGGAGGATCTGTCCGACATGGTGGTCAGCACGGGCGCGCACGGTGTGATCATCGACATCACCGCCGTGGACATCGTCGACTCCTTCATCGGGCGCGTGCTGGCGACCATCGCCGGGGTGGCGCGGATGCTGGACGCGCAGACGGTCGTGGTCGGCATGCGCCCCGCGGTGGCGATCACGCTGGTCGAACTGGGCCTGTCGCTGGGAGGGGTGCGCACTGCGCTCAACCTGGAGAAGGGCATCGCGCTCTTGGACCATGTCTGGGACCCCGCACGGTGACCGAACCGCGGGAGTTGCCCATCACCGGTAACAGCGACGTGGTGCTGGTGCGGCAGCATGTCAGGAACGCCGCTATCGATGTAGGGCTGTCCCTGGTCGACCAGACCAAGGTGGTGACCGCGGCGAGTGAGCTCGCCCGCAACGCGCTGGTGTACGCCGGCGGCGGCTGGGCGCGCATCGAGATCGTCAGCAAAGGCGCACGGCAGGGCCTGCGCCTGTCCTTCCGCGACGAGGGTCCCGGCATCCCCGACCTCGACCTCGCGCTCACCGAAGGATGGAGCACCGGCCGCGGCATGGGGCTCGGGCTCACCGGGTCGCGCCGTCTGATGGACGAGTTCGACCTCACCTCCACGCCCGGCGTGGGCACCGTGGTGACGGTGACGAAGTGGGCGAGATGAGCATCGTCGCGGGAGACACCTGGACCCGGGCCGAAGACCGCAGCGTCGTCGGCGCCCTGCGGAAGACGGCCACCACACTCGCCGCGACGGCCGGGTTCTCCTCTGTGCGCACGGAGGAGATGGCGATCGCGGTCAGCGAGGCGGTCTCCAACCTGGTCAAGCACGCGACAGAGGGCACCGTCCTGCTCCGCGCGCACCCGGAGTCGGCGGCCGCGATCGAATTCGTGGCCATCGACAAGGGGCCCGGCATCAGCGACTTCGCCCAGGTGCTGCGCGACGGCCACTCCACGGCGGGCACGCTCGGCATCGGGCTCGGGGCCATGTCCCGCCTCGCCTCGCGACACGACGTGTACTCCGTGCCGGGCAAAGGTACCGTGCTGACGATGCACTTCTGGGCGGACGGCGCATCTCCGCCACCGTTGCGGTCCAGCGGCCTGACCCGGCCGATCGGGGAGGAAACGGTGTGCGGCGACTCCTTCGCCGCCGTCGAGACCGGCACGGGGACCACCGTGGTCCTGTGCGACGGGCTCGGCCACGGCTACCTGGCCGCCGAGGCGTCCCGTGAGGCGATGCGCGTCTTCCGGCAGATGCCGGACCTGGCGCCCGCCGAGATTTTGGAACGCGTGCACCGGGGCCTGGGCCACACCCGCGGCGGCGCGATCGCGATCGCCAGGGTAGGCCGGGACGAGGTGTCCTTCGCCGGGCTGGGCAACGTGGCCGGCTGGATCGTCCACGGCCCGCAACGCCAGGGGATGGTGTCGCTTCCCGGCATCGCCGGCCACCACGGCAGGCGGCCACGGCAGTTCGAGTATCCGCTGCCCGCCGGCGCCTCGGTGGTGTTGCACTCCGACGGGCTGACCAGCCGCTGGAACCCGGCGACCATGCCGGGCCTTTTCGCCCGGTCGCCCTCGGTCATCAGCGCGACCCTGCTCCGCGAGGCCGGCAGCCGCAGGGACGACGCGTGCGTGGTGACGGTGAAGGCCGCCTCATGACCGACCACGAGCTGATCCGGATCCGGCTGGGCGACCAGCAGGACGTGTTCGCCCTCCGCCGGCTCGGGCGCGAGGTCGCCGAGATGGTGGGGCTCAAAGGGCAAGACCAGATCAGGGTGGCCACCGCGCTGAGCGAGGTCGGCCGGGAGGCGTTCGACGTCCACGCCGCGGCCACCGTCCTGTTCTCCGTGAGCGAGCGCGAACTGCTCATCACCGTGGACCACCGCCTGGGCGCGGACATCGGCGCCTCAGAAGGCGTCAAACTGGCCGGGCGCCTGTTCGACGACGTCACCCTCGACCCGGCCGGCGGCCGGATCCGCATGACCAAGGTGCTTCCGGTCAGCATCCACGCGCTCGACCTGGACGACGTGCGCGCCCGGCTCACCCATCTCGCCCCGGCGGGCGCCCTGGAGGAGCTCCGCGAGCACAACCGGGAACTGGCCGCCACCCTGGAGGAGGTCATGCGGCTCAACGAGGAGTTGCAGGAGACCAACCAGGGGGTCATGGCGCTGTACAGCCAGCTGTCGGCGGAACTGGACCAGACCAACCGCGGCGTGGTGGCGCTGTATGCGGAACTGGACGACAAGTCGCGCCGGCTGCGCCAGTCCGGTGAGGCCAGAAAGCGCTTCTGGACGAACGTCAGCCACGAGCTGCGCACGCCACTGAACTCCATCATCGGCCTGGTCCGGCTGATGGCCGGACCGGGCGGCGACCCGCTCACCGGGGAGCAGCCGCACCAGGTGCGCCTGATCGAGTCCTCGGCCAAGACGCTTCTCGAGCTGGTGGACGAACTGCTGGACATGGCCAAGGCCGAGGCCGGGCGGCTGGAGCCGCGACCGTCGGTCATCGACGTGGTCGCCCTCGCCGAACAGCTCGCCATGACGCTGCGCCCCTCCGAAGAGACCCACGAGGTGACACTGAGCGTCGAGGTGGCCGACTCCGTCCACGAGATGCTCGTCGACGAGGTACTGCTGACCAGGGTGCTGCGCAACCTGGTGTCGAACGCGCTGAAGTTCACCGAGCGCGGTACCGTGAAGCTGCTGGCGCACCTCGACACCTCGACCGATGAAGTCGTCTTCACCGTCGCCGACACCGGCATCGGCATCGCCGCCGGTCATCTGGAGAAGGTGTTCGAGGAGTTCTTCCAGGTCCCCGGCCCCATCCAGGTCACCGTCAGAGGCACCGGCCTCGGGCTGCCGTACGCGCGCAGGGTGGCGGAGGCGCTCGGCGGCACGCTGGAGCTGAGCAGCCGGCCCGGAGAGGGCACCACGGCGACGTTGCGGCTGCCGCACCGGATGCAGCCGCCCGAGGTGCGGCGGATGCTCATCGCCGACGACGACGCGGATTTCCGCGCCCTGGCCAGGCGCCTGCTGAGTGGAGTCGCCGCGCACATCGACGAGGCGCGCGACGGCGCCGAGGCCCTGGCGCTGATGCGGGTCAACCCGCCCGACGTGGTCCTGCTCGACCTGCTGATGCCCCGACTGGACGGCGCCGCCCTGCTGCAGCACATGGCCGACGACGACCTGCTCCGTGGTGTGGCCGTGGTGACTGTGACGAACGACCCCCCGCGGCCCTCCGCGTCCCACCCCGTGCTGTCCAAGCAGGGACTGCGCAGGGACAAACTGCTCGCCGCCATTCACGCCGCCATCGGTGGCGACCATGAATGAGGCGCCCGCCACGGTACTGGTCGTCGACGACACCCAGACCAAGCGATACATCCTCGCGAGCTGGCTGCGCCGGGCCGGCCACCGGGTGCACGAGGCGGCGGGCGGGCAGGAGGCCCTCACGAAGGTCGCCGAGCTGCGGCCCGAGCTGGTCGTGCTGGACGTGCGGCTGCCCGACATCGACGGCTTCGAGGTCTGCGAGCGGATCAAGGCCGACCCGGCCACCGCCTCCATCCCCGTCATCCAGATATCGGGCAAGGCCGTGACGCCGGCCGACCGCACCGAGGGACTGGAGCGCGGCGCCGACGTCTACCTGTCGGAACCGGTCGAACCCCAGGAGTTCACGGCCACGGTCGAGGCGACGCTGCGCTACTCGCGGGCACGGCAGCGGGCCGAGCAGATGGCCGCCCGCCTGGCGCTCCTCGCCGAGGTGACCCGGAAGATCAACGAGGCGGAGACCTTCGACCACCTGTTGCAGGTGGCCGTCGTGGGCGCCGGTGAGATGCTGGAACGCCACGCGGAGGTGCTGGCCCTCCCGCCGGACGGCAGAGTCCGGTGGTACGACGGCCGGGCGGGGGGTACGGCGGTGGCCAATGACGGTCCCGCGGACATGCTGGAGAGATTCGAGCGCATCGCACCAG
This sequence comes from Sphaerisporangium sp. NPDC005289, assembly GCF_040607455.1. Classification (NCBI taxonomy): domain Bacteria; kingdom Bacillati; phylum Actinomycetota; class Actinomycetes; order Streptosporangiales; family Streptosporangiaceae; genus Sphaerisporangium; species Sphaerisporangium sp. NPDC005289. Next base: position 121,328 of record NZ_JBEXGS010000022.1, read on the forward strand.
GTGACCAGGCGGGCGTTCGGGCCGTGGTCCTCGACCCCGCCGACTGGCCGCCGGGCGTGCCCGGCGCCGGTCCGGCCGCTCCGGCGTCCGGCATGCTGTGCCGCAGCAAGCAGGGCAGGCCCTCGGTCTACCTGGGCACCCGTACCCACTCACCCCTCGATCCCGACGAGGTCAACCTGCTCCGGCAGCTCGGACAGGCATTGGCTCTGGCCGTCGACGCCCTGCGCGTCTACACCGAAGAGCACACCATCGCGCTCACCCTGCAACGCAGCCTGCTGCCGGCCCGCCTGCCCGACGTCCCGGGCATCGCCTTCGCCGTGCGCTACGAGCCGGCCGCCGAGAACGTCCAGGTCGGCGGTGACTTCTACGAGATCCTGCCGGTGGGGGAGCGGCTGCTGGTCGCGATCGGCGATGTGGTCGGTCACTCCCTGTACGCGGCGACGGTGATGGCCGAGCTCCGCCACGCGCTGCACGCCGCGATCATCGGCACGACCGACCTGAGCGAGATCATGGCTCTGCTCAACAAGGTTCTGCGCCGCTACCACCCCGGCATGACGGCCACCGTGTGCATCCTCATCATCGACCCCGCCACCGGCGAGGTCGAACTGGTCAACGCCGGGCACATTCCGCCGCTCCTGGTCGGCGAGGCCGCCCACTACCACGGGTTCGGCAACCTCCTGCTCGGGGTGACCGACGAGGTCTACCGTGTCGACAAGCTGCACCTGGCCCCCGGGCACAGCATCGTGCTGTTCACCGACGGGCTCGTCGAGGAACGCACCATGCTGCTCGACGACGGCCTGGAGATCGTCAGGGGCATCTCCGAGACGATCGGCGACGACCTCAACGACTTCTGCGACCGCCTCACCCGCAGATTCGGCCCCCGCGCCGACGACGTCGCCCTGGTAGCGGTCCGCCGCGACCCCTGACCCCGCCGCTCCCAAGGTCAGTTCAAGGATCCAGGAGGGGCCCAGCCATTCCACTGGTTGTCCGGTGACCTTGGCGATGGTCTCGTAGTCACGGTCGTAGTGCAAAATGGTCAGACCATTGAGCTCCCCGGCCGCCGCCACCAACAGGTCCACAGGGCTGGCGCATCGGTGCTGGCCCAGCTCGATCATGAGTTCTTGCGTCCGGATGGCACGCTCATAGACGCGATCGGGTATGAAGACCCAGCCGAACATCGCATGGAACAGGTCGAGCCATTCGCGACGCTCGCGGGGACATCGCACGCCGAAGAACATCTCGATCTCGACGAGTGGGCAGAGGCTGATCAATCTCGCTTTGGTCTGTTCATGCCACTGTTCGCGGACGGCCTCATTGCGCATCATCCGCCAAAGGGCGCTCGAGTCGATCAGGTACTGGGTAGCCACCGCGATACGCTCTCTTGTCGGACATCCAGTCCCATACACCGGACTCCGCGATCTCCGCCAGTCTGTTCCACGCGTGATCGAAGGCATCGTCGGCGTCGGAGGTGGGAGGAGCGGGACGAGACATGCCGCCATGTTCGACCGCTGCGCGTAGTGCGGCGTTCACGGTGTCCTTCTCGGTAGACGTCTGCAGGGCTTGTGCCGCTGCCGTCAAGACCTGATCGTCCACGTCGACCGTTATCTCGGACATAGCCCACCTCCGGTCCGCCACGCTCTGTCAGGAGTGTACTCGAGCGCACCGTGCTCTGTCGTTCACCTAACGTAGTCATCGCCATGTCAACGGATGGTAATGCTGAGAGCGGATGTCCGTTGCCCTTTCCCGGGGCTTGTGGATCGTCGGTCGTGGGCGGTTGTCGTCGGTGGGATGACGCATCGCGATATCGGTGACTTTCCGTATGCGTCCACGGAGTCGCTATTTCTCGCCCCAAGCTTGGAGCGCTGCCTTTACTGTTGGTAGCGAATCGACTACGCAACGGCTTCAGAGTTGCTCTGAGGTCGGTGAGTCAGGTCTGGCCAGGTGTCGCGAGGGGACCTCATGACCAAGATGATCGACATCGATCCCGAGGAGTCGCCTCGGGCGCGGTTCGCCTACGAGCTGCGCCGCCACCGGCTGGCGGCGCGGCTCACCCAGAAGCAGCTGGCACGGCGCATCGGCTTCTCCACCAGCGCCGTCGCCATGGTCGAGACGTGCAAGTTCCGGCCCTCGGAGCACTTCGCAGGGCTGTGCGACCAGGTCTTCGGCCTGGAGGGTGATCTGGGCCGCCTCTACCTGGAGGTCTGGCCGCCCCCGCCTCCCGTCCCCGCCCACTTCCGCGACTGGGCGATAGAGGAGCAGAGAGCCACCGCACTCCGCTTCTGGGCCCCGCTTCTCATCCCAGGTCTGCTGCAGACCGAGGGGTACGCGCGCCGGGTGCTATCACGCCTGCCCGGGATCACTTCCGAAGAGGTGGAACAGCGGGTCATCGGCCGGATGCGGCGCAAGGCGATCCTCGAGCGGGACAGCCCGCCCTCGGTCACCGCTCTGATCGATGAAGGGGTCCTCCACCGCCCGGTCGGCGGACCCGTGGTGATGCGCGAGCAATTGGAACACCTCGTAGGGATCGCGACGCACACCAAGGTGACCATCCAGATCGTTCCCTATAGCGCGGAAGCGCTATCTAGCCTGAACGGCGCGTACACCATTGCGGAGATGCGGGGCAATCCGTATACGGTTCGGGTGGAATCACAGCCCACCGGCCGGACGGTAACAGACCGGAACACGATCGCCGAGCTGGTCAACTGCTTCGACGCCGTCCGAGGTGACGCTTACCCGCAACACCTGTCCTGCAAGATCATTGAGGAAGTGGTGACGCAGAAATGGACCTGAGCGGTGCGCGGTTCCGGAAGTCGAGTTTCTCCGGCAGCGACGGGGGAGAGTGCGTGGAGGTGGCGACGAATCTCCCCGGGGCGGTTCTCGTGCGCGACTCCAAGAACGTGCGCGGGCCTGTTGTCGTGTGTGCGGACGACGGGTGGGCGGCGTTCCTCCAAGGCGTCAAGGCGGGCCGGTTCGCTGTCTGACGACACATGAAGTGACCGAGCCCCCGGCGCGTGTGCTCGGGGGCTCCTGAGTGGTGGGATGCCGGGAACTCCGGCGCACGGCCCGGTGTGGTGCCGGTCCGGTTAGCGTCTGGTGAAGCGGTGGACGGAGGTGCCGGGTTTGCCGTTGTCCTCGGATGCCGGGATGTCGGCGAGCACGCGGGCGGTCCTGCCCTTCAGGTCGGCGACGATGATCTGCTGGGGGTTCTTCGAGGTGTCCTGGTACATCACGTAGGCGTCGTTGAACCACCCGATGGTGAGAAACGACTTCGGCACGGGGAACGAGTAGCGGCGGCGGCCCGTCGCGGTGTCCCAGACGCACATGGTGCCGTAGACATCGGGGCAGGTGGTGACGAACGACTTGCCGGCGGGGGAGATGGCGTTCTCCGTGGCGTAGGCCTCGCCCACGTCCGGGATGGTGCGGACGGTTTTGCCGCGCAGGTCGTAGAAGCGCAGGCCGGCGCTCGGGCCCCGCCCATAGCGCAGTGCGACGCTCCTCTCGCCCTGGGCCCACATGACCGGCGCCCCGTCCGCGCCCTCCGCGTCGAGAGTGGCCGGTGTCACCGCGGTCGTGGCGACGTCCACGATGGCGAAGCCGACCGGCTTCCTGACCCCGGACGAATTGTCGTAGGTGGTCAGCAGCAGCCTGCGGCTGTCGGAGGACCACTGGGGGTTGTAGTTCTGCAGCCGCTTGTCGGTCAGCCGGACGACGAACTCCCGCCCGCTCGCCCGCTCCACCAGCCGGACGAAGTCGTACGGCTGCGGTGTCTGGTCCTTCAGCCAGGGCAGCATGGCCGTCCACCTGCCGTCGGGCGACATCGCGGGTTCGAGCAGGGGGCCGGTGGCCGTGAAGCGGCCCGAGACGGGGTCGCGTTCGTAGCTCTGCGTCGACTGACCCCCGATGTACATGAAGGAGGACATCCGGACCGGGTCGGCGGGGTTCTCGTGCAGCGTGGTCTTCAGACCGGGCAGCCGCGTGGTCGAGGTGGGCGGGCCCGGTGCGGCGGTGACCTCCGCGACGGCCTTGGCCGGGCCGGCGGACGGGCTCGCCGGGCCGCCTCCCTCCGCGTCGCCGGTCCGGCCGAGCAGGTACACGACGCCCCCCGACAGCAGCGCCAGCGCCACCGCGCCCGCCGCGAGCCGCACGACCCCCGGGCGCCCGGCGGAGGCCGCGCCCGGCACGGTGACGATCTCGCCGGGAGAGGCCGGGGCCGGCGTCTCGACGGGAGGGGATGGGGCGGAGGTCTCGCCGGGAGGGGACGGGGGCGGCGTCGCGCCGGCGGCGACGGCGGAGCCGGCGGAGAGCAGGTCGGTCCCGGCGGGCCGTTCCTGGGCGCCGAGCAGGCGCAGCAGGGCGTCGCGGGCGGCCGGGCGGCGGGCCGGGTCCTTGGACAGGCAGTCGGCGATCAGGTCGCCCAGGTCGCCCTGGAGGTCGCCGAGGTCGGGTTCGCGGTGCAGGATGCGGTTCACGACCGCCGGCAGCGAGTCCATCCCGAACGGTGGACGCCCGGTGGCCGCGAACACCATCGTCGATCCCCACGCGAACAGGTCGGCGGGCGGCTCGACGAGCCCGCCCTCCAGTTGCTCGGGGGCCATGTACGGCGGCGTGCCGATCGCGCCGGAGCCGGTCGCCGAGGTGTCCAGCACGCGGGCGATGCCGAAGTCGATCACCCGCGGACCGTCGCGGCCCAGCAGCACGTTGCTCGGCTTGAAGTCGCGGTGCACCACCCCGGCCCGGTGGATCGCGGAGAGCGCGGTGAGGGTGCCGACGGCCAGTCGATGAAGGCGGGTGGTGCGCAGCGGGCCCTCGGCGTCGACGACCTGCTGGAGGGTGGGGCCCTCGATGTACTCGCTGACGATGTACGGGCGGCCGTCGGCGGTGCCGCTCTCCACGACCTGGGCCGTGCAGAACGGGGCCACCCGGCGCAGGATCTCGGTCTCGCGCAGGAACCGGTCCGGTGAACCCGGCCCTGCGGTGTCCTGCCCCGCCGGGCCGGGCCGCAGCACCTTGATCGCCACGGACTGGCCGGCGGGGGTCCTGGCGAGGAACACCGAGCCCTGGCCGCCCTCACCGATGCGACCGGTGACCTCGTAGTCGCCGACGCGGGTCGGATCGCCGGGACGCAGGGGGACCGTGGAACTCATGCCCGCTACTTCCGGCCGAAGTGGAGCTGAACCGCCTCGGCGTCCTTCTTCGGTATCTCGGCCAGCGTGCGGGTGGTCTTGCCGTGGAAGTCGATGACGACGAGCTTCCTGTCGGCCTTGCGCTGGTCGTACAGGACCAGGTGGTGCTCGTCCCACCAGCCCTGGATGGACATCTTGGTCCAGGCCGGGATGGTGGCCGTGCGGTTGCCGGAGGCGAGGTTCCACACGCAGATGCTGGTGTCCTTGGTCGACTCCGACTCCGGGCAGTAGCTGTAGAAGGAGGCGCCGGAGGGGGAGAAGAGCCCCGCCCCGGGGATCTGGCTCACCCACGGCAGGGTGCGCACGACGTCGCCGTTCAGGTCGCGGAAGCGCAGTCCGAACCTCGGCTTGCCCTTGGTCTCGTAGGCGCCGACGACGTACGCGCCGTCCGGGCTCCAGTCGAAGTTGCCTAACCCGTCCCGTTGGTCGTCGGTCATCACGACGGTGGCCTTGCGGGTGGTCACGTCCACCACGACGAAGCCACCGGGGTACTGCTGCTCCTTCTTGTCGGTGAAGTGGTAGAAGGTGAGCAGGTAGCGCTTGCCGTCCCTGCTCCACACGCCGGCCAGCCCGCGCAGCGGCTGCTTGAGGGTGTCGACGACGAATCTCTCGCCGGTCCTGCGGTTGAGGAAGACGACGTTGTCGTAGTTTCCGGCCGCGAACTTCAGCATCGGGTTGATCGCGATCCAGGCGCCGTCCGGCGAGATGGTCGGATCGCCGAACTCGCCGTTCTCGGCGATCTTGCGAAAGGTGTCGGTGCCGGCGTCGCGGGCGTAGCTCCTCAGCACTTTGTCGTCGATGTTCTGGAGAAGGTAGGCGTTGACCTGGAACGGATCCGCCGGGTTCTCGTGCAGCTCGATCTTGGTGTCCGGGAGGGTCACGTCCTTGGTCGGCGGGCCCGGCGGGCTGGGCGAGGCCTGGATGACCGAGGCGGACGGCGCCGGCACGGGCGTCGGGGTGGCGCGCGCGACGGTGGTGACGGTCGTGCGGGGAACCAGCGCGTAGACCGCGCCGCCCGAGACGAGGGCGATGGCGACGGCGCCCGCGGCGAGCAGCAGGGTGCGGCGCCGGCGAGCGCCCCTTCCTGGAGGAGGGAGCGTCACGCGGGACGCCGGGTCGGGGGGCGGCGCCGAACGCAGGTCGCCCGGGGGCCACGCCGGCGTCGCGTCCGCCGCGTGCGGGGAGGGCGCGCCGGGCGCCGCGGCGATCGATTCCGCCGTGGCGAGGATCTGCGAGTGGCCGACCAGGCGGAGGAGGGCCTCGCCGGAGGTGGGGCGGCGGACGGGATCCTTGGACAGGCACTGGCCCACCAGGCTGAGCAGGTCGCCGTCCAGGACGCTGAGGTCGGGCTCGTCCCGCAGGACCTTGTTGATCGTGGCGGACATGCTGCCGGCGTCGAACGGGTCGCGCCCGGAGGCGGCGAAAAGCATGGTGGCGGCCCAGGCGAACATGTCGGACGCGGCGCCGACGGCCGAGCCCTCCAGCTGTTCGGGGGTGAGGTAGGCCGGGCTGCCGACCGAGCGCGTCGTGCTGGAGACCCCGGCGTCCAGGGCCTCGGCGATGCCGAAGTCGATCACCCGGGGGCCGTCCGGGCCGAGCAGGACGCTGCTGGGGTCGAACTCGCGATGGGCGATGCCGGCCTGGTGGATGGCGACGAGCGCGGTCATGGTGCCGATGGCCAGCCGGTGCAGCGCCGGGCCGCGCAGCGGGCCGTCCTGCTCGACGGCCCGCCTGAGGGTGGGCCCGTCGATGTACTCGCTGACCACGTACGGCCGCTCGCCCGCCAGGCCGGTCTCGATGACCTGGGCCGTGCAGAAGGCCGACACCTGCCGCAGTTCCTCGACCTTCGCGAGGAACCGGTCGGAGCCGGTCAGGCCGGCGTGCAGCAGCTTGAGCGCGACGTGCTCGTCATCCGGCCCCTTCGCCAGGTAGACCGTGCTCTTGCTCCCCTCGCCGAGCCGGCCGAGGACCTGGTAGCCGCCTAAATCGGGTGGATCATCCGTGAGGAGGGGCGAAGCCTCCGGCATGTCGGGATTCTCCTTAGGGAAAGTCCGTCGGTAGATCGTCAATTATGCGGATGAAAAGCGATGGCGGGGGAGTGCTCATCACTTTTGCCGGACTTTGACCAGCCTCTCACGCTTAGGTGTCGGGCGGGAGCGCCTGGCGGCGACGGGGAGTGGGCGGGCGGCGAGGCCCGATGTGGCACGCCGTCCGGGCCGGTGCCCGGCTTTCCGGAGTGCATCAAAGGTGTGTACGGAATCGACCGGCTTAGCGGATTGAGCGTCCTTTCTGGGTACTTCGGGATAAAGTCGACTCGAAAGGAAGATCATGGCTAGATGCGAAGTATGCGGTAATGATTATGAGATGAGCTTCGAAGTGCATGCCAAGGGCGGCGTGCACACCTATGACTGCTTCGAGTGCGCCATCCAGGGCATGGCGCCCGTGTGCGAGCACTGCGGGTGCCGCATCATCGGCCACGGTGTCGAGGCCAGCGGCCACTGGTACTGCTGCGCCCACTGCGCCCGCGAGAAGGGCATCTCCGAGCTGGTCGACCACGTCGGGGCCGTCTCCCGCTGACCACCGGCCCGTGGCCCGGCCCCCTGTGTCACCAGAGGGCCGGCGCCGAGGTCACAGCGAGCCGGCGGCGCGCAGGGCGCCCGTCAGGTCGTTGACCTTGGTGTCACGGACGCCGACCGGGGCCAGCTTCAGCCCTCGCTCGATCGTGGCGATGATGGAAGTGGTGTCGTAGACCGTGTGGTCCACGCCCGAGTGCCGCAGCGACCCGCCGACGATCAGCGCGGGGATGCGGGTGCCGGGCCCGAACCGGTCGGAGGCGCCGCGGGTGCGGCCGTCCCTGCCGGGCGGCGCGACGTGGTCCCACTGGCCGCCGAACTCGTCGTAGGTGACGACCACCAGGGTGTCCTTGGCCTGCGGCCCGCTCTGGACGGTCTTGAGCAGGTCCACCAGGTGGTCGCTGCCGTTCGGCTCGCTGGCGTAGCCCGGGTGCTCGTTCTCCGCGCCGTACGGCTTGACGAAGCTGACCGCCGGGAGCGTCCCCTCCTCGGCCGCCTCGACGAACGCCGTCTCGTCCTTCAGGTGCGCGCGGCCGGGCTGCCCGGGCGCGTACGCCGCGAAGTAGTTGAACGGCTGGTGGTGGTACTGGAACAGCGGGCCCGGATGCCCGGCCTCCGCGTCGTCCCAGCCGCCGGAGTACCAGGCCCAGCTGACGCCCTTGCCGCTGAGCCGGTCGCCGATGTTGGGGTACGCGGCGTCGTCGATGAGCGGAAGCCGCGCCCCGCCGCCGTGCGGCGCGCTCGCCGGCTGGATGGTGTTGACCGCGTAGTCGCCGCAGGCGAACGCCGGGTTGGCCGTGGGCCCGCACGCCTGTGTGAGCTGGGCGTCCTTGACCGCCGTCGCCGGCTTGTACAGCGGGTAGCCGGCGTTGGGGAACCCCGCGGCGTCGAGCACCGAGTGCAGCCCCTCGTCCGGCCCGCCCGGGCCCGCGCTGGTGTCGACGGGCGCGCGGCCGGCGATCAGCCACTGGTGGTTGAGGAACGAGCCGCCGAAGGCGCCCTGGAAGAAGCGGTCGGCGATCACGTACTTGGGCGCGCCGGCCGAGTGCAGGTACTTCCAGATGGGCAGCTCACGGGTGTCGTAGACGCCCATGGTGAGGCCGATGGCGTCGCTGCCGGTCACGTAGCGGTCCTGCCGGCCGTGGTCGATCTGGTACTGCTCCTGGTAGAAGCGGTGCACCAGGTCGCGCGTGCAGCCTCCGGGCTCGGCGCCGTCGGCGTCCTCCGGCACGCCGTTGGGGGCCGACACGCCCGGCGCAGGGCAGGTCCTGTCCTCGGGCCCGATGTAGTCGTCGATGGTGAACGGCCGGTTTGCGAAGTGGCTGGCCGCCACGCCGTGCGCGGCGTCCTGGCAGGTGCCCTCCAGGGGAGGGGTGGCGAGGTTGACGTCGTTCTGGGCCAGGCAGCGGTAGGGAGTGCCGTCCTGGGCGACCTGCCTGACCCGGACGGCGTCCCGGCCGAGGCCGTCCACGCGCTGCCCGCCGACCGGGCCCCAGTCGCCGTACAGGTTGTCGAAGCTGTGGTTCTCCTCGTAGATGACGACCAGGTGGCGGTAACCGCCGATCACGTGCGGCTCCGGGCGGCCGTGGCCGCCGTCGGCCACGGCCGCGCAGGCCGGCAGCGACAGGGCGCCCAGCAACCCGCAGGCGGCGGCGGCCGTCAGAGGTCTTCTTCTCGCTCGCATCCGCACATCATCACCCCTTGACCGCGCCGATGATTACTCCCTTGGTGAAATGGCGTTGCACGAACGGGTAGACGAACAGCACCGGAATCAGCGCGACCGTGACGATCGACATCTGGATGGCCAGGCTCGGCGGCAGGGGATGGCCGGCGATGGTGTCGCTGGTCTGGCCGACGATCAGCGACTGCCCCTGCAGGACGTACTGCCGCAGGACGACCTGCAGCGGCCACTTGCTCGCGTCGTTGAGGTACAGCACGGCGTTGAAGAAGGAGTTCCAGTAGCCGACCGCGTAGAACAGGCCGATGACCGCGATGACGCCCTTGGAGACGGGCAGCACGATGCGCCACAGGATGCGGAACTCGCCGGCCCCGTCCACGCGCGCGCTGTCGGTCATCTCGCCGGGGATGTTCATGAAGAACGCGCGCATCACGACCAGGTTGAACGCGCTCACGGCCCCGGGCAGGATCAGCGACCAGTAGCTGTCGATCAGCCCGAGCGAACTGACCAGCAGATAGTTCGGGATCATCCCCGGCCCGAACAGGAACGTCAGCAGGATCATGAACAGCAGCGGGCGGTGGAACAGCGAGCCGGGCCGCGACAGCCCGTAGGCCGCCAGCACGGTCACCGACAGGCTGATCGCCGTGCCGACGGCGGTGACGGCCAGGCTGACCACGACGGCGCGGGTGACCACTCCGCCGGAGAACAGCTCGCCGTAGGCGGCGAACGACAGCTCGCCGGGGACCCACACCAGCCCGCCGGCCCGGGTGACGGTCTCCTGGGTGGACAGGCTGGTCAGCACCACCATGTAGACCGGGAAGACGACGCAGGCCGCGATCAGCGTGAGCGTCAGGTTCTTGGCCAGCCGTCCGGCGAGGCGCGGCGCCTCGTCCCAGGCCGGGCGCGAAGTCGTGGTCGTCATGATCGCTTGTAGATCCCCTGCTCGCCGAATCGGTGGGCCACCTTGTTGGCCACCAGGATGAGCAGCAGCCCGACCAGGCCCTTGACCAGGCCCGCCGCCGCTCCGTAGCTCCACTCGCCGGTGGTCAGCGTGCGCCAGTACACGAAGGTGTCCAGAACCTCGGCCGCCTCCCTGCCGACCGCGTCACGCTGGAGGAAGAACTGCTCGAACCCCACGTTGAGCGCCTCGCCGAGGCGCAGGATCAGCAGCAGGATGATCACCGGGCGCAGGCCGGGCAGCGTGATGTGCCACATCCGCTTCCAGCGGCTCGCGCCGTCCACCGCCGCCGCCTCGTACAGGTTCTGGTCGATGGCGGCGAGCGCGGCCAGGAAGATGATCGTTCCCCAGCCCGCGTCCTTCCAGACGGTCTCCGCGGTGACCAGCAGCAGGAAGGTGTCGGGGTTGGTCATCAGCTCGACGCCCTTGTGCCCGTGGTCGCGCAGGATCTGCGAGATCAGCCCGGCCCCGCCGAACATCTGCTGGAACAGCGTCACGACCAGCACCCAGGAGAAGAAGTGCGGCATGTAGACGATGCCCTGGATGAGCAGCCGCAGGCGGGGCCGCACGACGCTGTCGAGCAGGATGGCCAGCGCGATGGGCACGGGGAAGTAGAAGACGAGCTGGAACGCGGTGATGCTCAGCGTGTTCAGCGTCGCGTCCCAGAAGCTCTGGTCGGCCAGCAGCCACTGGAAGTTGCTGAACCCGACGAACGGGCTGTCCTTGAAGCCGACGTAGGGCGAGTAGTCCTGGAAGGCGATGACGTTGCCGAGCAGCGGCACGTAGTGGAAGACCAGCAGCAGTCCGGCCGCCGGGAACGTCATCAGCAGCAGCGGCCAGTCCCGCCGGAGGCGGCTCGGCAACGGCCTGCGGGCGGGATCGGCGCCGGCCCCGACCGGTTTCCTGCCGTTCCGGCTTGCTTTGGAGGCGGTGTTGCGGACATTGTTAGTGGTGCCGGTTCCGGCGGGTGAGGTCAGGTCACCCGCCGGGCCGGTCTCCGTGGCCTTTCTCAGCACTCCGGCCGCCTTCGCCCGCCCGGCCGGGACCGGCCCGTTCGGACGTCGCGCACGGTCGTCGCGCTCGCCATGCTCGTCGGGCGGCTACGCACGGCCGTTGTCCCGCAGGACCTTCATGTAGAACTCGCGCGCCTCGTCCCCGCCGTCGCGCCGCCACTCGGCGACGATCTGCTTGACGTCGCTCACCGGCCGGCGCCCGCGCATGATGTCGGTGAACTTGTCCTCGGTGGGGATCTGCAGGCCCGCCATCCGGGACGGCCGCTGGTCCCGGATGCCGTCGAGCGGGGTCTTCTCGATGTACTTGAACGACGCGTTCTGCCATCCGACGCTGCCCCGGACGGCGTCGGGGAAGGCCACGTAGTCGGCGGCGATCGGCCTGCCGCCGAGGAAGACGTAGGTCGGCTGTGCCTCCTTGCGCCCGAGGTCGGTGAACTGGGGCACGCCCTTGTCGTCCCGGGTGAAGTGCTTGCCCTCCACGCCGTAGGTCGCCAGTTCGTACTCCTTGGTGCCGAACGGGGCGGCGCACCAGTTGAGGACGGACAGCAGCTCCGCGATCTTGTCCTTTCCCAGGCCCTTCTTCACGAACGTGAAGATCCCCGCCGGCTTGTTGTGGTACATGATCGGCGTGCTGCCGTCATGGGAGAACAGCGGCATCGCCTCGATGGCGAACTTCGGGTTCTTGCCGCGGTGCTGCTGCAGCAGTTCGTGCCAGGCGCCCAGGCCGTCGCGGTAGATGACGATCTGGCCGGAGGCGAACAGGTCCTTCTCGTTGGCGCCGCGGTTGGCGCTGACCACGTTCGGGTGGATGAGCTCCTCCTGGAAGAGCTTGCGCATGAAGGCGACGCACGCCTCCCACTCGGGCGTCTCGTACTTGTAGACGAGCTTGCCGCCCTCCAGCCGCCACTCCTGCGGGACCTTGAAGACGGGCCACACCATCTCGTGGATGTCGCCGAACGCCCAGCGCTTGCCCTTGGGATCGGTGATCGCCTTGCCCAGGTCGAGCAGCTCGTCGGCGGTCGTGGGCATCTTCCAGTCGGAGTGCTGGTCGAAGATGTCCTTGCGGTAGAGCAGGGCGAGGGGGAACGGGTCGGTCGGGAAGGGCACCGCCATGAGCTTGCCGTTGAAGACCGAGAAGCCCCACGCGGGGCTGGGCAGGTTGGCCAGCATCGGGTAGGCCTTGACCTTGTCGCCCTGCAGGTAGGGGGTGAGGTCCTCGAACGCCTGGTCGACGGCCCGGTTGAAGTCGGCCATCTTCTCGATCTCCCACTGCGGGATGACCATGAGGTCGGGGATGTCGCCGCCCGCGAGCCGGGCCGTCACCTTGTCGACGTAGGTGGTCCCGTCGGCGATCTGGAAGTCGATGGTCGCGCCGATGTCGGCGTTGCACGCCTGGAAGTAGGCGTTCTCCGACAGTCCGGGCGGGGGAGGGCCCCACAGCGGCGTCATCGCCTTGTAGGAGCCGCCCTTGCCGGCCGTGCCGGGGACGGCGTCGGCCAGGGTGGCGGGGTAGTTCAGGAAGCCGCCGCCGACGTCGGGCACGCCGAGCAGGTTGGAGACGGTGCCGGGGACGTCCGGCTTCACGCCCTGGAAGGGCACGTAGGACGGGGTGAGCGACTTCAGCTTGTCGGCCGCCGCCGCGGTGGCGCCGCCGCTGCCGGGCCTGCGCCCGGAGGGGGTGGAGCAGCCGGCCACGAGGCCGCCTCCGGCGAGCGAGGCCGCGCCGAGGCCGACCAGGCCGAGGAACCCCCGGCGGCTGGGATGGGTGCCGGCGCTCGCGCCGTCAGTGGGAGATGTCATCGGAGGCTCCCTTCGCGGGGGTGTGCGGCGCTTCATACGGGGGTGTCAACGGCGCTCCTTCAGGTCGGGCCAGGTGTGTGAAGGGTCGAGGGTGTCGGGAGGGGCGGGCCCCGGGGTAGAGTTAGTTCGTCTGATGACCAAACAAATTAGTCCAGGGGCCCGGGCGCCACAAGGGACGGCCCGGCCGTTCCCCCGGGCCGCCGGTCACGGATTGGTGACGGCGGCCGGCGAGGGAGGGCGAGGGCGAGGTATGACCAGCGGCTCGACGATGCGGCATGATGGGCCCACCGGGGCTCAGCGGGAACGGGGCTGATTTTGATCAATACGCACACCGGGCCTCAGCCGGCGGACTTCGCCGACGTCAGGGCCACCAACCTCGCGGTCGTGCTGCGGTTCGTGCGGGAGAACGCGCCCTGCTCCCGGGCCGACATCGCGGCCTCCACCGGGCTCAACAAGGCCACGGTGTCCAGCCTGGTCGCCGACCTCATCGACCGGCGGCTGCTGCGCGAGACCGGCCTCACCGAGAACCGCGTCGGCAGGCCGGCCACCATGCTCGTGCTGGACGGCTCCCCCTACGCCGCCATCGGCATCGAGGTGAACGTCGACTACCTGACCGCCGTCGCCGTCGACCTGGCGGGCACCGAGCTGCTGTCGTGGCGCCGGTCCTTCCCCGGCGCGACCGCCACCCCGAACCAGGCGGTCGCCGCGGTCGCCGCCCTGGCCCGGCGGGTGCTCGGCCGCATGGGCAAGGAGGCCCGCCAGGTGCTCGGCCTGACGGTCGCGGTGCCGGGCCTGGTCGACGTGGGCGGCTCGGTGCGCATCGCGCCCAACCTGGGCTGGCATGACGTCGACCTGGCCGGCGACCTTGCCAAGGCCCTGCGCGACCCGGGCTTCCCCGTGCTGGTGGACAACGACGCCAACCTCGCCGCGCTCGCCGAGCACCGCTTCGGCCCGCACGGCGGGGCGGCGGATCTGGTCTACCTCACCGGCGCGGTCGGCGTTGGCGCGGGCGTCATCATGGACGGCCGGCTGCGCCGCGGCGGCCAGGGCTTCACCGGCGAGATCGGCCACATCCAGATCGACCCCTCGGGCGCCGAGTGCCGCTGCGGGCGCCGCGGCTGCCTGGAGGCCGTCGCCGGCATGACGGCCGTGCTCCAACGCACCGCCCCCGACGCCGCGCCCGCCGAGCTGGAGCCCGAGATCGAGGAAGTCGTGCGGCTCGCCCGCGGAGGCGACCCGCTCATGCTGGACACCCTGGCCACCATCGGCGGCGAGCTGGGCAAGGGCGTGGCGATCATCGCCAACGTGCTCAACCCCGAGGTGGTCGTCCTCGGCGGCTACTACATCGCCCTCGCGCCGTGGGTGCTGCCCGCCGCGCGCGAGGAGTTCGCCCGCCGCAGTTTCGCCCCGGAGGCCGGCGGCACCCGCCTGGTCGCCTCCACCCTCGGCTACGGGGCGGCGGCCCTCGGGGCGGCCGCCCGCCTGCTGGACTCGGTCGACTCCGGCCGCCTGCCCGCCCAGGGCTGACTCGCGACGGACTCTTGACGGACTCTTGACCCAAAGGCCGCGAAGCGGCACTCTTCAGGAGAACCCCGGATGTAACGCTGCTGAAATCTTCGTGCACACCGTCGAAGCGCTTCGATACGCCTGGACGTCCCGGCCGCGTCGAAGCGCTTCGACCACCAGAGACGCTCGGCGTCGAAGCGCTTCGAAACGCACCTCGGTGAGCGAAGGACGGTCCCAGATGAACGAACCGGTGTCAGGCACCTTCCGCGATCCCGCCCTGCCGGTCGAGGCGCGCGTCGCCGACCTGCTCGCCAGGCTCACGCTGGAGGAGAAGATCGGCCTGCTGCACCAGTACCAGGCGGCCGTGCCCCGGCTCGGCGTCGGGGCCTTCCGCACCGGCACCGAGGCCCTGCACGGGCTCGCCTGGCTCGGCCCGGCGACCGTCTTCCCGCAGGCGATCGGACTGGCCAGCACCTGGGACCCCGACCTGGTGCGCCAGGTGGGCGCGGCCACCGGCGAGGAGGTGGTGGCGATGCACCACAAGGACCCCGCCGGCGCGGGCCTCAACGTCTGGGCGCCCGTCGTCAACCCGCTGCGCGACCCCCGCTGGGGCCGCAACGAGGAGGGCTACTCCGAGGACCCATGGCTGACCGGCGTCATGGGGACCGCCTTCTCCCGGGGCCTGCGCGGCGACCATCCGACGCTCAGGACCGCCCCCACGCTCAAGCACTTCCTGGCCTACAACAACGAGACCGACCGCTGCGTCACCTCCAGCAACCTGCCGCCCCGCGTGCTGCGCGAGTATGAGCTGCGGGCCTTCCGCCC
The DNA here is from genome assembly GCF_040607455.1 of Sphaerisporangium sp. NPDC005289. Lineage (NCBI taxonomy): Bacteria > Bacillati > Actinomycetota > Actinomycetes > Streptosporangiales > Streptosporangiaceae > Sphaerisporangium > Sphaerisporangium sp. NPDC005289. The sequence continues at coordinate 136,864 of NZ_JBEXGS010000022.1, forward strand.
CGCGATCGAGGCCGGCGCCGCCGTCTCGCTGATGCCCTCCTACAACCTGGTCAACGGCCGCCCGGCCATGCTCAGCCCGCTGATCAACGAGGTCGTGCGCGCCTGGACCCGCGACGACCTGCTGGTGGTCAGCGACGCCTACGCCCCCGGCAACCTCGCCGGCCTGCAGGGCTACCATGACGACCTGCCGCAGGCCTACGCGGCGGCGATCAAGGCCGGCACCGACAGCTTCACCCAGGACGACGACCGGCCCGCCGCCACGCTCGGCCACATCACCGAGGCGCTGGAGCGCGGGCTGCTCGCCGAGGACGACGTGGACACCGCCGTCCGCCGCGCGCTGGCCGTCCGCCTCCGCCTCGGCGAGTTCGACCCCGCCACCCCCTACGACGGCATCACCGAGGACATCGTCAACAGCGCCGGGCACCAGGCCCTCGCCCGGCGGGCCGCCACGCAGTCCATCGTCCTGCTGAAGAACGACGGCCTGCTGCCCCTGCGCGCCCCCGAGCGCGTCGCGGTCATCGGGCCGCTCGCCGACACGCTCATGGAGGACTGGTACAGCGGCACGCTGCCCTACGCCGTCACCGCCCGCGCCGGGCTCGCCGAACGGTGCGTCACCGCCTTCGCCGAGGGCGTCGACCGGGTCGCGCTCAACGCGGCGGGAGGCCACGTCACGGCCGCCGAGCACTTCGCCGGCGGCCCGCTCGCCGTCTCCCCGGCGGGCGAGGCCCGCGCCACCTGGTTCGACCTGTTCGACTGGGGCGGCGGCGCCTACGCGCTGCGGGCCTGCGCCAACGGCAGGTACGTGTCGGTCGGCGACGACGGCGTGCTGGTCAACGACCAGCCAGGCCCGAACGGCTGGGAGGTGCGCCAGACCTTCCGGCTGGACGAGCGTCCCCGCGGCACCCTGGCGCTGCGCCACATCTCCACCGGCCGCCACGTCGGGCTGGCGCCCGACGGCGTCCTGCGGCTCACCGACGACCCCGACACGGCCGCCGTGCTCACCCTGGAAATGGTCGAGAGCGGCGCCCAGGCCGCCGCCGAGCTGGCCGCCACCGCCGACGTCGCCGTCGTCGTGCTCGGCGACCACCCGCTGGTCAACGGCCGCGAGACCGAGGACCGCGCCGACCTCGCCCTGCCGCCCGCGCAGGAGGCGCTGCTGCGCGCCGTCCACGCCGCCAACCCCCGCACGGTGCTGGTCCTCAGCAGCGGCTACCCGTTCGCGGTCACCTGGGCCCAGGAGAACGTGCCGGCCGTCCTGTGGTCCGCCCACGGCGGCCAGGAGTACGGCAACGCCCTGGCCGACGTGCTGTTCGGCGACGAGGACCCCGGCGGCAGGCTCACCCAGACGTGGTACAGGTCGGCCCGCGAGCTGCCCGACCTGTTCGACTACGACATCATCGCCACCGACTCCACGTACCTGTACTACCGGGGCACGCCGCTGTACCCGTTCGGCCACGGCCTCGGCTACACCCGGTTCACCTACTCCGACCTGCGCCTGTCCTCGGCCGCCCTCGCGCCGGACGACGTGCTGCACGTGCGGGTGACCGTCACCAACGTCGGTCTGCGCCCCGGCACCGAGGTCGTGCAGCTCTACACCCACCAGCGGCGCTCGCGCGTCAAGCAGCCGCTGCGCCAGCTGCGCGGCTTCGAGCGGGTGCGGCTCGCGCCCGGGGAGAGCCGCACCCTCACCTTGTCCGTCGACGTCGCCGACCTGGCGTTCTGGGACGTCACCCGGGGGAGGTTCGTGGTCGAGGAGGCCCCGCACAAGGTCCAGGTGGGCGCGTCGGCGCGCGACATCCGGCTGTGCGCGCACTTCACGGTGGCCGGCGAGCGCATCCCCGCCCGCGACCCCTACACCCGCCCCCTGGACGCGGCCGACAACGACGAGTACGACGGAATCGTGCTGTGCGACGCCGCCCGCTCCGGCGGCGACGCGGTCCGGGGCACCGACCCCGGCGGGTGGATCGCCTTCCGGGAGGTCGACTTCGCCGGCGGCGCCGCCGACTGCCTGCTGGCCGTCTCCAGCACCGAGGGCGGCGTGCTGACGCTGCGGCTGGACGACCCGCTGTACGGCGAGGTCATCGGCGCGGTGTCGGTGGCGCCGTCGCGGGACAGATACGACCTGGCCACGGTCACCTGTCCCCTCGCCGGGGCGGCGGGAGTGCATGATCTCTATGTCGTGTTCGAGAACGAGGGGGTCACGGTGAGCGAGCTCCGCTTCACCCGGCAGGCCACGGGGAGCGCTCGTTGAGAACGGTCACCATCGCCGACGTCGCCAAGCACGCCGGCGTCGCCGTGAGCACCGTCTCGTACGTGCTCAGCGGCAAGCGCGCGATCTCGGCGACGACGAGCCAGCGCGTCATGCGCAGCGTCCGCGCGCTCGGCTACCACCCGAACGCGGGCGCCAGGGCGCTGGCCAGCAAGCGGTCCAACGTCATCGCGCTGGTGCTGCCGCTGCGCGCCGGCATGCACCTGCCCGTCCTGATGCAGTTCGCCACCTCGGTCGTCACCACCGCCCGGCAGTTCGACCACGACGTGCTGCTGATGACCGCCGACGAGGGGCCCGACGGGCTGCGGCGGGTCGCCGCGAGCGCGCTGGTGGACGGCCTGGTGCTGATGGACGTGGAGATCCACGACCCCCGGGTGCCGCTGCTGCGCGAGCTGGAGGAGCCGAGCGTGCTCATCGGCTTCCCGGCCGACGCCTCCGGGCTGACCTGCGTGGACCTGGACTTCGCACAGGCAGGGGCGATCTGCGCCGAGCACCTGGCCTCCCTCGGCCACCGCGAGATCGCGCTGCTGGGCGCGCCGAACGTCGTCTACCAGCGCGGCACCGGCTACGCCGAGCGCACCATGGAGGGCTTCGCCGAGGCCGGGCGCGAGCACGGCGCGACGGCGATCGCCCGGCCGTGCGAAGAGAGCTTCGACGAGGTGTGCGCGGCCGTGAAGGCCCTGCTGGAGGAGCATCCCGGGCTCTCGGGCATCGTGGTGCACAACGAGGCCGCGGTCGGCCACGTGCTGGGCGCGCTGCGGGTGCTCGGCCGGCGGGTGCCCGAGGAGGTCTCGGTCGTCGCCATCTGCCCCGACGACGTCGCAGAACGGGCCAGCCCGCCGCTCACCTCGGTGCTCATCCCCGCGGCCGACGTCGGCCACCAGGCCGTCCGCCTGCTCATGGCCAAGCTGGAGGGCGGCGCCGTCCCCGACGCCACCCTGCTGCCGCCTCGGCTCACCATCCGCCAGAGCACGACGGCCCCCGGTCCCGTCCCGCTCCTCGCGAACCCGGCGACCGCACCGACGAAGGGCTGACCGCCCGTGCGCGCCGCCCGCGGCCCGCTCGGCGAGCACCGCGGCCCGGCGTGACGGCGGCGTCCGACCACCCCGCGCTCTGAACCGCGCCCAGGCCGCTCACCCGGTGGCGGCCTGCCGGGACGCGGCGGTGTGCTCGGCGGCCAGGGCGCAGGACAGCAGGAGCACCAGGGTGGCGAGCTGGGCGATGGAGGACCACAGGCCGAGCGGGATGGTGAGGGGCGCGACGGCCGCCGCCACCGTGCGCAGCGGGCGCGCGGGCAGGGCGAGCACCCGGCGGTACATCGTGTCGCCCGCCAGGTAGAGCGTCACGCCCGCCGCCAGGGCGATCGCCGGGCCGGCGTGCAGGTGGTCCAGCGGGTGGCCGATCGCGTTCTTCACCCCAGCCGCGACGCCGACGATGCCGAGCAGCATCGGGATGTGGGCGTAGAAGTAGGCGCCGAGGATGAGCCGGGTGCGGCGCACCGGCTCGGCCTGTACCAGCGCGTGCTCGGCGGCGGCGTCGTCCTCGCCGCCGAAGTAGCTCCACCACAGACACGCCGCCAGGGCGAGCCCCAGCGCGGCGGCGGCCAGCAGGGCCGGGCTCACCTCGCCGTGGGCGCCGATGCCGATGGCCACCACCGACTCGCCGAGCGCCACGATCACCAGCAGCCCGTGCCGCTCGACGATGTGCGCCGGGTGCAGCGGGAAGCCCTTCTGCCCGATGAAGTACGGGCTGCCCCACAGCAGCACCATGGCCGCCGCCCAGAGCAGGTAGACCAGGACGCCGTCGGCGAGGCCGGCCGCGAACAGCAGTGCGGTCGCCGCGAGGTTGAACGGGATGACCCGGACGAACGAGGCGGTCGCCTGGAGGTACAGGCCCGCGTGGACCAGCACGATGATCAGGTAGCCGAGCGCGAAGGCCCACCCGCCGCCGTCGAAGGCCCGGGGGATGGCCAGTGCCATGATGAGGAATCCGGCCATGCCGAGCAGGATGAGCACCCGCCGGGCAGGGCGGGCGGGCGGCACGGTGTTGGTCAGCCAGGCGTATCCGGAGTACATCCACCAGATGACGCCGAAGACCAGCAGCACGCGCACCGCGCCCTCGACGGGACCGCCGTGCGCGGTCTGCGCGGGGGCCTGCGGGGCGAAGCCGTCGACGAGCAGCGTGGTGAGCTGCGTGACGGTGAAGACGAAGACCAGGTCGAAGAAGAGCTCCAGCGTGGAGACGCGCAGCTCCTGATGGGGGGAGGTGGGCTCGACACGTTCGGCGAACCAGCCGGGCAGGCGCATGCGCCCATCCTCGCCCCCATTCGCCTCTTATGGCCGCAGAGTTCGCCCGAGGCTGATCATCCGCCCTTAAGGTTCGCGGTCACGCTAGTCGGTGTCGGAAGGAGTGGTGGTCTTCCTGCCGCCCGCGACCAGGCGGTCGGTTCTGGTGGAGGTGGACGGGGCGTCGGTGGTGATGTCCTCGGCGTCGTCGGAGGGCTTGGCCGGGCGGCGCGGCCGGGCCTTGCGGGGCGCGGTCACCTCGCCGGCGCCGCCGGCGTCGCGGGTGCCGCCGGTGTCGCCGGCGCCGGTACGGCCTTCGGGGAAGGTCACCGGGCCCTTGGCGCTCGCGTCCTTGACGGCCGGGCGCTGGACGGGGGCCTGCTTGGCGCCCCCCGCGTCGCCGCCCGTGCCGGACGCGGTGGGGGCGGGGTCGTCCCCGGAGGACGAGGCGGGGCGCCCGGTCTCGCGCCAGGAGGCGATGACGTGGTCGGCCTCGGCGTCGGCGGCCATCTCGTCGGCGGCCTCGGCCTCGCGCCTGCGGATCACGACCAGGTGGTCGACCGACAGGCGCCCGGCTCCGACGACCGCGAGAAGCACCGACGCCGAGCCGAGAGCGACGATGAGGTTGATGTCCCCGCCGGTCAGCGGCAGGCCGGTGTCCCCGCTGACCAGCACGAACACGGCCAGCGCCTCGGCGAAGAGTATGAGCCCGCAGGCCGGGACGGCCAGGCCCGCGACCAGGAGGGCTCCTCCGATGAGCTCGATGAGCATGGTGGTGGCGGCCCACAGGCCCGGCGCCGGGGCGTCCATCCGGGCGAACTGCTCACTGGTGGCGGTCAGCCCGAACTCCAGCTTGTGCCAGCCGTTGGCGAAGAAGATGCCGCCGACGCCCAGCCGGGCGGCCAGCGCGGCGAGATCCTGGAGGGTTCGTCTCACGGTAGCCATTCTCCTGGGGTCGGTCGGCGTTGCACAGACAATTGCCCTGTATCGCCCCCGACATGCGCGCCGGAGTGGCGCACGGACGGGCTGGACGGAACGCGGAAGCGGGCGCGGGACGGGGCGCGGGACGGCGGGGCCGTGGGCCGGTCGCCGGGTCGCGGGCCGGCCGGGTCAGAGGGGGATGCGTTCGCGGTCGGGGCCGGGGACCGGGGAGCGAGAGGGACGGCGGGGGAGCAGGACCAGGGCGGTGATCGCGGTGACCGCCAGCAGGGCGACGCTCACCAGGATCGTGGAGTGCAGGGCGGTGACGAAGGCCGCGCGGGCGCCGTCCATGAGCGAGTCGCCCGCGGGCCCGCCCACCTCCCGGGCGACGTGCGCGGCCGAGGCCAGCGACTCCCTGGCCTGGCCCATGGCCGCCGGCGCGACCCCCGGCACGGCGGCCACGCCGGGCGCGTACACGATGGTGGTGACGGTGCCGAGGACGGCCACCCCGAGCCCGGCGCCGAGCTCGTAGGCGGTCTCCTCGATCGCCGCCGCGCCGCCGGCGCGTGACTCCGGCGCGGACGCCATGATCGTGTCGGAGGCGGCGAGCAGCGCGACCTCCACGCCGAAGCCGATGCCGGCGAAGCACACGCAGAGCATCACCGGGTGTTGTTCGGCCCCCCAGAGGAGGGTCGGCGCCAGGGCCAGCCCGGCGAGGGCCAGGCCGCCCGTCATGGTGGCCCGCAGGCCGAACCGCTGCAGCAGGTGGGCCGCGCACAGGCCGCCCGCGATGGCGGCGATCATGAGGGGGAGCATGCGGGCCCCCGCCCGCAGCGGGCTGTCGCCGAGCACGAGCTGGAGGTACTGCGCCAGCATCAGCTGGAGCCCGACCAGGGAGAAGACGGCCAGCAGCACGCACAGGACGCCGATGGCGAAGCCGCGCTCGGAGAACAGCCCGATGTCCAGGAACGGCCGGGCCAGACGGCGCTGGCGCGCGGTGAACCAGACCAGCAGCCCGACGCCGGCGATCATGATGGCGACCGCCGGGGCCGTCCCGACCGTCCCGCCGTGCCCCAGCTCCTTCAGCCCGAAGGCGAGGAACAGCACGCCCAGTGTGGACAGCGCGGCGCTCGGCACGTCCCAGCCGTGGCCGGGGTCGCCGTCGGAGCGGGGCAGCAGGCGCGTGGCCAGCGGCAGCGCCACCACCAGCAGCGGGACGTTGATCAGGAAGACCGCGCCCCACCAGAAGTGCTCGACCAGGACGCCTCCGACCAGCGGGCCGAGGGCGGCGCCCCCGGCGGCGACCGCGCTCCAGACGCCGAGGGCGATGGCCCGCTCGCGGCGGTCGGTGAACACCTGCCGGATGATCGAGAGCGTGGCGGGCATGATCATCGCGCCGCCGACGCCGAGCAGCGCCCGCGACAGGATCAGGGCGAGCGGGCCGCCCGAGAAGGCGGCCGCGAGCGACGCCACGCCGAAGACGACATAACCGGCCAGCACGAACCGCCGCTTGCCGTACCTGTCGCCGAGCGTGCCGAAGGTCACCAGCAGCGGGGCGACGACCAGCGAGTACACGTCGATGATCCACAGCAGCTCGACCGCGGACGGCTCCAGGGCTGCGGTCAGGGCGGGGACGGCGATGTGCAGGACCGTGGCGTCCACGGCGATCAACAGGAGGCTGAAAGAGAGCAACGCGAGCACCGACCACCGGTTCGCCTGATGGTCTATGGTCGTGCCTCTGACGCGGCTCCCTGGCCGGGTGCCCAGAACGGTCATTGATCAGCCGAAAGGTTCTCGCCCGCAGAACATGCGAGGCAGCTTAGGCCATCTCGGTTGATAGTTCAGCGGGTTGTGACAATGGCCCTGACTCACCGCGTCCTGGACCGCCGGTCGCTGAACGGGTCGCGGTGAAACGGTGGCTATCGGACTATGCCGACCTTCGCGACATTCCGCCCTGGAGGTGCCCCTGGGGTTGGTGATCAAGGTGGGGCGGCGCCGACCTCTCTAGAGAGCTATAGGTATATGTCCGGCATCTAGGCAATCGGTGATCCGCAACGGACCATGACGGCGTGGGGAACGCCAGCGAGTCAGATCCCTTACCGGTGCCATCCCCGCGAGATCGCTCCGATCCCCGCGCCTGGTGCGTCGTCGCCGTCGCCCGGCTGGCGCGCGACCTGCCCGAGGGAGCGCTGGAGGCCGCCGGCGAGGCGGTCGCGCGCGACCCCGACGGCGAGTGGGGGCATCGGCTGGTGAGTCTCGCCCATGAACGCCTCGGCCGCGACTCCGAGGCGGTCGTAGCGGCTCAGGACGCCGTCCGGCTCGCACCCGGCTCCTGGGCCGCACGGCTACGGCTCGGCTCAGTGCTGCGCAGGCTCCCCGGCCGATGGCGCGACGCCTGGAGCCAAGCCCAGCACGCCGTGCGCTTCGCCCCCGAGCAACCCGACCCGCACGTGCTGATCGGCGACCTCGCCCTGCTGCGCGGCGACCACCGGCAGGCCGCCGCGGCCTACCACGCCGCGCTGCGGAGGGAGGAGGAGCACCCCGGGGCGCGGGTCAACCTCGGGCTCGCCCACCTGCGCTGGGGCCGCCCGCGCGACCACCACGACCCGGTGTGGAGCGTCGACCCCCGCGAGACCGGCCTGGCCCGCCGTGCCCTGGAGCTGTGGGCCAGGCAGGTGCGCCTGCTCCTGGCGCTCTGCCTCGCGGCCGTCGCCGTCCTCGCCTTCTGGTACGACCTGCGCGACCAGGCGCGCATCGGCGGCGCGGCGGTGCTGCTCCTCGCGGCCGCCCTCACCGTGCGGCGGGCCCGCCAGATCACGGTGTGGCGGTACGTGCCGGGCATGCTCGCCCGCGACCTGTGGCTGTGCGTCGCGGTGTCGGTGACGGTCCTCGCGGTCGCCGCGTACGCCGCCGCGCTGCTCACCCTGCCGGCGTGGACGCTCGCCGACGAGGTCGTCCCCCTGGTCGCGGCGGCCGGCGCGCCCGAGATGGTCCGCTGGGACGACGTCGTCGGTGGCTTCTGGGCGGGATTGTTCGGGCTGGTGCTGTTCAACGGGGTGGCGGTGACCAGCCTGCGCGCGTTCGCCGAGACCTGGCAGGGCCGGCCCGTGCGGGCGCTGGCCGAGTTCACCGCCGTCCCCCCCGAGCGCGTCGGCCGGCGCGACACGGACGTGACCCTGTGGATCATCGCCGCCCGCCTGTGGTTCCTGGTGGTCCTGCTCGCCCTGCTGCCCGCGGTGGCGGCCGAGCCGCGCGCGGCGCTCGCCGGGGCATGCGTGCCGATCGCCATGCTGTACGTGCGCCGGCGCGGCGGCCTGCGCTCGCGCCTGAGGGAGATCCTGCGCGAGGACCGGGGGCTGGCGGTGGCGCTCGCGTTCCTGCTCGCGGCGTCCGCGGCCCTGGTCCTGGCGGGAGCCGTGCCCGTCCTGGGCCTGCGGCCATCGGCCGGGGCGTGGGCGTGGTGGTCGGTCGCCGCGGCGCTGGTCGTGGTGGTGCTCGCGTTCGCGGCGCGGGCCGCGCGGGCGTGGTGGCGGGGGTCGGCGGGGCCGTGGCGGGCCTCGCTGATCCTGTGCGAGGGCTGCGGCCCCCGCCTGCCCGGGGACGCGGGCCCGTCGGTCGCGCTGAGCCCGGAGGTGCGGCGGGCGTTCACCTACTCCCGCGGCGTCGTGTTGTCCTACACCGACGCGGGCGGCCCCCGCACTCTCGCCGTCGGGGCGGTCACCTCGGTCACCCGGTCGGGGGAACTGCGCCTGATCGCCGCCGAGGACGCCTGGGCCGCGGCCGAGCGCGACCCGCGGGTGGCGGTCTTCGTGGCCGATCCGATCGGGCGGCGGTTCTGGACCGAGGTGCGCGGCATCGCCCTGGCCGACCCGGCCGAGAACGTGCTCCGGGTGACGCCCAAGCACGTCATGGTGGGCGAGTACCCCGGCCGCCACGAGGCCAGGCCCGCTCCTCGGCGTCCGTGACCCCAGGCCCCCCGACGCCGCAGGGGCTGTGACCTCCTGGGCGTGGTCGGCGTCCGCCCGGCTCGGGGCCGTCCGGGTGTTCGCGGGGGACGAAGTTTCCGTTAAGTTACCCGTGCGCAGGGTTGGGACGGTCTCGAGATCTGGACATATACCTACTTATAGGTAGAAATCCAGCATCCTTCGGGGGTACCGATGAGCACACCGCAAAGCGACAAGCGGGCTCAGGACGTCATGCACCCGGGCGCCCAGTGCGTCGGCGAGCACGACAGCCTGCGCACGGCCGCGCAGATGATGCGCGATCTCGCGGTCGGCGCGCTGCCCATCTGCGGGGAAGACGACCGGCTCAAGGGCATCATCACCGACAGGGACATCGTGGTGAAGTGCTGCGCCGAGGGCAGGGACCTCGACCGGACGACGACCGGCGAACTGGCACACGGGCTGGTGTGGGTGTCCGCGGACAGCGACATCGAAGAAGCCCTGATGAAGATGGAGCAGCACCAGATCAAGCGCCTGCCCGTGATCGAGAACCACCGCATCGTCGGGATGATCAGCGAGGCCGACCTGGCGAAGGAACTGCCCGACAGCAAGCTCGCCGAGTTCGTGCACCGCCTCTACGCGGGAGCCTGACCGCCCCGCCCCGAGAACGCCCGGCCCCGGCCGGGCGGAAGACCGCCCGCGCGCCTCCGCCGGCGTGCCGTCGCGAGCACCGCGACGCGCCGACGGGGGCGCGCCGCCATGTGCGGGGGCGTGAACGCGGCGCGTCGTGGCGGGCGCGGCGCGGGACGCGCGCTCGGGGCCCCGGTGCGGTATAACCGGGAGGCGACCGGGGAGGCAAAATGCGGGACTCCGACAGGGCCCGGCCGGCGGGGCGCGCCGCGGCCCGTGATGCGTTCGAGCACGTCCGGCTCCGTTATTTCCAGCTTTCCCGTGCTACGAGACGGGTCATCTTCGGCGCTGTCCTCGTAGGCGCCATGGTCCTCGCCGTCTTCCTCGGCTGGTCGCCGTTCTCCACCTTCGCCACCACTCTGTTACTTCTCGGCTACGGCGAGCTGACGCTCCGCTATCCCCGCGCCGCCGCGACCGTCCTGGTCGTGGTGGCGTGGTCGTCCCTGATGATGGTCGCCGCCGAGTACGTCAGCCCGCACTCCCTGCTGCCCACCCTGTTCGTCCTGCTCGCCGTGCTGACCGGCGTGGCGGCCCACCTCATCAGGTGGGTGACGCCGTGGATCACCACCATGGCCGCCCTCGGCGCCGCCGCCCTCGTGAGTTTGGCCGTGGCCACCTTCTCGGCGGACGCCGCCACGTGGGCGGCGTACGGCGTCGCCGTGGCCGTGCTGGCCTACCGCCTGGTCCAGGCCGGGCAGGCGCGCAAGCGGCTGGCGGCGGCGCGCCCCGAGGCCCCTGCTCAGGCGCGCCAGCGCGTGCGGGACGGCGCGGCCGAGCGCGACGGCGGCGCCGAGCGCTCGGCGCCGCCGCCGATCTCGGTCGACGACGCCCTCGGCGAGCTCGAGAGCATGATCGGCCTCGACCCGGTCAAAGAGCAGGTGCGCTCGATCGCGGCGTCCATCGAGGCCTCGCGGCTGCGCGCCGAGGCGGGGTACGCCTCCGAGCAGCCCATGCGCCACTTCGTGTTCCTCGGCCCGCCCGGCACCGGCAAGACCTCCGTGGCCCGCACGGTCGCCAAGATCTTCTACGCGTTCGGCCTGCTCGAGACCCCCTACGTCGTCGAGGCCCAGCGCGCCGACCTGGTCGGCGAGTACCTCGGCGCCACCGCGATCAAGACCAACGAGCTGATCGACCGGGCACTCGGCGGCGTGCTGTTCATCGACGAGGCCTACAGCCTGGTCAACTCCGGGGAGGGCCAGCACGACCGGTTCGGCGCCGAGGCCGTGCAGACCCTGCTCAAGCGAGCCGAGGACGACCGCGACCGGCTCATCATCATCCTGGCGGGCTACGACAAGGAGATGTCCGCCTTCCTGGCCTCCAACCCCGGTCTGTCGTCCCGGTTCTCCACCCGCGTCAACTTCCCCACCTACTCGCCGGCCGAGCTGGTCGGCATCGTCGAGCTGCTGCGCGCCAGGCGGGGCGAGCGGCTGCAGGCCGACGCCCCCGCGGCGCTGCACGGGCTGTTCGAGGACGTTCACCGGCGCGGCCTGATCGACGAACTGGGCAACGCCCGCTTCGCCCGCAGCCTGGTCGAGGCGGCGGCGCAGGCCCGCGACGTGCGCGTGGTCGGGGCCGGCGGCTCGCCCAGCCGCGATGATCTCCTCACCACCACCACGGCCGACCTCACCAAGGCGTTCAACGAGATCACCGCCCGGTTCCGCGGCTACCAGGCCACGCCGACCCTCGCCGACGCCCTGGCCGACCTCGACCGCATGGCCGGCCTCGAGCCGGTCAAGCGCCAGGTGCGGGCCATCGCCGCGCAGTTGCGCGTCGCCCGCATGCGCCAGGAGCAGGGCCTGCCCGCGCCGCCGCAGATGCGGCACTTCGTGTTCGTCGGCCCGCCGGGCACCGGCAAGACCACCGTGGCCCGCGTGCTCGGCCGCGTCTTCGCCGCGCTCGGCCTGCTCTCGCGGCCCGACGTGGTCGAGGCCTCCCGCGCCGACCTGGTCGGCCAGCACCTCGGCGCCACCGCGATCAAGACCAACGAGCTGGTCGACCGGGCGCTCGGCGGCGTGCTGTTCATCGACGAGGCCTACAGCCTGGTCAACAGCGGCTATCAGGGCGGCGACGCCTTCGGCGCCGAGGCCGTGCAGACCCTGCTCAAGCGCGCCGAGGACGACCGCGACCGGCTGGTCGTCATCCTGGCCGGATACGCCTCCGAGATGGAGCGGCTCCTGGCCACCAACCCGGGCCTGGCCAGCAGGTTCAACCAGCGCGTGACCTTCCCCTCCTACAGCGCGGCCGAGCTCACCGAGATCGCGGCGCTGCTGGCGGAGGAGTCGGGCGACCGGTTCGACGACTCCGCGCGGCGCGACCTGGCCGAGGTGTTCGCGTGGGTCTGCGCCGAGGGCCTGATCGACGGTCTGGGCAACGGCCGCTTCGCCCGTTCGCTGTTCGAGCGGGCCGCGCTGGGCCGCGACGTCCGCCTCGCGGGACGCGGCGGCACCGCCAGCGCCGAGGAGCTCACCACCATCACCAGCGCCGACGTGCGCACCGCCGTCGACGAGCTGGCCGACCGCTGATCCCCGCGGGCCTGCCCGCGGGGTCCGCGTCCTTGGTTCACCGCCGCGCGCGCCGTCCTGACGGCTCGCCCGCCGTGGCCCGCGGCCGACACCTGGTCCGATTGACGACTTTCTTGTCACCAGATGGTTACGCGATGTAGCAGGATGGGCACGGAGGGACGCGGAACGTCCCTCACGGTGCGCGATCCGGCACGCCTGGGCAGTCGGCGGAAGGGGGGCGATGGCGGGATTCCTGCTTCGCCGGTTGGTGAACTACGTGGTGCTGATCGCCGTGGCCGCGAGCCTGGCGTACATGCTGGCCGCCGTCGCGCTGGACCCGCGGTCCAACTACGAGGGCCGCAATCCCCGGCCGCCCGCCGCGGTCATCGACGCCCGGCTCCGCGCGCAGAACCTCGACGACCGCACCCCGCTCTTGCGGCGTTACCTCACCTGGGCCGGGGGAGTGCTGCACGGCGACCTCGGCCGCACCTGGAACGGCGACCCGGTCGGCGCCCAGCTCGGGCGGCGCCTCGGCGTGACGCTGCGGCTGGTGGTGCTCGGCCTGCTGCTCGGCAGTGTCGCCGGCGTGCTCGTCGGCGCCGCCGCGGCCGTCGGGCAGTACGGCTGGTTCGACCGGCTGTCCACCATCGCCGCCTTCACCGTGCTCGCGATCCCCACGGTCGTGCTCGCCAACATGCTGATCATCGGCGCCATCTGGCTGAACGACCACCTCGGCGCGCAGGTGTTCCTGGTCAGCGGCGAGGCCACGCCCGGCCTCGCGGGCGGCCCCGGCGCGGGGCTGCTCGACCGGGTTCAGCACCTGGCCCTGCCGACGCTCTCGCTCGCCGTCGGCCAGGTCGCCGTCTACAGCCGCTACCAGCGCAACATGATGCTCGACGTGCTGGAGGCCGACTTCGTCCGCACGGCGATGGCCAAGGGGCTGCGCAGGCGCACCGCCCTGGTGAAGCACGCCCTGCGCACCGCCCTCATCCCCGCCGCGACGTACTTCGCGTTCACCTTCGGCGCGCTGCTGGTCGGCGCCACCATCACCGAGTCGGTGTTCGGCTGGCACGGCATGGGCGAGGAGCTCGTGGCCTCCATCCGCACCAACGACGTCAACACCGTCGCGGCGATCAGCTGCTTCGCGGCGCTGGCCGTGCTGCTGGCCGCCCTGGCCTCCGACGTGCTGCACGCCGTCCTCGACCCGCGGGTGCGGGTGGGCCGATGACCACCACGCTGAGCGAGGAGGAGTTCGCCGAGGGGGAGGCCGGGGCCGGGCGGGTCCGCGCGCCCTCACGGGGCCGGGTGGTGGCCGGGCGGTTCTTCCGCACCAGGCAGGGCGCCGCGGGCTTCGCGCTGCTGGCGTCGATGTTCCTGCTCGCCTTCGCCGGGCCGCTGGCCTGCCCCTGGTCGGCCGGCGAGCTCGACTTCTCGGCCTTCATGCAGCCGCCCTCGCCCGGCCACTGGTTCGGCACCCTGCAGACCGGCGCGGACGTGTTCGCCGTCACCATGCGCGGCGCCCAGAAGTCGCTGGTCGTCGGCCTGCTCGTCGCCGTGCTCTCGACGGGCCTCGCGGCCGTCGCCGGCTCCTTCGCCGGCTACTTCCTCGGCTGGACCGACCGCACGCTCATGTGGGTGGCCGACCTGCTGCTGGTGCTGCCCGCGTTCCTGGTGCTCGCGGTCATGTCGCCGCTGTTCGCCGGCGGGCGGTGGATGCTCTTCGTCGTCATGCTCGCGCTGTTCCTGTGGATGGTCACCTCCAAGATCGTGCGCGGCATGACCCAGACGATCAAGGAACGCGAGTACGTCAAGGCGGCGCGGTTCATGGGCGTGCCGCCCCGCACCATCATCTTCCGGCACGTCATGCCGAACCTCGCGTCTCTGCTGATCGTGGACGCGACGCTGAACGTCAGCGCCGCCATCCTCACCGAGACGAGTCTGTCCTACTTCGGGTTCGGGGTTCAGCCGCCTGACGTCTCCCTCGGAGGCCTCATCGCCGACGGGTCCAAGACGGCGCTGTACGCGCCCTGGACGTTCTGGTTCGCGGCCGGAGGGCTGATCATCACGATCCTGTCGGTCAACCTGGTCGGCGACTCGCTGCGCGACGCGTTCGACCCCGGCGCGGGGAGGTCCACGTGAGCGGGCGGGCGCGAGGCGTGCGCGACGCGGAGTCCGCCCTGCGAGAGCAGGCGCGGGGCGTGGGCGACGCTGAGCCGGCCGTGCGAGAGCGGGCGCGGGGCGTGCGCGACGCTGAGCCGGCCGTGCGAGAGCGGGCGCGGGACGCCGATGACGCCGAGCCCAGCCTGCGCGAGCGGGCGGGCCAGGCGGGCGAGGACGAGCCGGCCGTGGACGACCCGGGCTCGCGGGCGGGCGAGTCGGAGCCCGCCGTGCACGACCCCGTCCTGCGCGTACGCGACCTCCAGGTGGCCTTCGGCGGCGTGCGGGCGGTGCGCGGCGTCGGGTTCCACGTCCGGACCGGCGAGGTGCTGGGCATCGTGGGGGAGTCCGGCGCGGGCAAGTCCGCCGCCTGCCTGGCGGTGATGGGCCTGCTGCCCCGCCACGCCACGGTGTCCGGCTCGGTGCTGCTGCACGGCCGCGAGCTGCTCGGCGTCCCCGAGAAGCGCCTGGCGGCCTACCGGGGCCGGGCGATCTCGATGGTCTTCCAGGACCCGCTGTCGGCCATGACGCCCGTCTACCGCGTGGGCGACCAGATCGCCGAGGCCGTGCGCGTCCACCAGCGGGTGAGCCGCCGGCAGGCGGCCGAGCGGGCCGTCGAGCTGCTCGACCTGGTGGGCATCCCCCACCCCCGGCGGCGGGCCAGGGCGTTCCCGCACGAGTTCTCCGGCGGCATGCGGCAGCGGGCGATGATCGCGATGGCGATCGCCAACGACCCCGACGTCGTCATCTGCGACGAGCCCACCACCGCCCTGGACGTCACCATCCAGGCCCAGGTGCTGGAGGTCCTCAAGAAGGCCCAGCGCGAGACCGGCGCCGCCATCGTGCTGATCACCCACGACCTCGGGGTCGTCGCCGGCTTCGCCGACCGGGTGCTGGTCATGTACGCCGGGCGCGAGGCCGAGTCCGGTACCGTCCGCGACGTCTACCACCGCTCCCGCATGCCGTACACCATCGGCCTGCTCGGCTCGGTGCCGCGCCTCGACGCGGGCGAGCGGCTGCCGCTCACCCCGATCGACGGCGCGCCGCCCTGCCCGTCCCGGCTGCCGCCCGGCTGCCCGTTCGAGCCGCGCTGCCCGATGGCGGTCGCCGCGTGCGCGCGGAGCGAGCCCGCGCCGGCGCAGGTGGCCCCCGGGCACCGCGCGGCCTGCCACCGCTCCGGCGACCTCGACGGGACCTCCGGCGCCCCGCTCGTGAAGGCCGCCGCCCGGCCCGAGGCGGGCGACGCCGCCCCCGCGCGCGTCGAGGCCGCGCCGGCGGAGCCGCGAGAAGGGCGGGCCGCGGTGCTGGAGGTCGCCGGGCTGGTCAAGCACCACCCTCTGATGAAGGGGGCCGTGTTCCGGCGCCGGGTCGGCACCGTCCGGGCCGTCGACGGCATCGGCTTCGACATCCGCGAGGGCGAGACGCTCGGCCTGGTGGGGGAGTCCGGCTGCGGCAAGACCACGGCGCTGATGGAGATCCTCGAACTGTCCCGTCCCGAGGCGGGCCGCGTCGCGGTGTTCGGCCGCGACACCGCGACGCTCACCCCGCGCGACCGCATGGCCGTCCGGCGGCGCCTGCAGGTCGTCTTCCAGGATCCCCTGGCCTCCCTCGACCCGCGCATGACCGTCCACGACATCGTGGCCGAGCCGCTGGTCACCCACGATCACCGCGACACCGGCCCGCGGGTGCGGCGCCTGCTCGGGCTCGTCGGCCTCGACCCCGCCGACGCCGCCCGCTACCCGCAGCACTTCTCCGGCGGCCAGCGCCAGCGGGTCGCCATCGCCCGCGCCCTGGCCCTTTCGCCCCGCCTGGTCGTGCTGGACGAGCCGGTGTCCGCGCTGGACGTGTCGGTCCAGGCGGGGGTGCTCAACCTGCTGTCCGGCCTCGGGCGGCGCCTCGGGCTGTCCTACCTCTTCGTGGCCCACGACCTGGCCGTCGTCCGGCACATCGCCGACCGCGTGGCAGTCATGTACCTCGGCCGCATCGCCGAGATCGGCCGGGTCGAGCGGGTCTACGGCAGCCCGGCGCACCCCTACACCCAGGCCCTGCTGTCCGCCGTCCCCATCCCCGACCCCGACAAGGAGCGCCGGCGCCGCCGGATCCTGCTGGAAGGCGACCTCCCCAGTCCCGCCGACCCCCCGTCGGGCTGCCGGTTCCGCACCCGCTGCCCGAAGTTCGCGACCCTCGCCGGCCCGGCGCGGGCGCGCTGCGTCGAGGAGGAGCCCGAGGTCCGCCCGGTGGAGGGCGACCACGGGGCCGCGTGCCACCACGCGGAGAGGCTGGGCGTCGTCTGAGGCGGCGCCGGTATCGAGAGCTTGTAGATCGGGAGGAAACGTGACAACAGTCCGCAGGCGGGCGCTGGCCGCCGCCCTGGCCGTCGCCGTGCCGCTCACGGCCGCGTCCTGCGGGGGCGGCGCGGACGGCGGCCACCGCGCCGCCGGGGGCGCGCCCGCGTCCATGAAGGCCTTCGACGTCAACCCGGTGCCCCGCGAGCGGGTGAAGGACGGCGGCATCCTGCGCTGGGGGCTCACCGAGTTCCCCACCCAGTGGAACATCAACCACGTCGACGGCAACCTGGCCGAGGTCAAGAAGGTCGTCGACGCGCTCATGCCCGCCGCCTTCCGCGCCGACGAGAACGCCACGCCCACCCCGAACACCGACTACGTCACCGACGCCCGGGTCACCGCGACCAACCCCCGCCAGGTGGTCACCTACACCCTCAACCGCCGGGCCCGCTGGTCCGACGGCCGGCCGATCACCTGGCAGGACTACGAGGCCCAGTGGAAGGCCATGAACGGCCGCAACCCCGACTTCCACGTCGCCTCGACGACCGGCTACCAGGACATCGCGAGCGTCGCGCGGGGCAAGGACGACTACGAGGTGCAGGTCACCTTCCAGACGCCGTTCTCGGAGTGGCAGTCGCTGTTCTGGCCGCTGTATCCGAAGTCGGCCAACGCGACGCCGGACGCCTTCAACACCGGCTGGCTGAACCGCGTGCCGGTGACCGCCGGGCCGTTCAGGTTCCAGGCGTTCGACCTGACCGCCAAGACGATCACGATCGTCCGCGACGACCGGTGGTGGGGCGGGCGCGCCAAGCTGGGCAAGATCATCTATCGGTCGCTGGCCACCGACTCCCTCGTCGGGGCGTTCACCAACGGTGAGCTGGACGTCTTCGACGTCGGCCCGTCGGCGCCCGACCTCGCCAGGGCGGCGCAGGCCAGGGGCGCGGTCATCCGCCAGGCCGCCGGGCCCGACTTCCGGCACCTCACCCTCAACGCCGAGAGCCCCGCGCTTTCGGACGCCCGGGTGCGCCAGGCCATCGTCCTCGGCCTGGACCGCTCGGCGATCACCCGGTCCGACCTGCAGGGCCTCGGCTGGAAGGGCACGCCGCTGCAGAACCACCTGTTCATGAACACCCAGGTCGGCTACCAGGACAACTCCGGTGAACTCGGCGCCTTCGACCCGGCCAAGGCCGAGCGCCTGCTGGACGCCGCGGGCTGGCGCAGGGCGAGCCCGACCCGCCGCAAGGACGGCAAGGAGCTCGCGGTGCGCTTCGTCATCCCCTCCGGGCTGCAGCTCAGCAAGTCGGAGGCCGAGCTCGCCCAGGCCATGCTGCGCCGCATCGGGGTCACGGTCACCATCCAGTCGGTGCCGAGCGACGACTTCTTCTCCAAGTACGTCATCCCCGGCAACTTCGACATCGCGCCGTTCTCCTACATCGGCACGCCGTTCCCGATCTCCAGCAGCTACGCCACCTACGCCGACCGCACCAGGGCCTCCGACGGCAAGGCGCGCTGGAACGCCAACTTCGGCAGGTCGGGCAGCCCCGAGATCGACGCGGCGATGCGCCGGGCGTCCTCCGACCTCAACCCGGTGCGGGCGCGCCGCGACGCCAACGAGGCCGACAAGCTGATCTGGCGCGAGGTCAACGTGCTGCCGCTCTACCAGCGCCCCCAGAACTGGGGGGTCAAGGCGACCCTGGCCAACATCGGCGCCCCGGGCTTCTACACCCTCAGGTACGCCGACATCGGCTTCACGCGCTGATCGCCCCGTCCCGGCTCCCGAGGCCGGGACGCACCCCGGTCAGGCGGGCGGTTCGTCGGGGATGTCGGCGATGTCGTCCAGGGCGGCGGCCAGCTCGTCGGGGTGGTCGCCGATGCGCTCGGCGATCTCCATCAGGACGTGCAGCACGTCGTGCCGGTCGTGCCCGAGGTCGAGCAGGCGCTGCGCGGCCTCCCACAGCTGCTTGGGCTCGCCGTCCCACAGCCGCTTGGCGATCTCCTCGTGCCAGGCCAGGTGCTCGGCGAAGTCAGGACGGTCGCGCTCGTCGGCGTGGTCGATCTCCAGCAGGATGCGGCGGTCGGCGTCCTCCGAGGGCCGCAGCCGCCACAGCTCGACGTCGCCGTGCGTGCCCTCCAGGAACGGGAAGGCGAAGGCCCGCCGCGCCAGGGCCGAAAGGTCGCCGTCGGGCAGGAGACGTTCCACGAGGGAGCGGTCCAGGCCGAAGGTCGTCGGGTCGCGGTAGGCCTCGGTGAAGCGCCCCGTGGCCTCCCAGACGGCGTCCAGCGTCGCCCGCACGCCCTCCTCGGGAAGGCCGGTCCTGGCGGCGGCGAAGCGCACCCACGACAGCAGGACGTGCGGCATGGCCTCCTGCTCGGCCGGGCTGAGCAGCACCTTGCGCGGCAGCCAGTCGAGCAGGAAGGTCTCGCACTTGGTCGGGCTGACCCGCAGCGGCCGGTTGAAGTCCTCGTCGCAGCCGTAGTCGATGATGTGGTCGGCGCACCGGGAGGCGGCCGAGGGGTCCGACAGGTGCTCGGCGGCGTCGGAGGCCAGGAACTCCGCCGCCAGCATCGCCCGGCGGTCGCGGCTGTAGGGCGCCTCGCTGAGCAGCGGGGCGGGGCGCTTGCGGCCCGGGGGCAGCGCCTTGATGCGGGCCCTGGCGAAGGCGTGGAAGGCGCTGTAGCCGTCGCTGACGAGCTTCGGGCCCTTGCGGCGGCCCAGGGACGCGGCGGTGGCCTTCATCGCGAACTCCAGCAGCGCCCTGGCCTGCTTCGGCTCGATCTCCTCGAACGACAGCATCGGGTTGCCCGCGGCCTCGACGGCGGCCTTGCGCAGCAGCTCGTCCACGTGGGAGGAGACCCAGGCGTCGCGGGCCATGCCGCGCATGTTGTAGTCGACGACCACCACCAGCGCGTGGGCGTCCTCGGGATGCTCCACCGGAGGGGCCGGCGCCTGCGGCGCGGTCGCGGCGTCCTGGCCGGAGGAGGCGACCGCCCCCTGGCCGGCCGTCGCTCGGCCGGCGGCCTCCTGGGCGGCGGTCTCCTGAGTGGCCGGCGCCCCCTGCGCGGCGGGCGCCTCCTGGGCGGCGGCGCCCGTGCTCTGGGCGGCGGACGCCCCGTGGGCGGCGGCGCCCGTGCCCTGGGACGAGCCGGCCGGGGCCGCGGCGCCGTGGGAGGAGGCGTGGGCGGAGACGGCGGAGGCGGCGCTGTCGCGGCCCTGGAAGGCCGGAGGGGCCCCGCGGTAGGCGAAGGTGCACACCACGGTGTCCTGGTCGCCGTAGGCGTCCCTGGAGACGTAACAGCCGCGCGGTTTGACCGCTCCAACGCGCTCGGCCCAGCGGGGCCGGGCGACGTCGGACTCCATGAGCGCCAGCGCGGCGCCCTCGGCCTTGGCGGCCTGACGGGCGGTGCCGAGATAGGCGACGGCGACCAGCAATGTGAGGGCGGCGGGCGTGCCGGCCTTCGCGGCGTAGTCGACCAGCCCCTCGCCGAGGAACTCCTCCACGTCGCCCCGGCGCAGCCTGCGGCCCCACCAAGCGCCCAGCATGTCGGAGACCATCAGCTCGGCGTCCAGAGGACTGCGGACGGCGAGCAGTTCGCGGGCCGCCGTAAGCATTTCCGCGAACACGTCGTCCGGCGGCTGGGTCCCCCGGGGGTCTCGTCGTCGTCGGCGGCTCACGCCCTTACCCTCTCGCATTCCGCGCCCGAAAGGTGCACGGAACGCGCCCTGGTGACCCCGCTGTTACCGTCAGGGCCGCGTTGTCACCCCGCCGATCCGGCGAAGGTCATCCGCGGGGCTCGTGCGCGCCGCTCGGCGGGCGGTCGGTCAGCGGCACCGAGCTCGCCACCGCCAGCAGATGCTCGCGGGCGATGCGCTCGACGACGGCCGTGGTGACATCGACGCCGAGATGCGCGGCGCACGCTTCGACGTCCTCCACACAGCGGTCCACGACTTCGACGGGCACTCCGAGGAACTCGTCCTGGAGACGGGCACTGACGGCCGTTTCGTCCCCCGACGCGGGAGAACGGGGCTCACGCGGTGCGGTCGCCTGTGAGCCGGTCCCCCGCCGGTCGGCGGTCCCTTCGGTGAAACGCGTTGCTAGAGCAGGCATGGGCGGTTTCGCATCCTCCGATGAGCCGGGGGACATCCATCCCCCGGACCAGTGCTCTGAGGGGGCGTGCGGTTCCCATTCCACCCTTTCTCGCGATGGTGTCAACCCCTGTCGCCGTAAGGGTTCGGCACATCGGGCACCCCGGAGCCGCTCCTGTGGGAAGCTGTCTTCGAAACGCGTCCGGTCCCGGGCGCGCCATGTGCCGTCGCGGCGCCTCGCGCCGCCGTCAGGGTCGCGGATGCCGGAGAGGTGGAGGCTTGGCCGAGGTGCTGCGGACCGACCAGGCCACGATGCGCGTGGTGAGAAAGTCGGCCGATCTTGCTGCACACCGCGGCGCGTTTTTGACAGGATGCGTTGACCGCATCGCGGCCGGGGCTTCCGTCCGCGCGTGCCCATCGCCGATGATGTAGTGCAGATTCCGCGCTACCAATCACAGTTATGGAGATGTGCCTCGTGGGAGACCCTGGCACGCGACGGAGGTGCCGACCATGAGCGCCGAAACCTCCGTGCCCCGTCCCCGGGAGTCGGGTGTGGACATCTCAGACCCCGCCCTGTTCGCAGGCCTGCTGGCGGAGGCCCCGTTCGCTTTCGCGTTCTTCGACGCCACCGGCAGGATCCAGCGGGTCAACCAGAGTTTCGCCGACGCCAGCGGCGTGGCCGCCGAGGAGCACGTCGGCCGGTTGGCGTCCGAGATCGTCGCCGCCGACCTGTCGGCCCTCATCGAGGCCGCCCTGCGCAGGGTCGTCCAGGAGCACCGCGCCGTCGTCCACGACGACCAGCGCTACCGCAGCATGTCGGCCACCGGTGAGCTCCGCCACTGGAGCCTGTCGTTCTACCCGATCCACGGCGACAAGGGGGCGCTCGCCGGGGTCGCGATGTTCGGCGTGGACGTCACCGAGCGCCAGCTCGCCGAGGAGGAGCTGCGCCGCAGCGAGGAGCGCTACCGCTCGCTGGTGGAGTCCCAGCAGCAGCTCGTGTGGATCGCCTCGCCCACCGGGGCCGTCGTCGACGACGCCCCGCAGTGGCGGGCCATCACCGGCCAGAGCCTGGAGGAGTACCTCGCCTACGGCTGGCTGGAGGCCGTCCATCCCGACGACCGCCCGGCCGCCGAGGAGGCCTGGCGCGAGGCCCTGCGCGGCCGCACGCTGTTCGAGTGGAGCTACCGCGTCCGCACCCGGGCCAGCGGCTACCGCCACTTCGAGGTGCGCGCCGTCCCGATCATCCGGCACGGCCGGGTCGTCGAGTGGGTGGGCGCCAACAGCGACGTGACGCCGCAGCGCGAGGCCGAGGAGATGCGGGGACGGCTCACCGACCAGCTCGGCGCCGCCGCCCTGCGCACCGCGCGCCTGCAGGGCGCCACCGCCCAGCTCGCCGAGGCCCTCACGGTCGAGCAGGTCGTCCAGGTCATCATCGACGTCGGCCGCACCGCGCTGGCCGCCGACAAGTCCTCGGTCGCGCTGCTCGACACCGACCGGGCCGCGCTCAAGCTCACCAACAACGGCGGCGTGGCCGATGTTCCGGGCGGCACGGGCGAGGAGATCCCGCTCTCCCAGTCCAGCCTGATGACCATGGCCGTCAACAGCCGCAGGCCGGTGTTCGCCGAGTCGCCCGAGAGCCTGAAGGCCCAGCTCGTGGAGGCCGGCGCCGACGAGGCGGTCATCGACGGGTTCCTCGCCGGCAGCGACGAGCGGGCCTGGGTCGGTCTTCCGCTTCTGGCCGCCGGGCGGGCCCTCGGCGCGCTCAGGTTCGCCTTCACCCGCCCGCAGAAGATCTCCCAGGAGGACGGCGTCTTCCTGGAGGCCCTGGCCGGGCAGTGCGCCCTGGCGGTCGAGCGCGCCACGCTGTTCGAGCGCGAGCACCGCACGGCCGAGACCCTCCAGCGCAGCCTGCTGCCCGACCGGCTGCCGGTGATCCCCGGCCTGGTGCTGGCCCAGCGGTTCCGCTCCGGCAGCAGGCACGTCCAGGTCGGCGGCGACTGGTACGACGCGTTCGTCCTGCAGGACGCCCGGGTCGCGGCCGTCGTCGGCGACGTCATGGGCAAGGGCGTCAAGGCCGCGGCCGGCATGGGCCGCATCCGCAACGCCATGCGCGCCCTGGCCCTCACCAACCCGCCGCCCGCGGCCGTGCTCACCGGCCTTGACCGCGTCTTCGACGCCACCGAGGAGGAAGAGCAGGTCACCACCCTGGCGTACATGGTCGTCGAGCCCGCCACCGGCGAGGGCACCCTCGCGCTGGCCGGCCACCCGCCGCCCCTGCTGGTGTCCCCGCAGGGCACCGCCGTGCTGTCCGACGGCGAGCCCGGCACGCCGCTCGGCTGGCCCACCACCCGCAAGCAGTTCCGGTTCTGCGTGCCGCCGGGGCACACCGCGGTGCTCTACTCCGACGGGCTCGTCGAGAACCGCAAGCGCGGGCTGGACGCGGGACTCGCGGAACTTTCGTCGGTGGTGGCCGAAGCGCCCCCCGAAGTCCTAGGAAATCCGCACATGTTGCTTGACTTCCTGGTGGATCGCATGTTGGCGGGGTATGAGCAGGACGATGACGTCACGGTGCTCGCCGTCCACGTGCCGGCCGCCACAAAGAGTGACTGAATGAAACAGTCATAAGGGTTGCTTTCGGGTATCGGTGACCCGCTTCCGTACGCACTACTGTTCCGGTCGGCCTAGGGTGGAGGGCAACCGCTGTGAGGCGGCCGTATGGACTGCGGGGTCATGCCACAATGCTGGACAGGCACGTCGCGGTTCGCACGGCCCACCACCGAAAAGAAGCAAGAGCCCCTAGCGGGCACCTGGGTCCATTCTCACCATGCGTTCGTTCGAGAGGTGTTCGTGTCGCCTGCAAGTTCGACTCGCTCGAAGCCGTCTGAGCTGAACGAGCCCGTCATTCAGCGGCTCATCGAGCGTGGGCGCTCGCAGGGTTTCCTCGAGTCTGAGGATGTCCGCAAGGCCTTCGAGGAGGCGGACATCCCGATGTCGCACGCCGCGGTGTTCCTGCGGAACCTCAGCAAAGAGGGTGTGACCGTCGTGGTGACCGCTGCGGACTCGGCGGCGCCCAAGAAGTCTCGTGGCCCGGCCAAGCGTCGCACCGCCGCCCCCGTCAAGAAGACCAAGACCGCCACCGCGGCGGCCAAGGAGCAGCCCGATACCGTCACGGCCGTGGTGAGCGGTGCCGGGGGCGAGGCCGCGGCGACCGGTGAGAATCCGGTCGCCAAGAAGCCCGTGGCCAAGAAGGCCGCGCCGGCGAAGAAGGCCGCACCCGCCCCTGACGCTCCCGCCAAGGTCGCAACCCCTGCAGCCCTCGCCAAGAAGGCCAAGCCGGAGGTCGCCGTGCCCGCGTCGCCATCGCCCAAGATCGAAACCAAGCCCAAGGTCGCCTCCGAGGACGACGAGGACCTCGACATCGAGGGCGACCTCGAACTGGAGGACTTCGACATCGACGTGGAGGTGGACGCCGAGGCCGAGCCCGAGGCGGAAGCCGACGCCGACACCGAGGCGGAAGCCGAGGTAGAGGTCGAGCCGGAGGCCGAGGTCGAAGAGGAGCCCAAGGCCGGCCCCGAGGTCCAGAGCGACGACGAGGTGCTGATCCTCTCCGATGACGACGACGACGCGCCGGTCGCGCAGGTCGCCGCCGCCGGGGCCACCGCCGACCCGGTGAAGGACTACCTCAAGCAGATCGGCAAGGTCCCCCTGCTGAACGCCGAGCAGGAGGTCGAGCTCGCCAAGCGCATCGAGGCCGGCCTGTTCGCCGAGGAGCAGCTTGCCAACGACGGCGAGCGCCTGCCCGTCGACGTCCGCGCCGAGCTCGAGTGGATCGCCGAGGACGGCCGCCGCGCCAAGAACCACCTGCTGGAGGCCAACCTCCGCCTGGTGGTCTCGCTGGCCAAGCGCTACACCGGCCGCGGCATGCTCTTCCTGGACCTCATCCAGGAGGGCAACCTGGGCCTGATCCGCGCGGTGGAGAAGTTCGACTACACCAAGGGCTACAAGTTCTCCACCTACGCCACGTGGTGGATCCGCCAGGCGATCACCCGCGCCATGGCCGACCAGGCGCGCACCATCCGCATTCCGGTGCACATGGTCGAAGTGATCAACAAGCTGGCCCGGGTCCAGCGGCAGATGCTGCAGGATCTCGGCCGCGAGCCCACCCCCGAGGAGCTCGCCCGCGAGCTGGACATGACCCCTGAGAAGGTCGTCGAGGTCCAGAAGTACGGGCGCGAGCCGATCTCCCTGCACACCCCCCTCGGCGAGGAGGGCGACAGCGAGTTCGGCGACCTCATCGAGGACTCCGAGGCGATCGTCCCCGCGGACGCGGTGAGCTTCACCCTGCTGCAGGAGCAGCTCCACTCGGTGCTCGACACGCTGTCCGAGCGCGAGGCGGGCGTGGTCTCCATGCGGTTCGGCCTGACCGACGGCCAGCCCAAGACGCTGGACGAGATCGGCAAGGTCTACGGGGTGACGCGCGAGCGCATCCGCCAGATCGAGTCCAAGACCATGTCGAAGCTGCGCCACCCGTCGCGCTCGCAGGTCCTGCGCGACTACCTCGACTGACCCGCCGAACGGCCCCCGCCCGGTCACCGGGCGGGGGCCGTTCTGTGCCCGGATGCGGTGAGGCGTGCTTAACGCATCCGTAACATGCCGGTAGTGAGCAACGTCTCGACGGCTTCTAGGCTCACGCGGCATGGGTGTGATCGAAGTGGATCGGGCGCGTGCTCGGGGGCCACGACTGATCGCAGGCCGTCCCTGGGCGGACACCGTGCTGGACGACGCGGTGGCCGCTCTCGGACGTGGATTCCTGGAACCCGCCATCCCCGCGCTGGTCGCGACCCGGGCGGATCCGGAGTTGCGCGCGCTGCGCGTGGAGGCGCTGGCCAAGGCCGCCGTGGGAGTCACGGGCGGCATCGAGGCCCTGCTCGAGCGAGATCGGGTCAACCCCGACCTGTGGCTGTGGCTCGGCCGCGCGCGCGTCGAGGAGGCATGGGAGATCAAGCCCGACGTGCGGGCGCGGGCGGTGCAGGCCGGCCGCCTGCGCACCTTCCACCAGGCGATGGAGTCGGCGCGGGCCCCGCTGCTGGCGGCGGCCCAGCTGCTGCCGGGCGACCCCGTGCCCTGGACCTGCCTGCTGTGGATGGCGCTGGCCCTGGAGAGCCCGAGGGAGGAGAAGGACTCCCTGTGGGCCGAGGCCTGGCGCCGTCATCCCTCGCTGTACGCCGCCCACGTCGTCCGGCTGATGACGCTGTCGCCCGGGTGGGGCGGCACCAGCCAGGAGATGTTCGAGTTCGCCCGCGGCGCGGGGCGGTTCGCGCCGGTCGGTGACCCGCTCTGGGCCCTGCTGCCGCTGGCCCACTTCGAGCACGTCGCGGGGGAGCGCTCGGGACGGTCGCGCGCGTGGGGCACCTTCGACGTGCAGCGGGAGATCAGCGCGGCGTCCGGGCGCTGGCACGACGGCAGGGGCTCGCGGCCGCATCCGCGGGCCGTGGAGGCGCACAACGCGTTCGGGGCCGCCTTCTACCTGGCGGAGATGCGCCGGCCCGCCAGGGGCCACCTGTCGCGCACCGGTGGCCGCTTCAGCGACATGCCGTGGTCGCATCTGGGCGACCCGGCCAGGGAGTTCCACAAGGCGTGCTCGCGGCTGAATGTGATCACGAACGGATAACGACGTCCATGGTCCAGGGCCGCCCCCGCGAGGGCGCGGCGCCCAGCTCGATGGTGTGCCCGAGGCCGGTCAGCAGGTCGGCCAGCTCGCCCGGTGTGCGCGGGTCGGCGGCGGACTCCACCAGCGAGCGGGCGACCGCGCCGCGCGTGGCCTTGGCCATGTGGCTGACCACCGTGCGCGACCCGCCCGACTCGCGCAGCACGCGCACCGTGACCGCGCGCGAGCCGGGCTGCCACGCCTGCGCGTAGGTCGAGGACCGCAGATCGACGATCAGGCCCTTCCCCCCGTCCAGGGCCTCGCGCAGGCTCGGGCGCCAGTGGGCCGCCAGGCCGCCCAGGGGAGGCAGCCGCACGCCCATGGACAGGCGGTAGGGCGGCACGCGGTCGCCGAGCCGTAGAGCGCCCCACAGCCCCGAGAACACGATGATCCGGCTGCCGGCGCGCCGGCGCGCCCGGGCGTCCAGCGTCGCCAGGCCGAGATTGTCGTACAGCACGCCGGTGTAGAGCTTGGAGGCCGGCAGGGCGGGGGCGGTGCGCAGGGCGAGGTTCCTGCCCAGCTCGCCGGCCTGGCCGGGGGACAGGCCGAGCACCGTCATCGCCTCCTCCTGCGGGCCACTGACCAGCGCGTCGAGCGCGTCGAGGGCCTTCTCGCGGGCCGAGGTCAGCTCGGGGAAGGACAGGGCGCCGAGGTCCAGGGGGCGCCCGGTGCCGCGGGCGGCCTTTCCCTCGGAGGGCGGCAGCAGGATGAGCACGGCTCCCGATCCTAGCCTCCGCAGGTCAGCCGGGTCGCGCGGCCTCCTGCGGCCCGGCCGGGAGGCGGGAAGATCGGCTAGAGTCTGCGCTGATGAACGAGGAATGTGCGGACATCGAGGCTCTTGTGCACCATGCCTGGCCGGCGACGCACCAGGAGGTGGTCGGCGACTGGATCCTGCGCGCGGCGGACGGCGTGACCAAACGCGCCAACTCCGTGCTGCCATGGGGAGAGCCGGACGATCCGGACAAGGCTCTCGACGCGGCCGAGAGGTTCTACGCCGCCCGGGGGCTGCCGTGCGTGTTCTCCGTGGGCCCGCGCGCGCCGTCATGGCTGGACGGCCACCTCGCCGGGCGCGGCTACCGCCTGGTGGACGAGGCCGCCTACATGACCGCCCCACTGGACGGTGCGACCCCGCCGGCCGCCCACCCGGTGACGATCACGGATGAGCCCGGGCCCGGCTGGCTGACCACCTGGTGGGAGGTCGACGGCAGGTTCGACAGGGGCCTCGCGACCGCCGAGCGCATCGTCCGCGGGGTGCCCGCGAGTTACGCCGCCGTGCACGGGGATGGCGCGCCGCTCGCCGTCGGCCGATCGGTGCTCAAGGACGGCATGCTGGGGATCTACTGCATGGCGACGGTGCCCGCCGCCCGGCGGCGGGGCCTCGGGCGCGGCGTGCTGCGCGGCCTGCTGGCGCACGGACGCGCTCGCGGGGCGACCGGGGCCTACCTGGTCGTCCTGTGGCGCAACACCACGGCAATGGCCATGTACGCCGCCGAGGGCTTCACGCCGGCGGGGCGTTACCACTATCGCGTGAGGTAGCACCGGCGCGCGGGCCCTGACAGCGCGACGCGGCGAGGCCGAGGAGGTGTCCGGGGGGACGCCTCCTCGGATCGCCGCGTTCACGGTTCACCGTTATGAGGTTGTGCTCGGTTATCTAGGTCAGAGCGACGGGCCTGGGCTCACCGCTCGCTGGTGTTCGTAGGGGTTTCGCTGAGACGCGCCGACTCGTCCTGGATGTCGGCGCCCTTGTCGCGCAGAGCCGCAACGTGCCGACGCCCGTGGTGGGCGCAGAACAGTAGCTCCCCGCCCATGGGGAGGGACGCGCGGATGTACGCCTGGGCGCCGCACCGGTCGCATCGGTCGATGGCGGTCAGCGGCTTGGTGGGGGCGAGGGCTCCAGTCACGTATCGCCTTTCCGTTCACCCCACTGACGTGGGGATTTGGCGTCAGTCACTTGGCTCAACATCTAACCCGATGCGGACGTTCCCAATCGCCTTACGGATACGCCGAGAGCAGAATGTCTCGTTAAGTGACGTGATTCGGCCGCCGTCTGACGCAGAACCCCCTGTTGGTGGCACGCTTAGGCGCGGTGGACCATCGGAAACGGTAGGCTACGCACACATGTTCGATGCTCGGTGGGAGTGGGAGTGACCGCAGTCAGCACGGAGACGGGTTACACGGCCCGTCATCTGTCGGTGCTGGAGGGCCTGGAGGCCGTCCGTAAGCGCCCCGGAATGTACATCGGGTCCACTGACAGCCGCGGTCTCATGCACTGCCTCTGGGAGATCGTGGACAACGCCGTCGATGAGGCTCTCGCCGGCTACTGCAAGCGCATCGAGGTCGAGCTGTTCCCCGACGGCTCCATCGAGGTCCGCGACGACGGCCGGGGCATCCCGGTCGACATAGAGCCCAAGAGCGGCCTGGCCGGCGTCGAGCTCGTCTACACCAAGCTCCACGCGGGCGGCAAGTTCGGCGGCGGCTCCTACGCGGCCTCCGGCGGCCTGCACGGCGTCGGCGCCTCGGTGGTCAACGCCCTGTCCGCCCGGCTGGACGTCGAGGTCGACCGCGACGGGCGCGTCCACGAGATCAGCTTCCGGCGCGGCGTGCCCGGCGTGTTCGACGGCGAGGGGCCGGGCGCCAAGTTCAAGAAGAAGTCCGGCCTGCGCGACGGCGGCGCGCTGGGCCGCAAGGCCACCGGCACGCGCGTGCGCTGGTGGGTCGACAAGCAGATCTTCCTGCCCGAGGCCGAGGTCTCGCTGGACGAGATCCACGTCCGCGCCCGCCAGACCGCCTTCCTGGTCCCCGGCCTCACCATCGCCGTGCGCGACAGCCGGGGCGAGGAGCCGCTGGACGAGGAGTTCCGCTTCGACGGCGGCATCTCCGAGTTCACCGAGTTCCTGGCCCGCGACGAGGCCGTCTGCGACGTCATGCGGCTGCAGGGCGTCGGCCACTTCCATGAGACCGTGCCCGTGCTGGACGAGCAGGGCCACATGACCTCCACCGAGGTCGAGCGCGAGCTGACCGTCGACGTCGCCGTCCGCTGGGGCAAGGGCTACGAGACGACCGTGCGCTCCTTCGTGAACGTCATCGCCACGCCCAAGGGCGGCACCCACATCAGCGGGTTCGAGCGCGCCCTGCACCGCACGATCAACGAGCAGCTCAGAGAGACCCGCCTGCTCAAGAACGGCGACGACCCGGTGACCAAGGAGGACCTCCTCGAGGGCCTCACCGCCGTGGTCACGGTGCGCGTGCCCGAGCCGCAGTTCGAGGGCCAGACCAAGGAGGTCCTCGGCACCTCCGCGGCGAGCCGCATCGTCGCCCACGTGGTCTCCCGGGAGCTCAAAGAGCTGTTCGCCAGCACCAGGAAGGCCAACAAGCTCCAGCTCAGGGCCGTCCTGGAGAAGATCGTCGCGGCCGCCAAGGCCCGCATCGCCGCCCGCGAGCACCGCGACAACCAGCGCCGCAAGAGCGCCCTGGAGAACTCCGCGCTGCCCGCCAAGCTGGTCGACTGCCGCAGCGACGACGTCGACCGCAGCGAGCTGTTCATCGTCGAGGGCGACTCCGCCCTCGGCACCGCCCGCGCGGCCCGCGACTCGGAGTTCCAGGCGCTGCTGCCCATCCGCGGCAAGATCCTGAACGTGCAGAAGGCCTCGGTGGCCGACATGCTCAAGAACGCCGAGTGCGCCGCGATCATCCAGGTGATCGGCGCCGGCTCCGGCCGGGGCTTCGACCTCGACGCCGCCCGCTACGGCAAGGTCATCCTCATGGCCGACGCCGACGTGGACGGCGCGCACATCCGCTGCCTGCTGCTGACGCTGTTCCACCGCTACATGCGGCCGATGGTCGAGGCCGGGCGCGTCTTCGCCGCCGTGCCGCCCCTGCACCGCATCGAGATCACCAACCCGGGCAAGGGCAAGGAGAAGTACCTCTACACCTACTCCGACGCCGAGCTGCACCGCACCCTGCGCGACCTCGATCGGCGGGGCAAGCGCTGGAAGGACCCCATCCAGCGCTACAAGGGCCTGGGCGAGATGGACGCCGACCAGCTGGCCGAGACCACCATGGAGCCGCGCCACCGCACCCTGCGCCGGGTCCGCATCGAGGACGTCGAGGCGGCCGAGCAGATCTTCTCGCTGCTCATGGGCAGCGACGTGGCGCCCCGCCGCGAGTTCATCGTCAGCAGCGCCGCCGAGGTCGACCGCGACGCCATCGACGCCTGACGCCTGCGGCTCCTCGGGGGTGGCGGGGCGTGAGGCCGTTCAGGGCGTGCGGGCGCCGGCCTGGCGCCGGCGCTCACGAGATCGCCGTTGATGAGGTGAAGGCCGGGAGAGATCCCGGCCTTCACGGTATGCGGGCGGTACGGGCAGGGGTCAGAGTTCGACCGGCATCAGCTTGCCGGTGTGGACGTCGTACACCGCTCCGCCGACGGCCAGGCGGTCGGGCAGGTAGGGGTAGGTGCGGATGCGCACCATGTCACGCCGCAGCGCGGCGTCCTGGTCGGGGACGGTGTGGAACTCCAGGCTGCGGGTGTCCACGCCGTACTGGCGGCTGATCAGCTCGTGGACGTCCTCGTCGGTCGACTTGGCCATCCGGCAGTCGGTGTGCGGCATCACCAGCACGCGATCGACCCCGAGCAGGTACACCGCGAGCACGAGCGTCCGCAGGACGTCCTCGGTCACGCGCGCCCCGGCGTTGCGCAGGATCTTGGCGTCGCCGGCCGACAGGCCGAGCAGCTTGAGCGGGTCGATCCGTGAGTCCATGCAGGTGACCACGGCCAGCCCGCGCCTGGCCTGACCGGTCAGGTCCGCCTGCTGGAAGGATCTGGCGAAATCCTCGTTGGCGGTGAGCAGATCGTCGAAGGCTTCCGTCATGATGCCCATATTCCCGGATGTCGGTTCGGCGAATACCTCCGGGGGGCCCGATACGAGGGTTCGTAAAGATCCCACGATCACGCGTCACGATGGGTGATGATGTTCCCACTCTTAGTGAAGATCGTGGAGAGGGTTCGTGGTGGGGACGACCGATTCGCTCGCAGGCCATCTACGCGCGCGGGCCAGGTGGCGGCTCGACCGGGTGCAGGCCCGGGACGGCGGCTGGAACGCGCGCTGCGCGCTCGCCCTGCTCGACGCCGCGTCCTACACGCAGTCCCTTCCCGACGACGACCCGCTGATCGCCGCGCTGGAGGAGGCCGGCTGCTTCGGGGCGTACGGCTGCGGCGAGTTCGAGCCGCAGGAGGCCGTGGCCCGGCTCATCGACTCCTGGCACGACGGCGAGCCCTGGGAGCTGCTGACGGCCATCCCCGTCGCGGCCAAGGCCGGTGCCACGCCCTCCCCCTCCTGACCACGGGCGTTCGCGCGGGAGCGGCCGCACGGGCCGCCGGGAAAGTCCGGGAAGATAATCGCGAGGGTGACGTAGAGCGGGCCGGGCCGGCTCCGACTCCCTTACGACGGACCCCGCAGGGGTCGCCGCACACCGCAAGGAGCCGATCGTGAAGTACATGCTGTTGATCCATAACCGTCCCGGCTACGTCGACGAGCTGTCCGAGGCCGACCGCGAGGCGTTGTTCGGCGCGGTCGACTCGATCATGAAGGAGCTGACCGAGACCGGCGAGCTGCTGCGCGGCGAGGCCTTGGCCGACCCGTCCCAGAGCAAGACGGTGCGCGTCCGCGACGGCGTCCCGGCGATCACCGACGGGCCGTTCAGCGAGGCCAAGGAGCAGTTCGCCGGCTACCTGCTCGTCGAGTGCGAGACGCCCGAGCGCGCCGTCGAGATCGCCGCGAGCTGGCCCGACGCCCGATACTTCGCCATGGAGGTCCGGCCCGTCGTCCACCAGTCAGGGCCGGAGGCCTGAAGACGCCCGTCCCGGCCCGCTGGTGCGGTGACCGCGTACGTTCCCCGGGCGCGGCTCTCCACCCCGGGCCGCACCTGGTGCGGTGACCGCCTACGATCCCCGGGCGCGGCTCTCCATCCCCGGCCACGGGCTGTAGTGATCGGCGCCGGGTCGGCGGGTCGTGGTACGGCGATGCCGGCGCCTGTTACGGCGCCCGAACCGGTGAACGTTCGTGGACAGCGTGCTAGTGTCATGCGCCTGAAATTCGTCACTTAAATTTCTATGATTGCCGCATGTCGTCTTCGGGGCCGTCTGCGGTGGAGATCAAGCTGACCGATA
>NZ_JBEXGS010000023.1:0-168165 GCF_040607455.1 Sphaerisporangium sp. NPDC005289
CTGGACCTGCTGCGGCCGATCTACTCCCAGACCGCGGCCTACGGTCACTTCGGCCGCGAGGAGCCCAACTTCTCCTGGGAGCGCACCGACCGGGCCGACCAGCTCCGCCAGGCCGCCGGCCTCTGACCCGCGCCCGCCGCGGCCCGCATCGCCGGGCCGCGGCTTTCGCATGACCGCCGGCGGGCGTGCACGCTCGCGCGGGCCGGTTCGGCCTGGTGGGCGCCTTCTGGTAGGACCTAACCGTGACCGCGACCAGCCCCGCCGGGGAAGCCATCGGAGCGCCGCCGCCCGGCGCCGCCGGTGACCCGGCACGGCCGGGCGCGGCGCGGGACGCCGAGCCCGACGGACTCTGGGGCGAGACGACGCCGGGCAAGGGCGCGGGCACGGGCGTGGCCAAGGGGACGGTGGCGCCCGCGGGCGAGCTTCCGATCGCGCGGGTGGCCGTGGACGTGCCGCTGCCCCACCTCGACCGGCCCTTCGACTACGTGGTGCCCGAGACGATGGCCGAGGCGGCGGTGCCGGGCTGCCGGGTCAGGGTGCGCTTCGCGGGCAAGCTCGTCGACGGGTTCCTGCTCGAACGGGCGGAGGCCAGCGAGCACGAGGGCAAGCTCGCGGCCCTCGAACGGGTGGTCTCCTCCGAGGCGGTGCTCACCCCGCAGATCGCGGCCCTGTGCCGGTCTGTGGCGGACCGGTACGCCGGCACCATGTCCGACATCCTGCGGCTGGCCGTCCCCCCGCGACACGCCAAAGTAGAGGCCGAGGAGGCCAAGCGAGAGGCGGCGCGGCCCGTCTCCCCGACGTCCCCGAGTGAGGGTCCGGGCGCGCCGGCGGGGAACACCGGTGGACCCGCGGACGCTCCCGCGCCGATCCGGCCGGTGTCCGCGAGTGAGAGCACCGGTGGGCCCGCGGACGTTTCCGCGCCGATCCAGCCCGTGTCCCCGAGTGGGCGGGTGCCGGCGGGGAGCACCGGCGGGCCCGCGGACGCTCCTGGGCCGATCCGGCGGGCGCGGGCGGGGCAGGGCACCGCGGCAGGGCCCGTGATGGACGGGCCGGCGCAGGAAGCGCAGGGGGCGCGGTCGATAGCGGCGGAGCCGGGGGAGTGGGCGGAGTACCCGCTGGGGGCCTCCTTCCTCGCGGCGGTGGCGGAGGGCCGGGCGCCGCGGGCGGTGTGGAGCGTTCTTCCGGGAGCCGCGCACGGGCCCCGGTGGGCCGAGGGCGTCGCCCTGGCCGTGCTGGCCGCCTCCCGGGCGGGACGGGGCTCCCTGGTCGTGGTGCCCGACGGCAAGGACGTGGCCCTGCTCGACGCCGCGCTGACCCGCGTCCTCGGACAGGGCGCCCACGTGGCGCTGACCGCCGGCCTCGGTCCCGCCGAGCGGTACCGCCGGTGGCTGCGCGTGCTGCGCGGCGGGGTGCGGGTGGCCGTGGGGACGCGGGCGGCGGCGTTCGCCCCGGTCCACGATCTCGGCCTGGTGGCGATCTGGGACGACGGGGACGATCTGCACGCCGAGCGGCTGGCCCCCTACCCCCACGCGCGCGAGGTCCTGGCGCTGCGCGCCCACCAGACGGGCGCCGCGATGCTGATCGCCGGTTACGCCCGGACGGCGGAGGCGACCCGGTTGATCGCCGACGGATGGGCCCGCCCGATCGCCGCGCCGCGCGAGACGCTGCGCCGGCACGCCCCCCGGGTGCGTCCGGCCGGCGACGACGCCGAGGTGGCCAGAGACGAGGCCGCCCGGGCGGCGCGCCTGCCGAGTTCGGCGTGGGCGGCGCTCAAGCAGGGCTTGGCGAGCGGGCCCGTGCTGGTCCAGGTGCCCCGCCGCGGCTACCTGCCCGCGCTCGCGTGCCAGTCCTGCCGCGCCCCGGCCCGCTGCCACCAGCCCGTGGCGACCGTGAGCCCTCCGCTCACCCCGGATCGGCCGGAAAGGCCGGGAAGCCCCCGCAGACCGGAGGACTCCGGCGTTTCCGCGATTCCCGGCATGCCGGGCACGTCCGACCCGGCATTCCCCCGCACCCCAGGGAGACCGGTGAACACCGGGGGACCGATGAACGCGGACGTGCCGGGGAACGCAGGCGTGCCGATGAACGCGGGCGTGCCGGGGAACTCCGGGACGCCCGCTCATGCCGGGATGGCGGCCGATACCGGGACGGACCGGTCGGGGGAGCCGCGTGGACGCGATGTGGCGGCGGCGATGTGCGGGGGGCCGCTGGCGTTGCGGGGAGGGCACGCGGCGCCGTACTGCCGGTGGTGCGGGCGCATCGCCGGCATGTGGCGCTGCCAGGCGTGCGGGAGCAACCGCATGCGCGCCGTCGTGGTCGGCGCCCGGCGCACGGCCGAGGAGCTCGGCCGCGCCTTCCCGTCGGTCCCGGTGAAGACCTCCGGGCGCGACGGCGTGCTGTCGGACGTCGGCCCGGCCCCGGCGCTGGTCGTCGCCACGCCCGGCGCCGAGCCGGTCGCCGAGGGCGGGTACGCGGCGGGCGTCCTGCTGGACGGCTGGGCCCTGCTCGGCCGTCCCGACCTGCGCGCGGCCGAGGAGGCGCTGCGGCGCTGGATGAACGCCGCGGCGCTGCTGCGCCCGGCCGCCGAGCTGGTGGTGCTCGCCGACTCCTCCGTCCCGGCCGCGCAGGCGCTGCTCCGGTGGGATCCGGTGACGCACGCTGAGCGCGAGCTGGCAGAACGCGCGGTCCTCGGGTTCCCGCCGGCGGTGCGCATGGCCACGCTGACCGGCACGGCGGCCGGGCTCAGGGAGATGGCGGGCGATCTGCGGCTGCCCGGCGAGGCGCAGGTGCTCGGCCCCGTCCCGGTCGAGGGGGCCCGATCGGGGCCCGAGGAGCCGCAGGAGCGGCTGATGGTACGGGTGCCGCGCGCGGCGGGCCCGGCGCTGGCCCGGGCGCTCAAGGGGGCGGCGGGCGTGAGGTCCGCCCGTAAGGCTCCCGACCTGGTCCGGGTGTGTATGGATCCGATCGATCTCATCTGACCGTAGGCCGCCGATTCGCGGGGCTGAAAGTAAGCCGTTAGTTTCTCCCTGTGTCGATCGAATGGGTGAACGGGGCCATCGAGGAGATCCGGGCGTGGGGGCGCTCGAAGGACGTCGTGGTGGACGCCGACGAGGTCCGCCTCCTGTGCGACTACGCCAGCGACTATCTGGACGTGAGCGAGCTCGCCGACTTCACGCCCGGCACGTTCGAGCAACTGCTGCTGGACATCTACCCCCGCAAGGTCATCGCACCGCCCGAGAGCGCCGCCGAGACGGTGGCGGCGGCGCGCACGCTGGTCGACTTCCTGCTGGAGAGCGGGGAGATCGGCACCAAGATGGCGGCCCGCATGCGCGCCAAGATCGACGAGATCGCGCCGGAAATGCCCGCCGCGCTCGCCGACACCTCCAAGTTCGGCATGGCCAAGAGCATCTTCGGGGCGATGGGCGCCGACGAGCCCGATCCGACCGCCCTGGACGCTCCCGGCCCCGCCGGCTCCGGCGACGACCTGCTCGGCCTGCCGCTCCACCGGCTGCGCGGCGTCACCGCCGACGACGGGTGCGAGTGCCCCGGGTGCTCCCCGCTGCCGGCCGTGCGGCTGGCGCCGCCGCAGCAGGTCGCCGGGGCGGTCCGCGAGGCCGGGCTGCTGCGGGACGCCCACCACGTGGTGGCCTGGATGCGCGACGCCGGCCGCACGCCGACCGTCCGGGGCGCCCTGCGCGTCCGGGACGCCGCGCGCGTCACCAGAGAGCTCGGCGTCGCCGCTCCCGAGACCGCGTGGCGGCTGGCGGTGTCCCTCGGGCTGGTGGAGGTCTCCGGCGCGGCCCTGACGGTCGCGCCCGGCTTCCTGCCGCTCCCCGAGCGCGACGACCGCGAGGTGCTGGACCTGTGGGCCGGCACGGTGGCGTTCGTCACCGACGGAACGGCCGACATCACCGGTTCGCCCGAGCTGGACCAGGAGCTGTACGCCGTCCACGACATGCTGTACCGCCTGCAGGAGCCCATGGCCCTCGCGGAACTGCGCGAGCACCTGGAGGAGGCGTGGACGGGCGCCCGGCCCGGCGAGGACGACCAGGACGACGAGGACGGGTTGGGCGCCGCGCTGGAGGTCCTGGCCTACTGCGGCACCATCGAGCGCGTGCGCGACGCCGTCCGGCTCACCCCGCACGGCCTGTGGGGGATGCGCGAGACCTTCGTCCGCATGGGCATGCCGGCGCCCGTCGCGCCCGACCCCGCCGAGGGCGACGCGGCCGGCCTGGTCGACGGCCTGCTGGGCGGGGTGCCCGCCGAGCAGGCCGAGCGCGACATCGGCTCGTGGCTGGCCCGCCGGTCCCCTCCGGAGGCGGCGGCCGAGCTGCTCGGCGCCGTCCAGGCGCAGGACGCGGCGCGGCGCGGCGTCGCCGTCACGATCATCGACCGGCTCGGCCCGGAGGCGGCCGACGCCGTGCGGCCGTTCCTCTCCGACGCCGAGCTCCGCCCGCACGCCGTCCACTGGCTGTCCGCGCGCGGCCTCGAGGCGCCCGCGCTGACGCCGGAGGAGGCGCTGTGGGTGAGCGTCGACATGCTCGCCGTGGCCATGCCGGCCACCGAGGACGATCATGAGCGGTTCGCGGGCACCCTGGCCACGGCGGCGCCGCCCGCCCACGTCATCGAGGAGATGTGGCAGGTGGACCACCCCGACGTCGCCGAGGTCCTGGACCTGCTCGGCCGCCACCTGCCCGACCGCGAGATCGCCAAGGCCGCCCGCAAGGCGGCGTTCAAGGCGCGTTCTCGCGGCATTCACTGAGCGGGCCAGGCCAAGGTCCGCAGTCGGTCATCGCGTGTGGCTGGTGTGGAGTAAGTTGCCTGAATGGCCAACAGCGGTAACGGCGGGATCTTCGATCTTGGAGAGCTGCGCAGCCTCATCGACGAGCTGGGG
Source organism: Sphaerisporangium sp. NPDC005289 (assembly GCF_040607455.1). Classification (NCBI taxonomy): domain Bacteria; kingdom Bacillati; phylum Actinomycetota; class Actinomycetes; order Streptosporangiales; family Streptosporangiaceae; genus Sphaerisporangium; species Sphaerisporangium sp. NPDC005289. Next base: position 4,892 of record NZ_JBEXGS010000023.1, read on the forward strand.
AGCGTGTCAGGCGAGGAGCGGGAGGCGCTGCTCGCCGAGATGGCGGGGGAGAACGACGAATGCGATTGCGGTGAGTGCGAGAGCGAGGTGCTGAGCTTCCCACCGGTCGAGCTCGCGCCCGCGGACGAGCTCGCCGAGGCGGTGCTGACGGTGCCGCTGGTGCGGGACGCCCTGCGGTTGGCCGGCTGGACGGGCGCGAGACCGGTCACCGCCGAGGGGTTCCTGACGCCCGCCGACGCGCGGGAGGCCGCCGCGTGGCTCGGGGCGGACGACGAGCGGCTGCGCCTGGTGTGGGTCGTCGCGGTCAACACCGGCCTGCTGCGCATCGCCCAGGCCGGCGCGTCCCCCGGGCCGGGGCTGCCCGCCGACCTGATGGAGTTCTGGGACGGGGTCGTCATGGACGTCCTCGACCGCACCGACGAGGGGCTGACAGGCTCGGCCGTGGCCGACGAGCACCTCACCGAGATGCTGGCCACCATCTACGCCACCAGCGACGGCATCACCTACACCGCCCTGGTCGAGGGAATGCTGCAGGCCCACGAGATCGGCTGCGAGGCCCGCGCGGCCGAGATGCGGCGGCTGCGTGAGCGGTTGCCGGCCGAGCTGGACGCCGCCCTGGACCTGCTGGCCTACTGCGGGCTGTTCGAGCGCGCGGCCGACCGCGTCCGGCTCACCCCCCTCGGGGTGTGGGCCGTCCGGCAGGACCTACTGCGCGAGGGGCACGACGCGCCGCTGCTGGCCGAGGTCGCCTCCTACGCCGAGCTCAGCGCGGCCGAGCTGGTCGAGGCGATGCTGTCGGGCGAGGCGCCTTCCAGCGCCCCCACCCTGTGGGTCGAGCGCCGCGTCCCCGAGGACGCCGCGCGCGAGCTGATCAAGGTGGCGGCGTCCGGCACGCCGGGGCAGCGCGGGGTGATCGGCACGGTCCTTGAGGAGATCGGTCCGGAGGCCGAGCCCGCGGTCCGCGAGGCGCTGGCCGAGCCGGCGATGTGGCGCCACGCCGCCGTCTGGCTCGGGGTGCGCGACCTGGCCGCGCCGGTGCTCAACGAGGACGACGGCACCTGGCTCGCCGTCGACACCCTGGCCACGCTGCTGCACATCCCCGACGCCCAGGAGGCCATGGGCGAGTTCGAGGCTCTGGAGGCGGGGGAGGAACTGCTGCGCCTGGTCGACGAGATCAGCCACAGCGGCCACCCCGACTCCATCGCCGTGCTCGAACTGCTCGGCGCCCACCATCCCGACGCCACCGTCGCCAAGGCGGCCCGCAAGGCCGCCATGAAGGCCCGCTCCCGCTGACCCGCCCCGGGCCGCCTCGCCGTCGCGGGGCGGCCACCTGGGGCCCTGTGTCACCTGCCCCGGCTGCGCACAGGGCGTCCGGGCCGCCGGGCCGTGCCGGGGGACGGCGTGGCCACGGCGGCCCAGGTGGCCGCGCCTACTTCACGACCTTGGCCACATAGACATGAGCCAGCCTTGGCCACGCGTCGCTGAGGCTGCGGTAACGGTCCCGAGGGCCATGCTGCGCGTAGAAGACGCCGGCGCGTTGCGAGACCCAGCTGACCACCGCCAGATGGTCGAGCCATCCGGACACGCTCTTCTGGTCGAAGAAGATCACGTCTCCGGGCTGCACGTCCCACCAGCTGTACCGCCAGACGAGGCGATGCCGCTTGGTCTGGAAGTGGTCGTAGAAATGGACGACGTTCATCCAGCTGTAGCTGCGCGCGCCCCCGCCTTTAAGCAGATGCTCGAACCAGTTGTTGTCGTTCGAACGCGAGTACCAGCCTTTCTCCGGTGCCTTACCTCCCTTGTTCACGGCGTAGGAAGTGAAGTTGGTGCAATTGTTGTGCTTGATGGCGTAGGGCCACGTGTAGACGTTGTCCACCGCCCATCTGGCGATTCCCGATTGCCGGACGCTCCGCGTGGAGACCTGGCCCGACCCCACGGACAGGTCCGGCCACCCCTTCGGGTCCAGGGGAAGCGGCGCGGGAGCGTCGGCCGGGGCCGCCGTCGAGTCTCCGGTGATCACGCCGTTGAGGTCGCCGTCGCCCGAGGAGCCAGAGGCGTCCACCGCCGTCCCGTCGAGGTTCCGCGTGATCGACGCGACCGATGTCGACTGCTTGTCGAACACGAAGTCCCGTACGGCGATGTCGTCGTTGGTCTTGTCCTCCGCGGACGTCGTCCCCACACCGTCGGCCGTGGTCGTGGTGGTCTTGACCGTGGCCCGGACGGTGACGGAGTCGGCGGCAGTCTGGGAGACCAGGACGTCCGACAGGGTCACGGCGGAGCTCGTCTGGGCGACCTGGTGGCCTGCCGCGTCCTCGGCCCACTGCCGTAGAGGGCCCGCCTGGGTGTCCAGCGCGGCGGCGAACCGCGTCCCCTGGGTGCTCTGGCCGGCGGCCGCCGACGCCGAGATGAAGACCCCCTCGCGCATCTTGTTCTGTGAGGTGAGGTACTGCTTCACCGCGTCGAGGTAGCTCTGGGTCCCACCGGCGACGGCCTGGGGGGTCACGGAGGCCGTTGCCCAGCCGCTGGTGCCGTAGGCCGTCAGAGCCCGGACCCGGAGGCTGTAGGCCGACCCGTTGGTCAGCCCGGTCACGACGGCGGCCTCGTCGTCGGTGCTGACGCTCTTGAGCGGCTGATCGTCGCTCTTCAGTACCTCGATGTCGTACCGCACCGTCCCGCTGCCGCCGGTGTCGGCGGGCTCGTCCCATGTGAGGAGGGTGCCCGAGTCGCCCGCGCGGGCGCGGACGCCCTGCGGGACGGTCGGCGGGGCGGGCGGCAGGTAGGAGATCACCAGCTGAGGAGCGGGGAACGCCGCCGGGACACTGTCCTCGGATCCGAGGAGCGCCAGACCGTGGTCGTCGGCCGGCTGGGTCAGCCAGTCGCTGAGCAGCGCCGCGAGGTCCAGGTCGGCCGATCCCACCGGGGCGTCGGCGTTGCCGTCCGCACCGATCGCGGCGGTGACGTCGGAGGAGACCGGTGACGCCGGCAGGGCGGAGTCGAGGGAGTAGGCGGAGACCTCTCCCGAGCAGGCGCCGCCACAGGCGGGGGAGCCGAGCTTGAGGGTGGCCGAGACGATGCTCGCCCCCGCCGGGATCGCGCTCAGGTCCGCCGAGACGACCGTGAGGTCGCGGTCGGCGCCCGTACCGCCGATCTTGACGGTCGACGAGGGCTGCAGCGGGCAGGCGGAGCCCTGGCAGGCGTCCGCCGCCGCCTTCGCCGTCGAGAGGGTCAGCTTGTCGGCGCCCAGGACGAGGGTCTGTCCCTGGGGGGTGGGTGGTGGCGCCGGAACGGTGAAGGAGATGGGGGCGGTCTTGTCCGTGCACGCGTCGCCGGCGCAGGCGCGCATCTGCCAGCTGTACCTCTGCCCCTGACCGACCATGCCGTCGGGGAGCCGCAGGGAGACGCGCCCGCCCTCCGTGGCGTCGCCGCTGCCCAGGGGGGTGGGGCCGACGGCGTTGCCGGAGTCGTCGGTGAGGAAGAACTGCGCCGTCACCGCGTCTCCGGAGGGGCGGCTCACCACGCCGGACAGGATGGGATTGGCGGGTTCGTCCAGCGAGGTGCTCTGCGCCGTCGGCGGATCGGCGGCGTCGGTGGTCAGCCGGACGGGGTCGGCGGCGGTCGTGTCGGTCCCGTCACCGGCCTCTACGGAGAGCTCGTAGCGCGTCGCGTTGGTCAGGTATCCGGGCGGGACGGTCCACTGCGCCGGTGTCCCCGAGGGGACACCGGAGATGGTCCGCGTGCGCACCGGCTGTGCGCAACCGGCCCCGAGAGGGGTGCATGTGAGGGTGAAGGTGTAGGTCAGGCTGCCGCCGTCGGAGTCGGTGGCCCTGGCGCTGACCGTGGGGGTCAGGCTCGACGTCGTCAGCGCCTCCGTGGAGGAGTCCGCGCCGGGGGTGATGGAGACCTGCGGGACGGTGGGCCGGCTGTCGTAGGTGACCGTCAGCGCCGGATCGGTCGGCCCCTGGCTGCCGGAGGTGTAGCGGAAGCCGGCGATGTCGTTGAACAGCAGATATGAACGGGCGACAGTGGTGCCGCCGTCGAAGGTGCCCGCCTTCAACTCGGTGGAGCCGCGCTGGGAGTCGGGGAAGTTGGTTGCCACCCAGGTGTCGGTGCCGACCGTCAACGTGCTCGTCGGGTCGATGGTCACCGGGTACCGCAACGCGGGGTCGTTGAGGTAGCCGGGGTCCGGCCGCAGTGTCAGCACGGCTCCGCCCGCCTCGCGGCGGATCGACGTCGTGACCTCCGCCTGACGGGTCGCCTCGCCGGAAGCGGGGTCCTTGGAGGAGTCCCACATGTGCGGGGCCGGTGCGGAGATGACGGTCGTGCCGAGGCCGTCGACGAGGCGAAGGCCGTGATCGGCGTCCTTCAGCAGCGTGAGGCCCTTGGTCCTGATCGGCAGAGTGATCGTCAGGGGACCGGACGGCGGCCGGCGCAGAACAAGCGAATGCGTGAAGCCCTGCGGCAGCGACGTGACGACCAGGTCCCCGTCCGGCACCACGCCCGTGTAGGTGGCGGTGTTCCCCCGCACCGCCGGCGCCGGGAGCGGGTGGTTCCAGCCCACCGCGAACGAGCGACCGCCGTTGTCGATGGATGCGAACGGCGCGGTCCCTCCGTGGGACAGCCGTAGATCCACCTGCGCCGCCCTAGGCTTGAGTTCACCGTCGGCGGAGACCAAGGACGGGTCGATGGCGGTCCACGACCCGTTCCCTCTCATCCTGCGGCATTTGTCCATAGGCATTTCCATGTACGTGCAAACGCCCAGGCAGCCCGCGCGCGCCGCCCGCGCCACAGTGATCGACACGGCCACGAACGATCACGCGCCGCGGGCCGCGCCTGCTCCCGCCGGGACGGCACCGCCGGTGTAGCCTTCGACGACGCCGCGGAACCCGATCAATCCCGGCGCCGCGGGCTCCGACCGGCGGGTGGGGGCGCTCCCGTGATCGCTGACGCGGCGTTCGCGGTGAGCCACATAAACTAGTGAGACCTTCAATTCGTGACGTGAACGGAGTCTTCCGTGGCCATACAGTCGATCCGCCTGTTCGGCGACCCGGTGCTGCGCACCCCCGCGGAGCCGGTCAAGGACTTCGACAAGGAGCTCCGCAAGCTCGTCAAAGACCTCACCGACACGATGATGGACGCCCCCGGCGCCGGCCTGGCCGCGCCGCAGATCGGGGTCGGCCTGCGGGTGTTCACCTACTACGTGGACGACACCCTCGGCCACCTGGTCAACCCCACCCTCGACCTGTCGGAGGACAAGGACGAGGACGGCGAGGAGGGCTGCCTGTCCTTCCCCGGCCTCACCTTCCCGACGCCGCGCGCCATCCGCGCCGTCGCCAAGGGCTTCGACATGCACGGCGAGCCGGTCACCATCGAGGGCACCGACCTGATGGCCCGCTGCGTGCAGCACGAGACCGACCACCTCGACGGCGTGCTGTTCATCGACCGCATGGATCCCAAGCAGCGCAAACTGGCGATGAAGGCGATCCGCGAGGCCGAGTGGAGCGGGCTGGCCGCCCCGGCCGTCAAGTTCTCGCCGCACGCCACTCAAGGGAAGGCTCTCTAGCAAGTGCGCCTCGTCTTCGCCGGAACCCCCGAGACCGCCCTGGCCCCGCTGCGGGCGCTGCTCGACTCGCCCAGGCACGAGGTGGTGGCCGTGGTGACCCGCCCGGACGCCCAGTCCGGGCGGGGCCGCAAGGTCCACCCAAGTCCCGTCGCCGAGCTGGCCGAGTCCGCCGGCATCGAGGTGCTGCGCCCGGCCAAGGCGGGCGACCCCGAGTTCCTGGCCCGGCTCAAGGCCATCGACCCCGACTGCTGCCCGGTCGTGGCCTACGGTGCGCTGCTGCCCCAGTCGGCGCTGGACATCCCCCGGCACGGCTGGATCAACCTGCACTTCTCGCTGCTGCCGGCCTGGCGGGGCGCCGCCCCGGTGCAGCACGCCGTGCTCCACGGCGACCCGATCACCGGCGCGGCGACGTTCCAGATCGTCAAGGCGCTCGACGCCGGCCCGGTGTACGGGGTGGTGACCGAGGAGATCCGGCCCGACGACACCAGCGGCGAGCTGCTGGCCCGCCTGTCGGAGTCGGGCGCGGGCCTGCTGGCGGCGACGCTCGACGGCGTGGAGGACGGCACCCTGGAAGCCCGCCCGCAGCCCGCCGAGGGCGTCAGCTACGCGCCAAAGCTGGAGGTGGCGGACGCGCGGGTCGACTGGACGGCGCCCGCGATGCGCGTCGACCGGCTGGTGCGCGCGTGCACCCCGAACCCCGGCGCCTGGACCGAGTTCCGGGGCGCGCGGCTGAAGCTCGGCCCGGTCGCGCCCGTCCCCGGCCCCTCGGCCCCCGTGCCCGCCGAGGGCGCTCTCGCGCCGGGGCAGATCGCCGTCGCCAAGGACACCGTCCTGGTCGGCACCGCCACCCACCCCGTGCGGCTCGGCGAGGTCCAGCCGCAGGGCAAGCGCCTGATGACCGCCGGTGAGTGGGCGCGCGGCGTGCGCCCCGGCGCCGACGACCGGCTCGCCTGATGGGCTCCCCCAGCGGCGTCGGCCGCACGGGCGGCGGACGGCCCGGCGCGGGCGGCAGGAGACCCGCCCCGGGCGGCAGGAGGCAGAAGCCGGTGCGCGACGAGGCCCGCAACGTCGCCTACGACCTGCTGCGGGCCGTCGACGAGCGCGACGCCTACGCCAACCTGCTGATGCCCACCCTGCTGCGCGAGCGTGGCCTGTCCGGCCGTGACGCCGCCCTGGCGACCGAGCTGGCCTACGGCACCCTGCGCGGCCTCGGCACCTACGACGAGATCGTCGCCGCGTGCAGCGACCGCCCGCCGGAGGACATCGACCCGCCGCTGCTGGACGCCATCCGTCTCGGGGTCCACCAGCTCCTCAAGACGCGGGTGCCCCCGCACGCCGCCGTCAGCGCGACGGTCGACCTGGTGCGGCTGCGTGTGGGCACCGGCGCCTCGAAGTTCGCCAACGCCATCCTCCGCAAGGTCGCCACCCGCGACTTCGACCAGTGGCTGCCCATCGTCGCCCCCGACCCCGGCGAGGACGCCGTGGGCCACCTCGCCGTCGCCTACAGCCACCCGCGGTGGATCGTCTCGGCGCTGCGCGACGCGGTCGGCGGCGGCTTCGAGGAGACCGCCGACCTGCTGGCCGCCGACAACGAGCGCCCCGCGGTGACGCTCGTCGCCTGGCCGGGCCGCAGCACCGTGGGTGAGCTGGTCGAGGACGGCGCGGCCGCGGCCCGCTACTCGCCGTACGCGGCCTACCTCCCCGAGGGGGACCCGGCGTCCCTGGAGGCCGTCGCGCAGGGCCGTGCGGCCGTCCAGGACGAGGCCAGCCAGCTCGTCGCGCTCGCCCTGACCCGGGTGCCCGTCGAGGGCTCCGACCGCTACTGGCTGGACATGTGCGCCGGCCCGGGCGGCAAGGCCGGGCTGCTCGACGCGCTCGCCGTGCAGAACGACCGCCACCTGCTCGCCGCCGACCAGCGCTTCCACCGCGCCCGGCTGGTGTGGCGGGCCACGCGCAGGGCCGGGGTCATCACCGCCGACGGCACCCGGCCCGCCTGGCGGGACGGCGCCTTCGACCGGGTGCTGGTCGACGCCCCCTGCACCGGACTCGGCGCGCTGCGCCGGCGCCCCGAGGCCCGCTGGCGGCGCTCCTCCGACAGCGTCCAGGAGCTCGGCGCACTCCAGCGGCGCCTGCTCGGCTCGGCCCTGGACGCCGTCCGCCCCGGCGGGGTCGTGGCGTACGTGACGTGCTCGCCGCACCTTGCCGAGACCCGCGTCGTGGTCGGCGACGTGGTCAAGAGGCGGGACGACGCCGAGCTGCTGGACGCCCCGTCCTACCTCCGCGAGGTCGACCACCTGGGCGAGGGCCCCTACGCCCAGTTCTGGCCCCACCGTCACGGCACCGACGCCATGTTCCTGTCCCTCATTCGCCGCATCTGACCCCGGCGCCCGCCGGCCCGGTGGGCGCAAGAGGGGCCGGTGCTTCGCCGCCCCGGGTCAGCCGGAGTAGCGTTCGGCGATCGCGGCGAAGGCGGCTTTGGGCTCCCAGGGCATGTCGGGGTAGGTGTCGCCGTTGCGGCCGTCGAGGACCTTGACGATCCCGAGGCTGGCGAGGTCGAGGTCGTCGCGGGGGTCGCCGTCGGGGCGGTGGGGCAGGTTGCGGAGCGCGAAGAGGTGGACGAAGGCGCTGTCGACGCCCTCGCCGTCGAAGATCTCGAGCAGTTCGCCGAGGTAGGCCGCCTGGCCGGCCTCGTCGCGCTCGTACCGCCCGTCCAGCCGCATCGCGCCGGTGGCTTCGTCGATCTGCAGGATCTCCATGCTGCGTGGCGCGACGTCGCCCGCACCGCGCCAGGTCGCGGTGCCGAAACCGGTGACGGCGACGGGTTTGGGTTGTGCGACGAGGTCGCGCACGCCCCCTCGGAACCGGTCGGCGACCTCCGCGGATCGGATGAGCTCGTAGGTCACGAAGTCGAACAGGTCCCAGTCGACGCCCTCGAACGGGATGGCGGCGTAGGTGACCTTTCCGTGGAAGCGCTCGCGGACCGCTGCCACGGCGGTGGTGAGAAAGTCGCCGATACGGGCCCTGATCTCGGCGAGGCGTTCCGCCCGGCCGTCCGGGTCGCCCAGCAGGCGAGCGAGTCGTTCCTCGAGGCGGTCACCGTCGGCGAATCCCCGGTTCATGAGGCTCAGCTCGACGCCGGTGACGAACACGACCTCGGCTCCCGCCGCGCGCAGCCGCTCGGCCCGGTCGGCGCAGTCGAGGAACAACGCGAGGATCTCGTCGGTCGTCAGGTCCAGCGGGTACGGCGAGAACCAGACCTCAAGGCCGAGGCCGGCGGCACAGCGGGCGGCGAGCTCCAGGCGCCCCGGGTCGCCGCCGATGATCTGGACGGCATTGCAGTGCAGGTCGTCGCGGATGATGGTCAGCTCTCGCCTGACCAGCTCCGGGTCGAAGACTTCCACCGAGTTGACGCCATCGCGGATGAACCCGGTGTCGTAGGTCATGCCCCTTGCGCGCATGGGTGTCGGTCCTTTCTCGGATGTCTGTGGAGCGGACGAGAGGCGACGCTACCAGATTCTTGCGTGTACGCATCTTTGCGTGCACGCAAGATGGGTTAGGATGAGGGACGTGACGACGAATCGGCCGGGCCTGCGTGAACGGAAGAAGGAGGCCACCAGACAGGCGCTCCGAGCGGCGGCGCTGCGCCTCGCGCTGGAACACGGGCCCGAGAACGTCCGCGTCGACGACATCGCCGAGGCCGCGGGCGTGTCGCCCAGGACCTACAACAACTACTTCGCAAGCCGTGAGCAGGCGATCGTCGCCGCGGTCACCGCGGAGCGCGCGTCACGGGTGGCGGCGGCCGTGGCCGCCCGTCCCGCCGACGTCGGCCTCGCCGACGCCGTCATCGACGCCGTCGTCGGGGAGTACACCGACCCGGGCGACGATGCGCGGGAGGCGCTACTGATGATCACTACCAGTTCCGCCCTGCGCGCCTGCTACGCCGACACCGTCACCACGATGGAGGGGCCGCTCGCCGAAGCCATCGCCCAACGCTGCCGAGGCATGGACCCGCTGACCGCCCAGGTGCTCTCCGCCGGCGTGGGCGCGGCCGCCAAGGTCGCGCTCCAGCGGTGGCTGCGATCGACGGCCGTGCCCGCGTCGACGAGCGGCTTGGTGGCGCCGTCGGGATCGCTGCCGAACCTGATGCGCATCGCGCTGATGCCGCTCGCGCCGGCACTGGACGTGGCCGCGACACGCCCACGCCCATGACGGGTCTCGAAGGGCACGCACATCGCGGGGAGTTTCGGCTGTGGCGACCCGCCGGCGGGGACGACACCGCCGCCGGGGCGCTCGGGAGGGCTGACCGGAGCCACGACGCCGTGGGTTCCGACGGGAGGACGTGGTGATGCAGCCTTGCTAATTTTCTGGGGAAATTGTTAGCGATATCGCACATTGGGGCGGGCGGGTCTGTGGGATTCGGTCAAGAGTTTACCGCCCGGTAACCCCCTGATCCGGGAGCGATTCACCGGTCGGTAACCCGCTTACGTGTGGGGGCGCGAGCGTGGATGCCGGCAGGCGGGCATGGAAGGCTTGACGATTCCATTGCCGCTGGGCTCTCCGGGACGTGCCGGATCATGAGGCGTCGTTCTCGCCGGCCGGCCGCCAGGTGGCGGACGGATCCGGGCCGACCGAAAATTTATCTTGACGGGGCGGGGGTGGGGTGGGAATATCACGAGTGGCGATGATTGCACAAACGTGACATGTGGTCTTACCGCTGAATGTCATGTGACTTACTCCTGAATGTCATGCAACAGAGCGGCACGCTCGAATGTGGCGCAAATCCATCGCATCGGCCGGCGAGCAGGTGTGGCTGTGCTCGGAATACGAAGCGCATCTGAACCGGCTTCCTCCCATTCGATGGATGCGCCTTTCAAGCCTTTCGTGACGCTGCGACGTTCCCCAGATGGGCGATGTTCGATGACCGCGCCGATGTCCGGGCTCATCGACACCGCCCGCGTCAAGTCCGATGCGCACGAGCCCCAGGTACCGGCTTGCCCTCTGAGCCGCTCGACCATGACATCGACCGCCGCTCGAAGGCGAAGGAGCACACGTGATCCCTCATCACGCGGTCGGCCACCCGGCCGCTGTGGCGCCGCAGGCGGGGCCGTCCGGACAACGGCGGTTCACGCGCGAGGGCTCCACGCACATGAAGATCTCGTTGCTCGGCCCACTGGAGGTGCTGGACGCCGCCGGTGGCAGGATCACCCCGAGTTCCTTGAGGCAGCGGATGCTGCTCGCCCGCCTGTGCGTCGATGCGGGGCGTGTCGTCTCGGCCCATCAGCTCCTGAGCGCGCTGTGGCCCAGCGAGCGGCCTCGCACGTCGTTGACGGCACTTCAGGTGAACATCTCCAGGTTACGGAAGTACCTGGCGAACGCCGGAGTCGATCCCGGCACGGTGGTCACGGCGCCGGATGGATACGCGATCGACCTGGAGTGTCATCAGCTGGATGTCCGCGACTTCCGTGGCCTGGTCGCCGAGGCGCGGCAGAGCGACCGGGAACGCCGGACGGAGTTCGCGACCAGACAGCTCCGGCAGGCGTTGTCGCTGTGGCGAGGCGACCCGTTTCGCGATCTGCGGGACTCGGTGGTCCTCGAATGCGCGGCACGGGCGTTCGAGGAGGAGCGGAACGCCGCCTACGAGAGGCTGATCCAGCTCGAGCTGGACCTCGGACGCCACCAGCACATCATCGGCGAGCTGTACGAACTGACCTCGCGGTTCCCCACATGGGAGACGTTGCACGCACAGCTGATGATCGCGCTGTATCGGGGCGGCAGGACCGCCGAGTCTCTCACCGTCTACGAGGCGATCCGCCGGCGCCTGGTGGCGGAGCTCGGCATCGAGCCGTCGGGTTCCCTCAAGAGGATCCAGCTCGCCGTTCTGCGGCAGGACGACCAGCTCGAGTTCCCTGTCCCCCGGGTCGCGGCGATCGTGGTGGGCGAAGCCGGTTGACCGGATGAGGCGGCAGAGCCACCGGGAGCGCACCGGCCCGGGGCCGGGCTGATCCCACGCCCATTCACGCCCTTCGGTGATCGCGAATCGCGATCAGGGACCCGGAGCGCGCCCGAGGTGAATGCTCGCCGTGCCTTTTGCCGATCCGGCGATCCGGCGATCCATTTTCCCTCGCTGTAACCCGGGCATCCATGATCGGCCGTGGCTGAAAGCCGGACTCGCCGGGCTCCGGATCCTTGGACGCCTGATGCCGGCGGGGGCCGCGCGTTCACGTCAGGCTCCCGCCGTGTTCGCGCGCGGGTGGGCGGGCCGATGTCCCGGTGGTCGCGAGATATGCCGTCACAAACGTCGCGGACGGCGTGCGGCGCATTTTCCCGCGTTTCCCCCTGTGGTGCGCGGCATGCCCGTTCGTCGTCGCTCATCCTGCCTCGCGGGCCCGTGTAATAGATCGGACAGCGTGCTGACAGCGGCGTGAAAGGGCCCTGAAAACGCCATGTAAATGAGGTGAAAGCGCGACTGTCTAGCCTCGGTCTCAGCGTTCTGGAAGGCGTCGCCCGGTATAGGACGCGGCACGGCGAAATGCTCGACGAAAGGACAGCAGGTGTCTGATCCCGGAGAAGTCGAACGGTGGATCGTCGGCCGGCTGGCCGACCTCACCGGCCGCGCCGCCCACGACATCGACCCCACGGACACCTTCGCCGCCCATGGGCTCGCCTCGGTCGAACTCGTCGGCCTGCTCGCCGAACTCGAGGACCGGCTCGGCGCCCCGGTCGACCCGGCGGTGGCCTACCGCTGGCCCACCCCCGCGGCGCTGGCCACGGGCCTCGCGGACGCCGTCCCAACCCCGGCCCGCGACGGTCCGCACGCCGCACACGGCGGCGTGCCCCACGGCGGCGTTCAGGGCGGCGTTGTTCCGCGTGACGGTATGCCCCATGGCGGTGTCCCGCGTGACGGCGTGCCCCATGGCGGTGTCCCGCGTGACGGCGTGCCGCGCGACCCGGTCGTGATCGTCGGTGTGGCCTGCCGGTTCCCCGGCGGCGCCGACACCCCGGAGGCGTACTGGGACAACCTGGTCAAAGGCGTCCACGCGGTCACCGAGATCCCGGCGTCGCGCTGGCAGGAGCCGCCGGCCTTCGACCACGAACGGCCGACCTCCAGCCGCTACTCCTACACCCGCGAGGCGGCGTTCCTGAACGACGTCGCCGGATTCGACGCCGCGCTGTTCGGCCTCTCACCGCAGGAGGCGCTGCGCACGGACCCGCAGCACCGGCTGCTGATGGAACTGGTGTGGGAGGCGCTGGAGAACGCGGGCCTGCGGCCCGACGGCATCGCCGGCGACCGTACCGGTGTGTTCGCGGGCCTCATGGACTCCGGCCAGTACACCCGCCTGCAGCGGGACCTGCACGGCGACGGCCTGCTCACCGACCCGACCTTCGGGCTCGGCGCGGCGCCCAGCGTCGCCGCCGGGCGCATCGCGCACCGCCTGGACCTGCGCGGCCCCGCCTTCACGATCGACACGGCCTGCTCCTCGGCGCTGACCGCGCTGCACCTCGGCGGGCAGAGCCTGCGCCGCGGCGAGACCGACCTGGTGATCGTCACGGCGGCCTCGCTCATCCTGCACCCGGAGGTCTTCGTGCAGGGATGCGCGATGTCGATGCTGGCCAAGGACGGCCGCTGCAAGACCTTCGACGCCGCCGCCGACGGCTTCGCCATGGGCGAGGGCGGCGGGGCGGTGATCCTGGAGCGGATGTCCGACGCGGTACGCAACGGGCACCGCATCCGCGCCGTCCTGCTCGGCTCCGCCGTCAACCAGGACGGCCGCAGCAACGGGCTTACCGCGCCCAACATGGCCTCGCAGACCGCCGTCATCCGTGACGCCCTGGCCGACGCCGGCGTCGCCCCGTGGGACGTGGCGTTCGTGGAGGCCCACGGCTCCGGCACCGCGCTCGGCGACGAGATCGAGCTGTCCGCCCTGCGGGAGGTCTTCGGCGCGGCCCGCACCGCGCCGCTGTGGGTCGGCGCCGTCAAGACCCAGGTCGGTCACCTGCTCGCGGCCGCGGGCATGGCCGGTCTGATCAAGACGGTGCTCGCTCTGGAGCACGGCGAGCTGCCGCCGAACCTGCACCTGGAGACCCCCAACGGCGCCGTCGAGCCGGACGGTCCGGTCCGGCCCGTGCCGGGGCGCCTGGAGCTGCCGGCGCCCGCCGCGGCGGTCGCCGGGGTCAGCTCCTTCGGCTGGTCCGGCACCAACGCCCACTGCCTGCTGCAGGCACCCCCACCCGCGTCCACCGCGTCCACCGCGTCCACCGCGTCCACCGCGTCCACCGCGTCGGCCGGGTCCACCGCGTCGGCCGGGTCCGCCGCGTCGGCGGGGTTCGCCGGGTTCGCCGGGTCTGTCATGTTGGCCATGCCTGCCGGGCACCGGGCGGTGCCACAGGACGTGGCGGACCCGGCCCCGATCACGATTCCGGCCTCGGACGCGATTCCGGCCTCGGACGCGGTCCCGGCCTCGGACGCGGTCCCGGCCTCGGACGCGGTCCCGGTCCTGGGCGCGAGCCTGCTGTTGCTGTCGGCGGCGAGCCCTGAGGCGCTGCGGGAGCAGGCGGCGGGGCTGGCCCGGCACCTGGCCGAGGGGCCCGCACCGGACCTGGCCGACGTGGCCCGCACGCTCGACGAGGGACGCGCCCGCCTGCCGGCGCGCCGCGCGCTGGTGGCGGCCGGCGCCGCCGACGCGGCGGCGCAGCTGTCGGCCACGCCCTTCGTCCCGGCGCACGTGCTGCGCCACCGGGGCCACCGCCCCCGCGTGGCGTACCTGCTGCCCGGCGTCGGCGACCACCACCAGGGCATGGGCCGGGAGCTCTACGCGACCGAGCCCGCCTTCGCCGACGTCGTGGACCGCTGCCTGGACGTGCTCGCCCGCGACCACGGGATGGACCTCGCCCCGCTGCTGTTCACCGGCCCCGCGGCGGACCGGCCGGACGCCTTCGCCGCTCTCGCGGGGGCTCCGCCGGACGGTGACGCCTTCGCCTCTCTGGCGGCCGCGCGGCGGGGGACCGCGGGCGGCGACCCGCTCGCCCGCGCCGGCCTCTCCCACCCGTACGTGTTCACCGTCGAGATGGCCCTGGCCGCCCTGCTCGGCAGCCGCGGCATCCGGCCGGCCGCGCTGCTCGGCTACAGCCTCGGCGAGTACGCCGCCGCCTGCCTGGCCGGGGTGTTCACCCTGGAGGACGCGCTGGCCGTGGTGGTGCGGCGCGCCGAACTCATCGAGACGGTCCCGCGCGGCGCCATGCTGGCCGTCGCCGCGGCGCCGGACGACCTCGCCGACGATCTCGGCGACGTCCTCGCCGCCGGATCGATCGCCGTCGCCGCCCTGAACGGGCCTGCCATGACCGTGCTGTCCGGCACCGCCGACGCGGTCACCGACGCCGCCCGGCGGCTGGCCGGCCGCGGTGTCGCCTCCGTGCGCATGCGCAGCGACCACGCCTTCCACTCCCCGCTCCTGGACCCGGTGCGGGACGACCTCGCGGCGCTGATCGCGGGCGTCGCCCGTTCGGCGCCCTCCGTGCCCATCGTCTCCAACACCACCGGCACCTGGCTGACCGGCGAGGAGGCGACCAGCCCGCGCTACTGGGCCGACCACCTGTGCCGGCCCGTGCGCTACGCGCAGGGCGCGGCCGAGCTGCGGCGGCACGCCGACGTCCTGGTCGAGGTCGGCCCTGGAACCACCCTCGGCACGCTGCTGCGCCAGAACGGCCTCGCCGGGCCGGACGGCGTCGTCGTCGCCACCATGCGCTCGCCCGAGGAGCGCCGCACCCGGCCCGGCCCCGACGCCGGCGAGCGGGAGACCGTGCTGCGCGCCCTCGGTGACCTGTGGGAACGCGGCGCGGGCGAGCCCGGCCACGGCGGCGCCGGCCGGATCGTGAGCCTGCCGACCTACCCGTTCCAGCGCTCGCGCTACTGGCCCGAACCGGACCCGGAGGCCGCCTCCGCGCCCGCGCATGCAGCGCCGCCGGGCCTGCTCACCTACGTCCCGCAGTGGACCCGCGACAGCGTCCGCCCGGCCCCGGCCCCGGCCCCGGACATCGCGCCGGCGCCCGGGGAACGGCACCTGGTCCTGGCCGATCCGGACGGGGTCGGCGCCCACCTGGCCGCGCGGCTGCGTGCCGAGGGCGGCACGGTGCTGGAGGCGCATCCCGGCGACGGTTACCAGCGGCACGGCGACCGGTGCGCGATCGACCCCGCCGACGCCGGCCACTACCGCCGGCTCGTCGCGGAACTCGGTGACGGCCCCGGCCCGGTGACCGTGGTCCACCTGTGGAGCCTGAACACCGGCGCGCTGCTCGGCGACGCGGCACGGGACCCGGACGCCACGCTCGACGGCGCGCTGCGTCACGGCTTCGACAGCCTGTTGCTGCTCACCCAGGCGCTGGGCGGCCAGGTGCCCGGGGCCGGCCTGCGCCTGCTGACCGTGTCGGCGGGCTGCGCCGAGGTCGTCGGCGGGGAGGCGTCCGCGCCCGAGCGGGCCGCGGTGCACGGGTTCGGCCGCTCGCTCCCTCACGAGTACCCGGGGGCGCGCTGGTCGGGACTGGACCTCGACGCCCGCGACGGCGCGGCCGAGCGCGCCCGTCAGGTCCGCGAGGAGCTGGGGCGGCTGCGCCTGGACGACCAGCCCACCGGCCCCGGCGCGCTGGTCGCCTGGCGGTGGGGACACCGGTGGACCCGGTCCTGGCGGCCGGAGACCACCGGCCACCGCCCGCCCATCGGCCGCGGCGCCCCCGCGTGGCGGCCGGACGGGGTCTACCTCATCACCGGCGGCACCCGTGGCCTCGGCCTGGCCCTGGCGCGGGAACTCGCCCGCACCGGCGTACGCCGGCTGGCGTTGCTGGGCCGCGGCCCGCTCCCCGCGCTCGCCGACCGGCCCGCCCCGCCCGAGGCGGGCGACGAGCGGCTCGCGCGGAGCGCGCGCGGGGTCGCGGAGGTGACCGCGCTCGGGGCCGAGGTGCTGCTGCTCGCCGCGGACGCCGGTGACCCGGCGCAACTGCGCCGGGCGGTGGGCGAGGCGCGGCGGCACTTCGGCGCGCTGCACGGGATAGTGCACGCCGCCGGTGTCCCCGGCGGCGGTCTCATCCAGCACAAGACCCCGGCGCAGGCGCGGGCCGTGCTCGCGCCCAAGGTCGCCGCCCTTGGCCCGTTGCTGGAACTGGCCGGCCCGGGCGCCCCGCCGGGAGAGCGGCTGGAACTGCTGCTGTGCTACTCCTCGGTCGCCGCCGAGGTCGGCGGCCCGGGCGAGAGCGACTACGGCGCGGCCAACGCCGTGCTGGACGCGTTCGCCGCCGCGGCCGACCAGCCCACCGGCACCCGTGTCTGCTCGGTGGCGTGGGGACCGTGGCGGCACGACGCCTGGCAGTCGGCGGCGCTGGCCCACTCGCCGGCGCTGGCGCAGGCCGTACGCGACTACCGCGAGCGCCATGGCATCGGCGTGGCCGAGGGCAGCGCCCGCGCGGCGGGCCTCGCCGCCGAGGGACGGTCCACCGTCATGGTCGTCGGCGAGCCGCTGGACCTGCTCGCCCGGCGCTGGGCAGAGCTGCGCACCCCGGCCGCGACGCCCTCCGGCGGCGAGGAGGACGGGCGTGGGAGGACCGCCGAGGCCGGCCGCTATCCGCGGCCCGTGCTCCGCCAGGCCTACGTCGCGCCGCGCACCCCGCTGGAGCGGCAGGTGGCGCGGGTGTGGAGCGCGTTCCTCGGCATCGGCGAGATCGGCGTGCACGACCCGTTCTTCGACCTCGGGGGCAACTCCCTGGTCGGCATGAGCATCGTGCGCGCGCTGGAGGAGCAACTGCGGGTGAGCGTGCCACCGGCCGCGCTGTTCGAGCATCCCACGGTCGCGGAGCTCGCCACCCGGATCGGCGGAGAGCCGACCGGCGCGCGGCCCCTCGCGGCGAGTGAACGCGGGCGGCGCCGCCGGCAGGCGCGCACGGGCAAGGGCGGCGAGCGAAGGCGAGGGGAGTCGGCGTGACCGACCAGACGACCACGGAGTTGTCGGACACCGACATCGCGATCGTCGGCATGGCGGGCCGGTTCCCCGGCGCGGCCGGCACCCGCGAACTGTGGGCCCTGCTCCTCGACGGCAGGACGGGCATCACGCGGTTCACCGACGACGAACTGCGCCGCGCCGGGGTGCCCGAGCACCTGCTGGCCGACCCGGCGTACGTGAAGGCCGGCGCGGTGCTGGACGACGTCGACCTGTTCGACCCGGCGTTCTTCGGGCTGTCGGGGAAGGAGGCGCAGCTGCTCGACCCGCAGCAGCGGCTGTTCCTCGAGTGTTCCTGGAGGGCGCTGGAGGACGCCGGTTGCGACCCGTCGCGCTTCGGCGGCCTGATCGGCATCTTCGGCGGCGCCGCGTGGAGCACCTACCTCACCAACAACCTGCTGCCCAACAAGCCCCTGGTCGCCTCCACCGGCGAGCTCGCGATCGGCCTGGGCAACGAGAAGGACTCGCTCACCACCCGGGTGTCGCACATCCTCGGCCTGGCCGGGCCCTCCCTGGGCGTCCAGAGCTACTGCTCGACCTCGCTGGTCGCCGTCGCCACCGCCGCCACCAGCCTGGCGGGCGGCGAGTGCGACCTCGCCCTGGCGGGCGGCGTCTCGGTGCAGGTGCCGCACCGGGTCGGCTACCTCTACCAGGAAGGCGGGATGACCTCGCCGGACGGCGGCTGCGCCGCGTTCGACGAGTCGGCGCTGGGCACCCCGGTGGGCAGCGGCGTCGCGGTGGTGGCACTGCGCCGGCTGGGGGACGCGCTGCGCGACGGTGACCGGGTGTACGCGGTGATCCGTGGCTGGGCGGTCAACAACGACGCCGGGCGCAAGGTCGGCTTCACCGCTCCGGGCGTCGGCGGTCAGGCCGCCGTGGTCGCCGAGGCGCTGGCCAGTTCCGGCCTCGCACCCGGCGACATCGACTACCTCGAGGCGCACGGCACCGGCACGGCGCTCGGCGACGCGGCCGAACTCGCCGCCCTGCAGAAGGTGTTCGACGGGCAGACCTGCCTCATCGGTTCGGTGAAGACGAATCTCGGCCACCTCGACCGCGCCGCCGGGGCCACCGGGCTGATCAAGGCCGCGCTCAGCCTGCACCACGGGCAACTGCCCGCCACCCTCAACTTCCGCACGCCCAACCGCCAGCTGCGTCTGGGCGGTGCCACCCTCGACGTGGTCACCGAGCGCCGCGACTGGGCACGGGGCGAGCGCCCGCGGCGGGCCGGGGTGAGCGCGTTCGGCATCGGCGGCACCAACGCGCACGTGGTGCTGGAGGAGGCGCCGTACGCGGCCCGGGAGACCACCGGCGGCACGGGCGTCGAGCTGCTGGTCTGGTCGGGCCGCACCGCGTCGGCCGCCGACCGCCTCACGGCGGGGCTGGCCCGGCGGCTGGCCGGCGACACCTCCGGCGGTCTCCTCGCGGACGTCGCGTACACGCTGCGACGCGGTCGCACCGCGTTCGAGCACCGCAGGTTCCTCGTGGCCGCCGACGCGGCCGAGGCCGCGGTGGCCCTGGGGGCGGGATCGGGCGTGGCCGCACGCCCGGAGCCGCGCGTCGACCGGGCGGTCCGGCTGCTGGTCCCGGACCAGTGCACCGGCCTCGGCTGGGCCGAGGAGTTGCACGCCGCCGAACCGCGGTTCCGCGACGCGGTCGAGGAATGCCTGGCGCGGGCGGCCGAGGTCACCGGCGCCCCGATCCCGAGCCTGGCCGCGAGCCCGCCGCAGGTCGCCGCGTTCGCCGCCGCGTACGGGCTGGGGCGGTGGCTGCAGGCTCACGGGGTCGGCGCCGCCGCCGTGCTCGGCCACCGGACGGGCGCGGCCGTCGCCGCCTGCCTGGCCGGCGCGCTGCCGCTGCGGGAGGCGCTGGCGGTCGCGATGACGGCCGCCGGCCCGACCGGCCCGGCGGAACTGGCCGCCTGGCTGCGGCGGCACGTCACCTTCAGCGCGCCCTCGATCGCGGTGTGGTCCAACCTCACCGGCGAGCCGCTCGACGCGGCCGCCGCCCAGGACCCCGGGACGTGGGCGCGGCTGCTGACCGCCGCGGACTTCGCGGCGGCGGACGCGCTGTCGCGCGACGAGGACGCGGTGCTGCTCGAACTCGGCGCCGACGGCCTGCTGTCGAGCACAGTAGGGCGTCCTTCGACCCGAGGCCCATCGCGTCCCGCCGACCTGACGCTGTTCCTCGACCGCGACGCCGCCACCGCGCGGCACGCCGCGTACGCCCTGATCGGGCGGCTCTGGCTCGCGGGCGTGCCGGTGGACTGGACACGGTTCCAGCAGGACCGCCCGCTGCGGAAGGTCGATGTGCCCGGCCATCCGTTCGACCGCGCGCGCTACTGGATCGACCCGCCCGCCGTGATCCCACCCTCCGTGGTCCCGCCTCCCGTGGTACCCCCCGCCGGGGCCGGAGTCACCGCGGCGGGAGGCATCGCGGCCTCCGAGGCGGGAGGCGCCGCGGTCTCCGGGGCGGGGGTCACCGCGATCCTCGGAGCGGACGCGACGCACACCGGGGCCGGTGTCGCCCCGACCTCCGGCGGGGCCGGCGAGGTGTTCCTCACCGCGCCGGTATGGGAGCCCGTGCCGGGGCCCGCGCCCGCGCCGTGGCCCTCCACGCCGCACGTTCTGCTCCTGGCCGGCGACGCCCCGGCGGGGCGGGGCCTGCGCGGCCGCCTCGCGGAGCTGGGCGTCCCCTGCACCGTGGTGCGCCCAGGGGCCGGGCTCCGGCTCTCCGGCGACGGCTGCGCCATCGACCCGGACCGCCCGGACCACTACGCCGACCTGGTGCGCTGGGCCGGGGGACAGGCGGGGGACCGGCCCGTGCTGGCCATGCACCTGTGGGCGCTCGACGCGCGCGACCCGGCGCGGAGCGCGGTCCTGGGCTTCGCGAGCGTCGCCGCGCTGGCACGCGCGCTCGGCGAGTCGGCCCTGGACGGACCACAGATGCTGGCCGTCACCCGAGGCGGGTGCGCGGCGGCGCCCGGCGACGTCCCCGTGCCCGAGCAGGCCGCGGTCGCCCCGGTGTGCCTCGTCGCGCGCCAGGAGTATCCGGGGCTGCTCTGCCGCGCCGTGGACCTCGGCGCGGCGGAGGCGGACGCCGCCGGTGTGGCGGACGCGCTGCTGGAGGAGGCCCGCCGGCCCGCGCACGACGTCGCCGTCGCGATCCGCGGCGGCGTCCGCCTCGCCGCCCGGCACGTGCCCGTCCCGGCGCCCGCGGCGCCGCGCTCGGCGATCCGGGCGGGCGGCACCTATCTCATCACCGGCGGGCTCGGGGACGTCGGCCCGCTCGTCGCGACGCACCTGGCCGAGCGCGGCGCGGCGCGCGTCGTGCTCACCAGCAGGACCGGCCGGGCCGGGACGCCGCCCGCGCTGCGCCGCCTGGCCGCCGCCGGCGCCGAGGTGGAGGTCGCGGTCGCCGACGTCACCGACGCGGCCCGCATGCGGGAGCTGGTCGCCGGGCTCACCCGGCGGCACGGCCGCGTCGACGGGATCGTGCACGCGGCCGGCGAGACCGGGG
The DNA here is from genome assembly GCF_040607455.1 of Sphaerisporangium sp. NPDC005289. Classification (NCBI taxonomy): domain Bacteria; kingdom Bacillati; phylum Actinomycetota; class Actinomycetes; order Streptosporangiales; family Streptosporangiaceae; genus Sphaerisporangium; species Sphaerisporangium sp. NPDC005289. The sequence continues at coordinate 25,949 of NZ_JBEXGS010000023.1, forward strand.
CGGACGGCTTCGTCGCGCTGCGCGACCTGGGCGCGGCCCTCACGGCGCGGCACTTCGCGCCGAAGCTCGGCGGGGCGCGGGTTCTGCGCGGGGTGCTGGAGGAGCTGCCCGCGACCGAGGCTCCCGACTTCTGCCTGCTGTTCTCGTCGGTCGCCGCGGTGCTCGGCGGCATCGGCTTCGCCGCGTACGCGGCCGCCAACGCCGCGTTGACGGCGCTGGCCGAGGCGGCCGACGCCGGGCAGGGCCCGACGCGCTGGCTCGCCGTGCAGTGGGACACCTGGGCGCCGACCGCGCGGCGCCTGGCCGGCGGGCCGGGCGCGGCGTTCGCCGCCTACGCGATGACGCCGGACCAGAGCACGGCCGCCCTCGACGGCGCGCTCGCGTCGGCGTGCCCGGCGATGACGGCGACCGCCGCCGACCCGGCGCGGCGCATCGCGGGCCGGCTGCCCGAGCCGGCCGCCGCCCCGGCGCCCGAGGTGCAGCGGTTCCCGCGCCCGGACCTGGCCCAGCCGTTCGTGCCGCCCGCGCCGGGCGCCGAACGCCGGCTCGCCGCCATCTGGGCCGAGCAGCTCGGCCTGCGGGAGGTCGGCGCGCAGGACAACTTCTTCGACCTGGGCGGCACCTCACTGCTGGGACTGCAGTTGCTGACGACCGTGGCCCGGGAGTTCGGCACGCGGCTGCCGGCCGTGGCGCTGTTCGAGGCGCCCACCGTGCGGAGCCTGGCCATGCTGCTGCAGCCGCCGCCCGTCACGCCCCCCGTCACGCCGGTCACGACCGCTCTCGCCGGGCACGGCCCGGAGCCGGCGGCGGACACCGCGCCGGTCGCGGTGCCGCCGCCCGACGCGGCGACCGCACCCGCGCCCGCCAAGCCGGTCGCGCCCGCGCCCGCACCCGCCAAGCCGGTCGCAGCGGTCACGGCCGCCGCGTCGCGGACGGAGGCGACCGTACGCGACCAGCGCATCGCCATCGTCGGCATGTCCGGACGGTTCCCCGGCGCCGCGAACGTCGCCGAGCTCTGGCGGAACCTGCTCGACGGCACCGAGTCCATCAGCTTCTTCAGTCCGGAGGAGCTCGCCGAGGCGGGCGTCGACCCCGAACTGTCCGCGCGGCCCGACTACGTGCCGGCCCGGCCCGTGCTGGACGGCATCGCCGACTTCGACGCCGGGTTCTTCGGCTTCAGCCCCCGCGCGGCCGCGCTGACCGACCCGCAGCAGCGCGTCTTCCTGGAGGTGTGCTGGGAGGCACTGGAGCACGCGGGCTACGGCGCGCCCGGCGGACGCGGCCGGGTCGGGGTGTTCGGCGGCACCAACATCAGCACCTACTTCCTGCACTCCCAGCAGTACGACCTGCTCGCGGCGGGGGAGGTCAACGACTACGAAGTCGTGATGGGCAACGACAAGGACGCCCTCACCACCACCGTGTCCTACACCTTCGACCTCACCGGGCCGAGCGTCGCGGTGCAGACGTTCTGCTCGACCTCGCTGGTGGCGGCGCATCTGGCCTGCCGCAGCCTGCGGGCGGGGGAGTGCGAGCTGGCCCTGGCCGGCGGCGTGTCGATCCGGGTGCCGAACCGGGTCGGGCACCTCTACCAGGAGGGCGGCATGGCCTCGCCCGACGGGCACGTACGCGCCTTCGACGCCCGGGCGCGCGGCAGCATGTTCGGCGACGGCGCCGCGGTGGTGGTACTCAAGCCGCTGGCCGACGCGCTGCGCGACGGCGACACCGTATGGGCCGTCATCCGCGGCTCGGCGATGAACAACGACGGCGCGATGAAGGTCGGCTACACCGCGCCCAGCGTCGCCGGGCAGGCCACGGTGATCCGCGAGGCGCTGGCCGACGCGGGCGTGCGCCCCGGGGAGGTCGGCTACGTCGAGGCGCACGGCACCGGCACGCCGCTCGGTGACCCGATCGAGGTCGCGGCGCTGACCCGGGCCTTCGGCCCGGACGTGGAGCACGGCTCCTGCGCGCTCGGGTCGGTGAAGACCAACGTCGGGCATCTCGACCGGGCCGCGGGCGTCACCGGGCTGATCAAGGCGGCGCTGGCGGTGCGGACCGGGGTGCTGCCCCGGCAGTTGCACTTCACCGAGCCCAACCCCGAGATCGACTTCGCGGGAAGCCCGTTCTACGTCCAGACCGAGCTGACGCCCTTCCCCGGCGGCCCGGACCGTCCGCGCCTGGCCGGGGTCAACTCGCTGGGCATGGGCGGCACCAACGTCCACATGGTGGTCGAGCAGCCGCCGGCCGCCGGCCCCGCCGAGCACGCCGGACACGCGCGCCGCTACCACGCGCTGCTGCTGTCCGCGCGGGGCGACGAGGCCGCCGAGCAGGCGTGCCGGCGCCTCGGCGAGCGGCTGCTGGCGGAGGACGCCCCGGAGCTCGCCGACGCGGCCTTCACCCTGCAGACCGGACGCGCCGTGTTCGGCCACCGCCGGGCCCTGGTCACCGGGTCGCTGCAGGAGGCGGGCGCGTCGCTGGCCGGCCTGCCGGGCGCTCCGGGGCCGATGGCCCGCACCGACGCCACGCGCGAGCGCCGGGCCGCGTTCGTTTTCGCGGGCGTCGGCGAGCAGTACCCGGGCATGGTCACCGAGCTCTACCGGCGCGAACCGGTCTTCCGCGCGGCGCTCGGCGAGTGCGCCGAGGTGATACGGGAGTGCGATCCCCGTATCGACACGGTCGGGCTGCTGACCGGCGCGCGGGCGGGCGGGCCCGACCTCGCCGCGCTGCTGGGCCGCGCCGCGGACGCCGGCTCCGGTGACGAGCGGGCCGCGGCGCTGCGACGCACCGACGTCGCGCAGCCGCTGGTGTTCGCCGCCGAGTACGCCATCGCCCGCACGCTGATGGCCTGGGGCGTCCAGCCGGAGCTCATGATCGGCTACAGCCTCGGCGAGTACGTGGCGGCCTGCCTGGCGGGCGTGCTCTCGCTGCGGGACGCGCTGCGCCTGGTGACCCACCGGGCGGCGCTGATCTCGGCCATGCCCGCCGGGGCGATGCTCGCGGTGCCGCTGTCGCCGGCCCGGCTGCGCGGCCTGGCCGGCCCGCTGGAGCCGGCCGGGCTGGACGTGGCCGTGGTCAACGGCCCCGACAGCCTCGTCGTGGCGGGCGCCGTGACCGCCGTGCGGGATCTGGCCGCGCGGCTGACCGAGCAGGGAGTGGCCAGTCGTGAGCTGGACACCACCCACGCGTTCCACTCCAGGCGGCTCGCGCCGCTGCGCGCGGAGCTGACCGGCTGGATCGCGGAGAACGTGACCCTGCGCCCGCCGGTGATCCCCTACCTGTCCAACGTGACCGGCGGGCCCGCGGACGCCGACCTGGTAGGCGACCCGGCGTACTGGGCGCGCCACATGTGCGAGACGGTGCGCTTCGACGACGCCATCCGCGCCGTCGTCGACCGGGCCGATCTGGCCGTCGTGGAGATCGGCCCGGGCTGGTCGCTCGGCGCGATGATCCGCTCCTCCGGCTGCCCCCGCGAGCGGTGGCCGCTCATCGTCTCCACCCTGCCCGCCGCCCACGACCCGCGCCCCGACGACCTGACCCTGACCGACGCCCTCGCCCGGCTGTGGCTGACCGGCGTGGACGTCGACTGGCAGGCCATGCACGGACCGACCGGCGGCGCCCCCGCCCGGCGCCGGGTGCCGCTGCCCACCTATCCGTTCCAGCGCCGGCGGTACTGGCTCGACGGCGCCTCCGGCGGCCGTCCGCGACCGGCCGGGGCGCCCGAGCCCGCCCAGGAAGGCGGCGGCTCGCTGGCCGAGGCGGGCAGGCTGCCCCGGCTGGACGAGCGGGACTGGCTGTACGCGCCGGCGTGGCGGCAGGTGCCCTCGGCCGGCGCCGCCGGCCCGGCCGCCGGCTCGTGGCTGGTCTTCACCTGCGCGGGGAGCGCCGCCGAGCTCACCGCGGCGGTGCGGGACGCGGTGGCCGCGTCCGGCGGCGACACGGTCATGGTGCACGCCGGACCGGCGTACGCCGAGGACGGCGAGAGGTTCCGCGTCCGGCCCGGCTCGCTGGAGGACACCGTACGGCTGCTGCGTGAGCTGCGTGCGCGCGGGTTCCAGCCGGACCGGGTGCTGCACCTGTGGACGCTTGCCGACCGGCCGGACGAGCAGGAGCACGTCCGGCTCGGGTTCGAGACGCTGACCGCGCTGGCCCGCGCCGCGGGTGAGGTCGGCTGGGGCGACTGGGCGCTGGACGTGGTGACCCGGGCCACCCAGCAGGTGCTGCCCGGCGAGGAGCTGCGGCCGGCCCGGGCCACGGTCACCGGCCCGGTGCGGGTGATACCGCTGGAGTACCCGCGGGTGCGCACCCGCCTGATCGACGTGACCGACGCCGCCGACCCGTGCGTCCTCGGCGCGCTGCTGGCCGGTGACGGCGAGCAGGTGGTGGCGGTGCGCCACGGCCTGCGCTGGGCCTGCGACCACGTCCGGCTACCCGACCTGGCCGGAGGCGGCGACCCGCTGCGCGACGAAGGCGTCTACCTGATCACCGGCGGCCTCGGCGGCATCGGCCTGGCGATGGCGCGGGAGCTGGCGCGGGAGCGCCGGGCGCGGCTGGTGCTGTTCGGCCGCACCGGCCTGCCCCCGCGCCCCCGCTGGGACGCGATCGTCGCCGGCGCGGAAGGCACGGAAGGCGCGGGCGGCGATGCCGACGAGCGGACCCGGCGGCGGGTGACCGCGGTGCGCGAACTGCTCGACGCCGGTGCCGAGGTGGAGGTCGTCGCCGGGGACGTGAGCAACCCGTCCGACGTGGAGAAGGCGGTCGGCCGGGCGTTCGAGCGGTTCGGCGCGCTGCACGGCGTCTTCCACGCCGCGGGCGTGCCCGGCATCGGCCTGATGCAGCTGAAGGACCCGGCCGACTTCGGCCGGGCGCTGGCGCCGAAGGTCGCCGGCACCGAGGCCCTGGCCGCGGCCCTGCGCACCGGGGAGAGCGACGAGATCGCGCTCGACTTCCTGGTGCTGTTCTCCTCGATCACCTCGGTCACCGGTGGCGGCCCCGGCCAGGTCGACTACTGCGCCGCCAACGCCTACCTCGACGCCTTCGCGCGAGCCCGCGCGGCCACCGGCCGGCGCACGGTCGCCGTCGGCTGGGGCGAGTGGCGCTGGAACGCCTGGTCGGCCGGCCTCGACGGCTACGACCCGGCGCTGCGCGAGTTCTTCACCCGGCACCGGGACCGCTTCGGCATCGGCTTCGACGAGGGCTGGCGGGCACTGCGCCGGGGCCTTTCGGCCGGCCTGCCGCACGTCATCGTCTCCACCCAGGACTTCGGCTCGATCGTGCGGCTGAGCACCGCCTTCGACGTGGACACCGTGCGGCCGGGCGGCGAGGACTCCGGCGCCCGCTACCCGCGGCCGGAGCTGGCCACCGCGTACGCCGCGCCGCAGACCGCGACCGAGCGGATCGTCGCCGGGGCCTGGGGCGAGGTGCTGCGGCTGGACCGGGTCGGCGTCGCCGACAACTTCTTCGAGCTCGGCGGCAACTCGCTGATCGGCGTGGACCTGATCGGCCGGCTGCGGGTGGCCCTGGACCTCGCCGAGCTGCCGCCGCACGTGCTCTACGAGGCGCCCACGGTCGAGGCGCTCGCCCGGCTCGCCGACACCCTGCGGGACGGCGCCGGCGGCGACCGGCCTGGCGCGGACGGGCGGCGGCAGGACCGGGCCGACCAGCGGCGCGTGGCTCTGCGGAACGGCGCCCCCCAGCGAAGGAGGAAGCGATGAACCAGCCCGACGACACCGGGACCGGTGCGGCGGTGGCCGTCATCGGGATGGCCGGACGGTTCCCGGGAGCCGCCGACGTCGACGGCCTATGGGACGCGCTGCTGGCCGGCCGGCCCGGGCTGCGCCGGGCCACCGACGAGGAGCTGCGCGCGGCCGGGGCCGGCGACGACGAGCTCGCCGACCCGCGGTATGTGCGGGTGACCGGGCCCGTCGACGACGTGGCGCTGTTCGACGCCCCGTTCTTCGGCCTGACCCCGGGCGAGGCCGAGGCCACCGACCCGCAGTACCGGCTGTTCCTCGAATGCTGCTGGGAGGCGCTGGAGGCGGCCGGCTACCGGCCCGACCGGATGCCCGGCTCCACCGGCGTCTTCGGCGGCTGCGGCTTCAGCCACTACCTGCAGCGGAACCTGCTCACCCGTCCCGACCTCACCGGCTCGCTGGGCAAGCTGCAGTTCGCCGCGGGCAACGACCGCGACGCGCTGACCACGATGGTGTCCTACAAGCTCGGCCTGCGCGGCCCCAGCCTCGGCGTGCAGAGCTTCTGCTCCACCTCGCTGTCGGCGGTCCACCTGGCCGTGCAGAGCCTGCTGACCTACGAGAGCGACGTCGCGCTGGCCGGCGGCGCTTCGATCGACCTGCCCCAGCCGGCGGGCTACCGGTACGAGGAGGGCGGGATCGTCTCCCCGGACGGGACGGTGCGCAGCTTCGACGCCGCCGCCAACGGCACGGTCGTGGCCAACGCGGTGGGCGTGGTGGCGCTCAAGCGGCTCGACGACGCCCTGCGCGACGGCGACCAGATCCACGCCGTGGTCCTCGCCTCGGCGATGAACAACGACGGCCGCGGCAAGGCCGGCTACTCCGCCCCGGGCACCGCCGGCCAGGCCGCGGTCATCGAGGACGCGATCCGGCTGTCGGGAGTGGACCCGGCCGATATCGGCTACATCGAGTGCCACGCCACCGGCACCATGCTCGGCGACTCGGTCGAGCTGTCGGCGATGCGCCAGGCGTTCGCCGCGATCGAGCGGGAGCACCCGCCGGCGGGCCCGCGCCCGGTGACCGTTCTCGGTTCGCTCAAACCGACTCACGGGCACATGGACCGTGCCTCCGGCGTGGCCGGGCTCATCCGCGCCTGCCTCGCCCTGCGCCACGGCGTGCTCCCCGGCACGCCGCACTACCGCACGCCCAACGCGGCGCTGGCCGAGGCGGGCGGCCGGTTCTCCGTGCTGACCGAGCAGCGGCCCTGGCCCGGAGAGGAGGGTTCCCGCCACGCGGGGGTGAGCTCGTTCGGCCTCGGCGGCACCAACGTGCACGTGGTGCTGCGCGAGCCTCCGCGACCTGCTCCGCGGCCCGCCGCGTCCGGGCCGTACCTGCTGGCCTGGTCCGCGCGCGACCAGGACGCGGTGGCCGAAGTCGCGCGACGGCTGCGCGCGCATCTGTCCGCCCGTCCCGGCCTGGACCTCGGCGACGTGGCCTCCACGCTGCAGCGGTCGCGGACCGGATTCGCGGTTCGCGCGCACGTCGTGTGCGTCGACCGCGAGGACGCGCTGGCCGCGCTCGCCGACCCGGCGCGATGGTCCACAGGCACCGCCGAGCGGCGCGATCCGCCGGTCCGCCTGGACCTGCCCGACGCCGGCCCGGCCCGCGCGCGGGCCTGGAAGGAGCTGGCCGGCGCGGTTCCCGGACTGGCGGACGACGGCGGCCCGGCGGCCCTGGTCCGCCTGCTGGCCGCGGCGGGCCTGCGGATCGCCGAGCTCACCGGTCCGGACCACCGGCGCGAGGAGCTCGCCGACCTGCCGCTCGCCGAGCCGGGCGCGCCGGGCGGTCCGGCACTGAGCCTGACGCCGCCCGACCAGGGCGCGGCCGCCTGGCTGCTGCGCCGGCTCGGCGACCTGTGGCTGTCCGGAGTGGACTGGGACTGGGCGGTGCTCTCCGACGGGCACCGGCGCCGGGTGTCCCTGCCCACCTACCCTTTCCGCCGCCGGCGCTACTGGATCGAGCCGGGACCCGCGGCCGGGACCGCGGCCGCCACGGGCGAGCCCGACCTGTCCCGCCGCGACGAGGTCGCCGACTGGTTCTACCAGCCGGTCTGGCGCGCGCGGCCGCTGTTCGCCGAGCCGTCCGCGCGGCGGCTGCGCGAACTCGGGCCCTGGCTGGTCCAGGGGGACGGCCCGTTCGGTGAGGCGGTCACCGCCCGGCTGCGCGCCGCGGGGGCGCAGGTGTGGGCGGTACGGCCCGGCGGGGCGTTCGGCGGATCCGCCGCCGACGGCTTCACCGTGCGCGTCGACGACCACGGCGACCACGAACGCCTCGTCGAGGCGCTCGGCGCGCCGCCCCGCACCGTGCTGTGGGGCCCCGGGCCCGGCCGGCCGGTCCCGGACGGCGCCGGCGCGCGCGAACGGGCCGCGGCCTTCGACCAGGCCCAGCGGCACGGCTTCCACGGCGCCCGCGCGCTGGCCGCGGCGCTGCTGCGCCGGCCCGCCGCCGAGCCGCCGCGGATGCTGCTGCTCAGCCGCCTCGCGCAACACGTCGTCGGCGACGACCTGCGCCGCCCCGAGGACGCCACCCTGGGCGGCCTCGCACTGGTGCTCAACCAGGAGCACACCGGCATCCGCTGCCGCCACGTGGACCTGGACGTGCCCTGGGACCGGCCGCCGTCCGGCCAGGCGGTGAGCGACCTGCTCGCCGAGGCCTGCGAGGGCGACGACCCGCAGGTCGCCCACCGCGACGGCGGCCGCTGGGTGGCCGGCTACGAGCGGTTGCCGGTGCCGCCCGTCGCCCGCGACGCCGCCCGGCCCGGGCTGCCCGACGGCGCGGTCGTGCTCATCACCGGCGGCCTGGGCGAGGTCGGGTTCGCGATCGCCGAGCACCTGGCCAGCACCGTCCGCGCCCGGCTGGTTTTGACCGCGGCCTCCGCGCTTCCGCCGCGCGAGGAATGGCAGGCCTGGCTCGGACGCCCGGACCTCGCCGAACGGGTGCGCCGCGGCCTGCGCAACGTGCTCGCGCTGGAGCGGGCGGGCGCCGAGGTGCTCGCGCTGACCGCCGACGCCGCCGACCCGGCGCGCATGCGCGAGGTCGTCGCCGCCGCCGAGGAGCGGTTCGGGCGGCTGGACGCGGTGGTGCACGGCGCGGGCGTGTCGCACCAGGACCACTTCGGCACCGCCGTCGCGATGACGGCGCGGCAGGCCGAGGCGCACTTCCGGCCGAAGGTGCACGGCTTCCTGGCGCTGCAGGAGGCGCTCGGCGACCGGGCGCCGCACCGGCTGACGCTGTCGTCGCTGGCGGCGGTCCTGGGCGGACTGGGCTTCGCCGCCTACGCCGGCGCCAACGCCGCACTCGACGCGTACGCCCTGGCGGCGCGGCGGGCCGGGGCGGGCCGCTGGCTGTCGGTGGACTGGGAGGCGTGGCGCACCCGTGCCGAGGCGCACCTCGCGCCGGGCACGACCATCGCCGCGTACGCGATGACCGTCCCCGAAGGCGTGGAGGTCTTCGACCGGGCCTGGTCGCTGATCCCGAAGCTCGGGCGGCTGGTCACCTCCAGCGGCCCGCTCGCGGCCCGGCAGGCCCAGTGGACGGCCTCGGCGCCCGCCGCGCCGGCGCCCGAGGAGGCCGGTGCCCCGCGCCATCCCCGCCCCGATCTGACCACCCCGTTCGTGCCGCCGGCGACGACGCTGCAGCGGCGCCTGGCGCGGGTGTGGAGTGAGGTGCTCGGCGTCGAGCGCATCGGCCTGGACGACGTGTTCTTCGAACTGGGCGGCCACTCCCTGCTGGCCACCCAGCTGACCGGCCAGGTGCAGCGGGAGCTCGGCGTCCCGGTGTCGGTGATGACCGTGCTGCACCACCCGACCCTGCGGCGGTACGCCGCCGAACTGGCCCCCGCGGCCGGTGACCTGACCACCACCTGAGAGGAGAACGTCGACCATGAGCGTGATCGGTGTCGCCGGAGCCGGTGTGATGGGCACCGGCGTGGCGCAGAACCTGGCCCAGACCGGGCACCAGGTGGTCCTCATCGACAAGGACCGGCAGGTGCTCGCCACGGCGTTGCGGAAGATCGAGACGCAGGCGCGGATGAGCCGGCTGCTCGGCGGGCCGGCCGTGGACGCCGCCGCCGTGCTCGCGTCGATCACCACCGCCGTGGGTCCCGAGGCCCTGGCCGAGGCCGACTTCGTGATCGAGAACATCACGGAGAACTGGGAGCTCAAGCGCGAGCTCTACCGGGAGATGGACCAGATCTGCAAACCGGAGACCGTGTTCGTGGTCAACACCTCCGCGCTGCCGATCACGAAGGTGGCGTCGGTGACCGGCCGGCCGGACCAGGTGATCGGCGTGCACTTCATGAACCCGGTGCCGATGAAGCCGGCGGTGGAGCTCATCCCGGGCCACCACACCTCGGCCGAGACCGTGCGGCGCACCCGCGAGCTGCTGGGCGCGATGGGCAAGAAGGCGGTCGACGTCAAGGACGCCTGCGGCTTCATCTCCAACCGGGTGCTGATGCTGACCGTGAACGAGGCCGCATTCCTCGTGCACGAGGGCGTCGCCACCGCCGAGGCCGTGGACGAGGTCTTCCGCAGTTGCTTCGGCCACCCGATGGGCCCGCTGGAGACCGCCGACCTGATCGGCGTCGACACCATCCTCTACAGCGTAGAGGTGCTGTACGCCCACTACAACGACGGCAAGTACCGGCCCTGCCCGCTGCTGCGCACCATGACCGACGCCGGTCTGCACGGACGCAAGTCCGGCCGCGGGTTCTACGACTACGGGGCCTCCGCCTGACCGGCCGCACGGTCCGGTCCGGCCGCGCCCCTCAGTCCGGCCGCACAGTCCGGTGCGGCCGCAAACCACCACCGGGGAGGGACATCATGTCCGACCACGACACCACGACCATCGCCGCCTTCGTCCACCAGCGCTACCCGCAGGTGGAGTTCGCCCACGACCAGGACATCTTCTCGCTCGGGTTCGTGAACTCGCTGTTCGCGATGGAGCTGGTCATGTTCGTGGAGCAGACGTTCGGCTTCACGGTGCCCAACCAGGAGCTGCGCCTGGACAACTTCCGCACCATCGACTCGATCGCCGCGCTGGTCCGTCGCCAGACGGCGATGGTCTGACGGCGGGCACGGCGATGACCTCGTCGCTGACCGAGCCCGCCGCCCTCGACCTGGGCCCCGCCGTGGACCGGGCCGCGGCACGGCGCTTCGCGCAGACCCACCTGGCGCCGCTGGCCGGCCGGTTCGACCAGGACGGCCGCGTCCCGCGGGAGACGCTCGACCGGATCGGCGCCGCGGGATTGTGGGCGCCGTTCCTGCCGGTCGAGTACGGCGGCCGGGGAGCCTCGATGCTGACCGTGGGCCACGTCCATGAGGAGGTGGGCCGTGCCTGCTCGTCGGTGCGCAGCCTGCTGACCGTGCACGGGATGGTGTCCTGGGCCGTGCTGCGCTTCGGCGGCCCCGAGCAAAGGGAGCGGTGGCTGCCGCGGTTCGCCGCCGGAACGGTGCTGGGCGCCTTCTGCCTGTCCGAGCCGGGCGCAGGCAGCGACGCCGCGAACCTGACCACCCGGGCCACCCGCGGAGCGCGGGGCTGGGTCATCGACGGCGTCAAGAGGTGGATCACCGGAGGGCAGCGCGCCGGCCTGTTCCTGGTGTTCGCGCGGACCGGCGGCGGCATCGGAGCGTTCCTGGTGCCGCGCGACGCGCCGGGCGTGACCGTCACCCCGATCCACGGCATGCTCGGCACCCGTGGCAGCATGCTCGCCGAGATCACCTTCGACGGCGCGCAGGCCGGGCCCGACGCCCTGGTCGGCCCGGACGGCTTCGCCGCCGGCATGGTCATGACCGGCGTGCTGGACCTGGGCCGCTACAGCGTGGCCGCCGGGTCGGTCGGCATCCTGCAAGCCTGCCTGGACGCCTGCGCCCGCTACAGCGCCCAGCGCGAAGTGAGCTCGGGACCGCTGTGCGACCTGCAGCTCATCAGGGCGAAGTTGTCCGACATGGTCACCGACACCCGGGCCGCGCGGCTGCTGTACGAGGAGGCCGGGCGGCTCAAGGACCGCGGCGACGCGGGCACGATCATGGCCACCTGGGTCGCGAAGTACTTCGCCTCCGTCGCCGCCGCCCGGCACGCCGCCGAGGCCGTGCAGATCCACGGCGCCGCCGGCTGCGCCCCGGGACACCCCGTGGAGCGGCTGTTCCGCGACGCCAAGGTCATGGAGATCATCGAGGGCAGCAACGAGATCCAGCGGATCACGATCGCCGCCGACGCATACAGGGAGGTCGCTCATGGGTGACGAACTGTCCGAGGAGAAGCGCCGCGGCCGGATCAAGTGCGTGGTCTGGGACCTGGACCACACGCTGTGGGACGGCGTGCTGCTGGAGGACGGCGCGGTGAGGGTGAAGCCGGAGGTCGCCGAGGCGATCCACGCGCTCGACGGGCTCGGCATCCTGCACTCCATCGCCAGCAAGAACGAGCACGAGGCGGCCTGGGAACAGGTCGAGAAGGCCGGCCTCGCCGACAGGTTCCTGTACCCGCAGATCGGATGGAACGCCAAGTCGCACTCGGTCCGGCAGATCGCCAAGAAGCTCAACATCGGGCTCGACGCGATCGCCTTCGTCGACGACCAGGAGTTCGAGCGGGCCGAGGTGGCCGCGGCCTGCCCGCAGGTCCTCTGCGTGGATCCGGCCGGCCTCGCCGGGGCGCTGCGGACGCCGGAGTTCCGGCCCCGGTTCGTCACCGCCGAGTCGCGCCTGCGCCGCGAGATGTACCTCGGCCAGATCAGCCGCGACGACGAGGAGGAGCGCTTCGTCGGCACCGGCGAGGAGTTCCTTGCCCAGCTCGACCTCGTCGTGCGCATCGAGACCGCCGCGCGCGACGATCTCCAGCGCGCCGAGGAGCTGACCGTCCGCACCAACCAGCTCAACTCCACCGGCCGCACCTACTCCTACGACGACCTCGACAAGCTGCGCACCTCCGATGACCATCTGCTGTACGTCGTCACCCTCGACGACCGGTTCGGCTCCTACGGCAAGATCGGGCTGGTCCTCGTCGAGACCTCGGAGAAGATCTGGCACCTGCGCCTGCTGCTGATGTCGTGCCGGGTGATGTCACGCGGCGTCGGCACGATCGTGCTCAACCACCTGCTGCGCCGGGCCCGCGACGCCGGCGTGGAACTGCACGCCGACCTGGTCGAGACCGGCCGCAACCGGATGATGCAGATCGCCTACGCGTTCGCCGGGTTCCACGAGCTCGGCCGCGACGGCCGGCACGTGACGCTGCGGGCCGACCTCGGCGCCATCCCGCCCCCGCCGTCCTATGTCCGCCTGCTCACCGACTGACCGGACGGGAGACGCGACGGTGTCCGTACACCTCGGGACCAGCAGATGGCTGCCCGGTCCGGTGGCCGCCGGGGCACGACTGCGGTTGCTGTGCCTGCCGCACGCCGGGGCGGGCGCCTCGGCGTACCGGCGGTGGGGCGCGGGGCTGCCGGCCTGGATCGGCGCGGTGCCGGTGCAGCCGCCCGGACGGGAGACCCGGCTGGGGGAGCGGCCCTACCGGGACTGCCGGGCGCTGGTGCGGGACCTGGCCGGCGAGGTCGCGCCCACGCTGAGCCGCCCGTACGCCGTGTTCGGGCACAGCCTCGGCGCGCTGCTGGCCTACGAACTGGTGCGGGAGCTGATCGGGCGGGGCTGCCCGCCGCCGGCGCGGCTGTTCGTGTCCGGACGCAAGGCCCCGCAGCTCGCCGAGACCCTTCCCCGCCTGGCCGGCGCCTCCCTCGACGAGCTGGCCGGCCTGCTGAGCCTGCTCGGCGGCACCCCGCCGGAGCTGCTCGGCGACCGGAAGGTGCTCGCGCTGATGGCGCCGGTGCTGCGCGCCGACTTCGCCGTCAACGAGAGCCACCACTACGCCCCGCACGCGCCGCTGGAGGTGCCGATCACCGCGTTCGCCGCCACCGCCGACGCCCGCGCCTCGGTCGCCGACGTCGCCGCCTGGGGTGCGCGCACCGGCGCGGAGTTCCGCCTGCACACGCTGCACGGCGGCCACTTCGCCGTGCTGGAACAGGCCACGCGGGTACACGCCCTGATCGCCGAGGAGCTCGCGCCGTGGAGCTGACCGTCCTGCCACCACCGGTCCAGGGCCTGCGCCTGTGGCGGGTGCCGCTGGACCAGGACGTGGCCGCGCGCCGGCGCGCCTGGGCGCTGCTCAGCCCGGACGAGCAGGCGAGCGCCGGGCGCTTCGCCCAGGCCGGGGACCGGCACCGGTACACGGTGGCGCGCGCCGCGCTGCGCACCGTGCTCGGCCAGGCCTGCCGCCTGCACCCCCGGGCGGTGCGGCTGGCCACCTCCGAGACGGGCCGTCCACGCCTCGCGCCGCGCGCCCGTCCCGGCGCCCGCCCGCTCGACTTCAACCTCTCCCACAGCGGCGACGTCGCGCTGATCGCCCTGTGGCGCGGCACGGGACGCGTCGGCGTCGACGTCGAGCACGGCTCGGCACTGGTCGACTACGCCGCGGTCGCGCGGTCCATGTTCCCGGCGGTGGAGGCCGACCGGGTCGCCGCCGCCCGGGACGAAGACCGCGCCGACCGGTTCCTGCGCCTGTGGACGGCCAAGGAGGCCTACCTCAAGGCCCTGGGCGTCGGCATCGCCCGGCTGCGCGACGTCGTGGTGCGTCCCGGCTCCGTGCGCCTGGGCGCGGACCCGCGCTCGGCGGGCCGGCTGTGGCCGCTGGACGTCGCGGCCGGATGCGCCGCCGCGGTGGTGCTGTGCCCGGCGACACCGGGCCTCGGGACACCGGACGCGCGACGCCGAGGCACAACCACGCGATGGAGGGTGAGCGATGGACGACCCTGAACCGTTCCGACCGGTACGCCTAAGACGACTTCCGGCCCTGCCGGCCGCACGCGGGCCGGGCCTGGGCTCCCGCGACAAGGAGAAGCCGATGTCCACGAGCTTTGTCCACCATGTCCGAGCGATGCTGGAGCGCTACGCCGACCGGCGCCACTACACGGTCGTCCGGGAGACCGCCGGCGGAGTGGTGGAGGAGCGCACCAGCTACCGCCAGGTCGACGAGCGGGCCAGGCAGATCGCCGACGGGCTGGCCCGGCGGCTGGCCGTCGGCAGCCGGGTGCTGCTGGTCTACGCGAACGGCGCCGAGTTCCTCATCGCGTTCCTCGGCGCCCTGTACGCGGGCATGATCCCGGTGCCCGCGCCGCTGCCGCACGACGGCCGCAGCATGAAGCGCATCTCGGGCATCATGATCGACGCCGACGTGCGCCTGGTGCTCACCGCCGAGCAGAGCGCGCCGGGGGTCACCGAACTGCTGCGCGAGGACGGCCGCTTCGACGCGCTCGACTGCCTCGTCACCGACGCCGCACCGCTGGGCGACGCCGCCCGGTGGCGCATGCCCGAGGGCGTCGGACCCGGCACCGTCGCGTTCCTGCAGTACACCTCCGGCTCCACCAGCGAACCCAAGGGCGTGATCGTCACCCACGCCAACCTGCTGGCCAACGAGCGGGAGCTGACGACGGCCTGCGCCATGGACGACGGCACGGTCATGGTCAGCTGGCTGCCGCACTTCCACGACATGGGCCTGATGGGCGGCCTGCTCGCGCCGTTGTTCGCCGGCGGCGACTCGGTGCTGATGACCCCCACCCACTTCATCAAACGGCCGGCGCACTGGCTGCAGGCGATGACCCGGCACCGCGCCACCAACACCTTCGCCCCGAACTTCGCCTACGACCTGTGCCTGCGCCGCGTCACCGACGAGCAACTGCGCGAACTCGACCTCAGGACGCTGCACACCTGTATCAACGGCGCCGAGCCGATCCGCGGGCGGACGGTGGCGGACTTCACCCGGCGCTTCGCGGCGGCGGGACTGCGCCCCGACGCCGTCAAGCCCGGCTTCGGCCTGGCCGAGGCGACGCTCGCGGTCACCGCGACCCCCCACGGGCGCGCCGCCCTCACCTGCGAGGTGGACCGGGAGGCGCTGACCCGTCACCACATCGTGCCGGTCACCGCCGGGGCCGGCACGGTCCTGGTCAGCAGCGGCAGGCCGATCGAACAGCAGGTGCGCATCGTCGACCCGCGGACGCGGCGGGTGCTCGCCGAACGCGTCGTCGGCGAGATCTGGACGCGCGGCGCCAGCATCGCCCGGGGCTACTGGAACAAGCCCGGCGAGACGCGCGAGACCTTCGGGGCGCACACCGCGGACGGCGAAGGCCCGTTCCTGCGCACCGGGGACCTGGGCTTCCTGCTGGACGGCGACCTCTACGTCACCGGCCGGCTCAAGGACGTCATCATCGTCAACGGCCGCAACATCTACCCGCAGGACGTCGAGCAGCTCGTCGAGTCGGTGCACCCGGCGCTGCGGGGCAGGATCGGCGCGGCGTTCGCGGTCGGCGCCGACCCCGAGCACGTCGTGATCGTGCAGGAGACCAGCGTCCCTCAGCTACGCGGCCTGCCCGCGCGGGAACTCGCGCTGCAGATGCGCCAGGCGATCGTGCGGACGTTCGACCTGTCCATGCCCGGCATCGTCCTGATCGCCTCCGGCGTGCCGCGCACCACCAGCGGCAAGGTCCGCCGGCGCGCCTGCCGGGACATGTTCCTGGCGCGGGACCTCAACCCGGTGCACGAGGACCTGCCGCCGCGGCTGCTGGCCCTGCTGCCCGAGCCCGAGCCGGTCGGCGCCGCCCGGCGGTGACGCCGCCGCCCGTGCGACCGGCGACCGACACTCCTGGAGGTCAAGGCACCATGGCAGCCACCGACACAGACACCGAGACCGGCGCCGAGATCGAGACCGGCGCCGACCCCGTCACCGTGGTCGGCGCCGGTGACCAGGTCCGGGACACCGACATCGCGGTCATCGGCATGTCCGGCCGGTTTCCCGGAGCCCGCGACGTGGCGGAGTTCTGGGCGAACATCGCCTCCGGGACCGAGTCGATCCGCCGGTTCGGCCGGGAGGAGCTGCTTGCGAGCGGCGTCCCCCTGGCCCTGGCCGACGACCCGGCGTACGTGCCCGCCCGCCCGGTGCTCGACGACGTGCGCGGGTTCGACGCCGCGTTCTTCCGGTACAGCTCACGCGAGGCCACCATCGCCGATCCGCAGCAGCGGCTGTTCCTCGAATGCGCCTGGGAGGCGCTGGAGGTCGCCGGTCACCCCGACCCCGAGACGCGCGGCCGGGTCGGCGTCTTCGCCGGGGCCAACCTGAGCACCTACATGCTGGAGCGCGGCGCCCAGTTCGAGCGGGACCTGGGCGCCGGTTCCTTCGAGGTGGTCACCGGCAACGACAAGGACGCGCTGTCCACCATGGTGTCCTACAAGCTGAACCTGACCGGGCCCAGCGTCTCGGTGCAGACGTTCTGCTCGACGTCGCTGGTCGCGGTGCACCTGGCCTGCCAGGCGCTGCGCGCCGGTGACTGCGAGCTGGCCCTGGCCGGCGGGGTTTCGGTGCGGGTGCCGGACAGGGTGGGGCACCTGTACGCGCCCGGCGGCCTCGCCTCTCCGGACGGGCGGGTGCGCACCTTCGACGCCGGCGCCCGCGGCACCATGTACGGCGACGGGGTGGCGGTGGTGCTGCTCAGGCCGGCACGGGCGGCGCTCGCCGACGGTGACACGGTGCTGGCGCTCATCCGCGGCTCGGCCGTGAACAACGACGGCACGATGAGGTTCGGGTTCGCCGCGCCGAGCATGGCCGGGCAGGCCGCGGCGGTCTCGGCCGCGCTGGCCGGCGCGGGCGTGCGCGGCGACGAGATCGGCTACGTCGAGGCCCACGGGGCCGCCACCGAGCTCGGCGACCCGATCGAGGTGGCGGCGCTGAACCGGGCGTTCGGCGAGGCCGCGCGGGAGCGGGGCTGCGTGCTCGGCTCGGTGAAGCCCAACGTCGGGCACCTCGACCGGGCCTCCGGCGTCACCGGGCTCATCAAGGTCGTCATGGCGCTGCGCGAGGAGCTCATCCCGCCGACCCTGCACTTCCGCACCCCCAATCCGACGATCGACTTCGCGGGCGGCCCGTTCCGGGTCAGCGCCGAGCCGGTGCCGTGGCCGCGGACGGACGGCCGGCCGCGCATCGCCTGCGTCAACAGCCTCGGCACGGGCGGCACCAACGCCCACGTCGTCGTGCAGGAGCCCCCGCCGGTTCCCGAGCGCCCGCCGGGGCCGCGCCGCCACCACGTGCTTCCGGTGTCGGCCCGCTCGCAGGCCGCGCTCGAGCAGTCCTGTGCCCGGCTGGCCCGGCACCTGGACGAGCGGGCCCCGCGCCTGGCCGACGTCGCGTTCACACTGCAGGCCGGACGCCGGGTGTTCGACCACAGGCGGGTCCTGGTCGCGGCGTCGACCGCGCAGGCCGCGGCCCTGCTGCGCGGCGAGCCCGCTGGCGGAGCCCCGGCCCGCACCCGTCAGGAGACCTGGCGCGCCCGCCCGGTCACCTTCCTCATCGCCGGGGTGGGGGAGCGGTTCCCCGGCATGGTCGCCGGCCTCTACGCGACCGAACCGGTGTTCCGCGCGCACGTCGACGAATGCCGCGCGCTGCTCGGCGAGCCGCTCGCCGACGACATCCGGGCGCTGCTGCTCACGCCGACGTCCCCACCCGGCCTCCCGGCCCCGTCGCAAGCTCCGCACGAGACCGAGCCGGACCAGCACCCGCCCACAGCGCTGCCGCGCGACATCGAGGCGCAGGACCCATGTGCGGCACTGCCCTGCGAGATCGAGGCACAGGACCCGCGTGCGGCACTGCCGCGCGAGATCGAGGTGGCCGAGTCCGCCGCGTTCGTCGCCGGGTACGCGCTGGCCCGCACGCTCATGCACTGGGGCGTCACGCCCAGCACCATGATCGGCCACGGCGTCGGCGAGTACGTGGCCGCCTGCCTGTCCGGCGTGCTGTCCCTGCCCGACGCGCTGCGATTGGTGGCCTACCGGGCGCGCCTGATCGCGGCATGTCCGGCCGGCGCCATGCTCGCCGTCGCGGCCGGCGAGGCCCGGCTGCGCGGCCTTGTCCCCGACCTCGCAGCGCGAGGTGTCGACCTCGCCGCCGACCACGGAGACCAGGTCGTGGTCGCGGGCGCGCCTGATGCGGTCGCGAGGCTGGCCCGGGAACTGACCGGACGGGGAGTGGCCTGCCGCGACCTGCCCGCCACCCACGCGTTCCACTCCCGGATGCTCGCCGGCGTCCGCGACGAGCTCACCGCGTGGGTCACCGCTTCGGTGACGCCGCGCCCGCCGGCTCTGCCCTACCTGTCGAACCTCACCGGCGCCCTCGCCACCGCAGGCCTGGTCACCGACCCCGGGTACTGGGCCGCGCACATGTGCGCCCCTGTCCGCTTCGCCGACGCGGTGGCCGCGGCGCTGTCCGACCCCGACACCGCTTTCGTGGAGATCGGACCCGGCCGGTCGCTGGGCGCCATGGTGGGCGCCCACCCGGCGTGCGGGCCGGACCGCCGGCCCCTCATCGTGCCGACGCAGCCTTCGGTCGGAGATGACCGGCCCGACGACGAGGTGCTCGCCGAGGCCCTCGGCCGGATATGGCTCACCGGCGCCCACGTCGACTGGCTCACCTACAACGGCCGCGCCGCGACGTCCCCGGACCAGAGCGGCATGGCGCAGGGCCAGGCCGGAGCGGCACAGGGGCAGCGCGGTGTGGCGCTGCCGGACGGGGTGGCGCTGCCCAGGCGGGTGCCGCTGCCGACCTACCCCTTCGAACGCCGGCCGTTCTGGCTGGAGGCGCGGCGCGACCCCCTCATCGAGCCGGCGGCCATCGGTCCGGCAGCGGGCGACCTCGCCTCGCGGAAGGACGAACCGGAGGCTCTGCCACTGCTGCCGGAGGACCAGTGGTTCCACCTTCCCGTCTGGCGGCAGACCGCGCCTCGGCGGCCCGCGCCGATCGACGGCGTCTGGCTCGTGCTCACCGCACCGGGCGCGGAGCCGGTCACCGACGTCCTCACCGCCCGCCTCGGCGCGCTCGGCGCCTCGCACGTCCTGGTCTCGCCCGGCGCCCGATACGCCGAGAGCGAGGACGGCTTCACCATCCGGCCCGGCATGCCCGAAGACGCGCGGGCGCTGCTCGGCACCCTCAAGGCGGCCGGGCGCCTGCCCACCCGGGTGGTCCACCTGTGGCACCTCGAAACGCCCGGCGAGGCCACGACCAAGGGCCCCGCCAAGGACCGGGCCGAGCACCCGGTTGTGGGCTTGGCCGAGGATTCGGTCGAGCACCCAGCCGAGGACCTGGTCGAGATTCCGGCAGAGGACCGGGCCGAGGACGGGGCTGGGGACCGGGCCGGGGATCCGGCCGAGCGTGCCGTGCGGTACGGCCTGCACACCCTCGTCGGGCTGGCGCGAGCTTACGGCGACCTCGGCTTCCCCTGGCGGTTCGATGTCGTGACCACCGGCTCGCAGTACGTGCTCCCCGCCGACGCCGCGCGCATGCGACCCGAGCAGGCCACCGCGGTCGGCGCGTGCCGGCTGCTGCCGGTGGAGCATCCGGGCGCCGAAGGGCGACTGATCGACATCGGGCGGCCGACCGCCGACGTGCTGACGCACCTCGTCGACGAGCTCCTCGGCGAACCCACCGACCGGGTCGTGGCGCTGCGCGAGGGACGGCGCTGGACGCCGTCGTACGACCCCGCACCACGCCCGGCCGTCCTGGACGGCGCCCCGCTGGTGCCTGGGCTGCGTCGCGGTGGCGTCTACCTGATCACCGGTGGCCTGGGCGCCGTCGGCATGGCACTGGCGCGTCGCCTTGCCGGGGAGTACGCCGCCAAGCTGGTCCTGCTCGGCAGAACTCCTCTGCCGCCGCGGGCTCGGTGGCCGGTCGTGCTGGGCGACGAGGCCGCCGCCCCGTCCCTGCGGCGTCGTCTGCGCGAGGTGCTCGAACTGGAGCGCCTGGGCGCGGAGGTGATCGTCGTCAGCGGCGACGTCGCCGACCGCACCGTGGTGCGCCAGGCCGTCGACCTGGCCAAGAAGCGCCATGGCGGCCTCGACGGGGTCCTGCACGCCGCAGGCGTGTCCGGCGCAGGCATGTCGGGCGCAGGCATGTCGGGCGCAGGCGTGTCGGGCGCAGGCATGTCGGGCGCAGGTGCGGGGAGTGCGGGCGTGTCAGGCGTGGGTGTGGAGAGTACGGGTGCGGGGGTGTCCGGCGCGGGCATGGCCGGGTGCGCGACCGCCCACGGCATCGACGAGGTGCTGGCGCCGAAGGTGGCGGGTACCCGGACGCTGCTGCGGGAGCTGACTGGCGAGCAGGTCGGGTTCGTGGTCCTGTTCTCCTCGACCGACGCGGCCACCGGCGGCGATGCGGCCACCGGCGGCGGTGCGAGCCGGCTCGGCTCCTGCGCGGCCAGCGCCTGCCTCGACGCCTTCGCCTATGCCAGGCCGCTGCCCGGCACCCGAGTCGTCTCGATCGGCTGGGGCGAGTGGGTCTCGTCCCTCTGTGCCGATGGCCTGAACGGGCACGCCCCCGAGGCGGGGGAGGTCTCCGCCAGGCGGCGGGCCGTCTTCGGCATCGGGCCGGAGCAGGGCTGGCGGGCGATGCTCGAGGCGCTGCGCATCGGCGAGCCGCATCTGGTCGTGTCCACCCAGGACTTCACCGAGCTCGTCGGCCGGAGCCTCCGGTACACCTCGGAGGACCCGCGCCGGGCCTCGCGGCCCGCCGCGTTCGCCGACGCCACCACGCAGGAGACAGAGACGGCGCCGCAGACAGAGACGGCGCCGCAGACGGCGCCGGAGACAGAGACGGCGACGGCGCCGGCGACGGCGATTGAGACGGCGATGGAGACGGCGATCGAGGACGCCGAGCCGGGCGCGGACCGGCAGGCCCGCGTCGACCGCCGCAGGCAGAGTCTGCGCGCCAGGAGGCGCTGAGCGACCGTGGCGGCCCGCCCGGGCGCCGTCCGGCGCGCCCGCCCTCCGGGAACCGGCACCACATCCGGCCGAGCCGTCCCGACCTCCCGATGGCCGGTTCCCGGCCTCCGGGCCGCGACGGTCTCCTGACCTGCGGGGCGCTACGGTCTCGTGGCCCGCGGGTCGCCACAGCCTTCTGGCCTCTTGGCTTCCGGGTTGCTACGGCCTCTCGGCTCCCGGGTTGCTCTGGGCCTCCGGGCCTCCGCGTTGTTACGGCCTGCCGGCCTGCGAGTCGCCACGACCTCCGGGTCGCCGGACTTCCGGATCGCCGCGGCCTGCCGGTCTGTGGGGCGCCACGGCCTCCCGGTCTCCGGGTGGCCGTGGTCCTGCGGGGCCGGGCATTTGGGGGCGGGAAGTTCAGAGCACCGTGGTGCGGCCGAGGCCGCGGCTCAGGCGCCAGATGGCGTAGGCCCCGGCGGCGAGGCCGGCCGTCAGCAGCACGGCGGCGGGAAGCAGCGTCCCCGGCACGTTCCCGCGCAGCGCGGCCTGCAGCATGGACAGGGCCCAGTACCCCGGCGACAGCGGCGCCACCGCCCGCAACCACCCGGGGAACATCTCGACGGGGACGAACGCGCCGCCCAGCGTGGTCAGGGTCAACCCGCCGATGTCACAGATCGCGCTCAACTCGCCGTGGCTGCGGACCGTGGCCGCGATCGCGGTGCCGATGGCGAGCAGGGTCGTGCCCCAGACGGCCACCGCGAGCGCCACCAGCCACGTGTTCCCGGCCGGGCGCACCCCGATCACCAGCATGCCGTAGGTCAGCAGGATCGTCTGCTGCGCGAGCAGGACCAGGAAGACCGGCAGCCCCTTGCCGAGCAGCAGCTCGGCGGTGGTGACGCGGGTGGATCGCAGCCGGTCCCAGGTGTGCCAGGTGCGTTCCGTGAGCGTCGCCGTGCCGACGATGGCCAGCGCCAGCGTCGAGAAGATCACCAGCATTCCGGTCGTCACCTGCAGGGTGCCGCTGGAGAACGCCCGGTTGTAGACGGGCTTGAACACGAGCATGAGGATCATCGGCATCAGCAGGTAGCTGATGAACTGGCCGGGGTCGCGCAGCCGCAGGGTCCAGTTGATCCGCGCGACGGCGAGGACGCGGTAGAGGGATTCGGTGAGCATCGGTCACGCCAGCGACCGGTAGAGGTCGTCGATGGAGGCCTTGCGTATGTCGATGCCGTGCACCGAGCCGTGGGGCCGGCTCAGCAGATCGACCAGGGTCTTGGCGGCGTCGTTGGTGCGCATCCGGAGCTCCTTGTCGTCGATGTGCACGCGAACCTCGTCGGTCAGGCCGCTGAGCAGTTCCTCGCTGGTCCCGCGGGCGATGATCCGTCCCCTCCGCGCGACCGCGAGGGTGGCGCCGAGGTCGGCGAGTTCGGGCAGGTAGTGCGTGGTGTACACGACCGCGGCGCCCGCGGCGGCGCGCCGCCGCACGGCGGCCAGCAGCGATTGCCGTGTCTGCGGGTCGGCACCGGCGGTGGGCTCGTCGAGCAGGAGGAGGCCGGGCCGGTGCAGGAGCGCGATCGCGGCCTGGATTCGCCGCTGCTGCCCGCCGGACAGCAGCCCCGCGCGCCGGTCGAGGAGGTCGGTGAGCAGCATCGCTTCGACGACCTCGTCCGTCGCGGCCGCGAGTGCCGCCCGGCGCAACCCGGCCAACCGGCCGTAGAGCACGAGATGCTCCCGGGCGGTCGCACCGGGGTAGAGCGCGATGTGCTGCGGGGCGACCCCCAGATCGCCCCGGGCGGCGCGTGGCGTCCGGCCGCCGATCGTCACCGTGCCGGCGTCGGCGCGGACGAGCCCGCAGACGATGTCCACGAAGGTCGTCTTGCCGGCGCCGTTGTGCCCGACCAGGCCGGCGATCTCACCCGGCGCCACGTCGAGCGTGAACCCGTCGAGGGCGCGTACATCGCCGTAGCGCTTGGTCAGGCCGACCGCTCGGAGCATCGAGGCCTCCTCAGTCTACGCCGTAGAGTAATCTACAGTGTAGACTGAGACGATGCGGAAGCTCAAGGACTCGCGCCGTGCCGAGATCGTCGACGCCGCCCTGCTCGTCGCGGCCGAGCAGGGCGTCAAGGCGGTGTCCATGCGCGCGGTCGCCGCCCGCATCGGGCTGACGCCGATGGCGCTCTACGGGTACTTCCGCAACAAGGACGAGCTGCTGGACGCCATCATCGGCCGCATGCTCGCCGAGATCTCACGGCCGGCGGCCGATCTCGGCTGGAGGGAGACGATCCTGCATCTGGCCGCCGAGGTCCGTTCCGTGGCGCGCCGGCATCCCTCCGTCTTCCCGCTGCTGTTCACCCGTCCGGCCGTGAGCCCGTCCGCGATCATGGTCATCGACCTGCTGTTCGACGCGCTGCTGCGCGCCGGTGTCGAACCGGCGCAGGTGCCCAGAATGGAGCGGATGATCAGCACCTTCCTCATCGGGTACGCGATCTCGGAGGTCGGCGGCCGGTTCTCCGAGGGCACGCTGGACACCCGCGGCCGCCGCGCCCAGTTGGAGCCCGACCTGCTGCCCGGCCATCAGCTGCTGGCCGGGCATCTGGACGCCCCGGTGGACTGGGACGCCGAGTACCGGGCCGACCTCGACGGTCTCCTCGACATCGTGGCCGGACTGGCCGCCCGCGATCAGCGCCGCCGGCAGCCGATCGGCAAGCCGTGACCGAGCCGGTCACCAGGGCCGGTCACCAGGGCCGGTCACCAGGGCCGGGCATCGGGCCGTCGTCGTAGCGGCGGCGGTCCGGATACAGTCTCACCCGGCCGAGGCTCCCGATTCGCCGTACCTGAGCGGCGAACCCCCCGTGGAGGACCGCTCATCGACCGGCCGGTCGAGCCAATGACGAGGCGATGAGGTGATTGTGGTGGTGTGGCCGCGAGTCGACGGGATGCGTTCCCTCGAACTGGGCACCCCTGGCGAGATGCGGGCCTGGCTGAACGGCCTCGTCGTGAGCGGTGTGAAGACCGCGACGACCGGTCTGCTCGCCGAATACGCCGCCGAGACCGAAGGGCTGGAGTATCCCGGCGAACGTCTGGCCGTGCTGGACGACGATGGCGCGCCCGTCGCCACGGTGGAGATCACCGGTGTGGAGGTGAAGCCCTTCATGGAGGTGACCTGGGAGCACGCCGCCGCCGAGGGAGAGGGCGGCGCCTCCCTGGACGACTGGCGCGCCGGCCACCGCCGCTACTGGTCCCGCGCCGGCACCCCCGTCCAGGACGACACCCCGGTCGTCTGCCTCTCCTTCCGCCTCACCCAGACCCCCTGACCGGCCCAGAGGCCCGTCCAAGGCGCGGTGGTAGCGCCTGCTGATGGCGTTCGTCCCCTGGCCGGCATTCATCGGCGCTACATTTCGTGTTTCCGTATGTACGTTGCGTCCACCGGCTGGGAGGGGATGATGGAGAGATGGGAACCGTGCTGGCTGCGCCGAGGGCGACACCGCAGGAGACGAGACGACACGATCTCGAGTCGCGCTACCGGAAGGTATGCGAGATCTGCGAGGAGCGCCGCGTTGAGATCATCGACGGCAGGATCGTGATCGGCGAGATGCCTACTTTCGATCACAACCAGGTGATCTTCCGGCTTCTCATGCAGATCATGTCGGTCGTGGCCGACCGCGACTGGATCATCTGTAACGACATCAAGGTCTTTCTCGGCGCCCAGATAGATCGCTATCGCCCGGACGTCACCGTGGTCCCCTCCAAGCCTCGCATGTGGGACGCGGAGAACGTCTATGGTGAGGAGACGCTCCTGGTCGTCGAGGTCGTCTCGCCGAGCAGCCAGAAAGACGACCACGACGTCAAACCCTGGAACTGTGCGCTGGCCGGGGTGCCCCTCTACCTGGTCATCGACACCTTCCGCGGCACCGCACGGCTTCTGAGTCACCCCGGCGGGAACGGCTACACCCACGAGGTGGCCGTGGCACTCGGGGACACGCTGGAGCTCCCGGAGCCATGGAGCCTCGACCTCGACACGGCGGTGCTGCTGATCTGAATCTCAGAGATCGGCCGGCCGCCTCCCGCATGGCCGAACAGAGTCGCTGTGACGGCCGTCGCGAGCGGAACGCCGGTGTCAGCGGAGGGGGGTGAAGAAGGTGCGCAGGTCGGCGGCGAGGGTGTCGGGGACGATGTGGGCGGCGTAGTGGCCGCCGCGGTCGTAGGACTTCCAGTGGACGATGTTGGCGTGGTCGCGCTCGGCGAAGGTGCGCATGGAGACGAAGTCGCCGTCGAACATCGCCAGGCCGAGAGGGACGGTGGTGGGCTCCTTGGGGTGCTCGGCGCGGGCGTCCTCGTAGTAGAACCGGGTGGCCGAGGTCGCGGTGCCGGTGACCCAGTAGAGCATCGTGTTGGTGAGGACGAAGTCGGCGCCCAGGTCGGCGGCGTCGCCGAGGAGCTGGGAGTTCCAGCCCAGCAGGCCCACCGGCGAGTCGTAGATCGCGTACGACAGCGTCTGTGGCTGCTGGGAGTGCAGGACGTTGAAGGCCATCTTGTTGTCGTAGAACCACTGGAGCACTTCCAGCGCCTTCTTGTCCTCGGGAGTGATCTTCTCGAACTCGGCCGGGTCGCCCGACGGGAAGGAGTAGATCTGCGTGACGTGCACGCCGGCCACGTGCTCGGGGGCGAGGCGTCCCAGCTCGGGGGCCACGAACGAGCCGCCGTCGTTGCCGGCCGCGCCGTAGCGGTCGTAACCGAGCCGCCGCATCAGCTCGGCCCACGCTTTGGCCGTGCGGTACCGGTTCCAGCCGCGTTCCCTGGTCGGTCCGGAGAAGCCGAAGCCGGGCAGCGAGGGGATCACCACGTGGAACGCCTGCGCCGGGTCCTCCGGGTGGGTGAGCAGGTCGATGATCTTCAGGTACTCCACGATCGAGCCCGGCCAGCCGTGGGTGAGGATCAGCGGCAGGGCGTCCGGGTGCGGTGAGCGGACGTGCAGGAAGTGGATGTTCTGCCCATCGATCTCGGTGAGGAACTGCGGGTACCGGTTGATCGCGGCCTCCTGCGCGCGCCAGTCGTACCCGTCGCGCCAGTACTCGGCGAGCCCTCTGACGTACTCCACCGGCACGCCGTAGTCCCAGCCCGTCCCGGGGATCTCGTCGGGCCACAGCGTGCGGTCGAGCCGGTCGTGCAGGTCGTCGAGCCGGGCCTGGGGGACGTCGATGCGGAAGGGCCTGATCTCTGCGTTCTGGTTCATGAGAGGGACACTAGAGGGCCTTCCGGTCAGGTCCTGTCCTGAAGGTGGGGCAGGCTGGGAACCATGTTGGAGACTTCGGCGCGGCTGCTGCGCCTGCTGTCCTTGCTGCAGTCCCGGCGCGACTGGCCGGGCGCGTCCCTGGCCGAGCGGCTCGGGGTGAGCGAGCGCACCGTCCGCCGCGACGTCGACCGGCTGCGCGAGCTGGGCTACCCGGTGAACGCGACGCGCGGCACCGACGGCGGCTACCGGCTGGGCGCGGGCGCGGCCATGCCGCCGCTCCTGCTGGACGACGAGGAGGCGGTGGCCGTGGCGGTCGGGCTGCGGACGGCCGCCCGTGGCGCCGTGGCCGGCATCGAGGAGACCTCGGTGCGCGCGCTCGCCAAGCTGGAGCAGGTGCTGCCGTCCCGGTTGCGTCATCGGGTCGGCGCCCTGCAGGCGTCCATCGAGGCCGTGCCCCCGGACCGGCCGGGGCCCTCGGTCGACCCCGGCGTGCTCACCGCGCTCGCCGCGGCCTGCCGCGACCGGGAGCGCCTGCGCTTCGACTACCGCGCGCACGACGGGTCGGCCGCCGTGCGCACCGTCGAGCCGCACCGGCTGGTGTCGTGGGGCCGCCGCTGGTACCTGGTCGCCTGGGATGTCGAACGTCAGGACTGGCGGACCTTCCGCGCCGACCGTGTCGAGCCGCGCACGCCCACCGGCCCGCGCTTCCCGCCCCGGGATCCGCCCGAGGGCGGGGCGGCCGCCCATGTCGCGCGCGGGGTGTCGGCGGCGGCATGGCGGCACCGGGCCCGCGTCCTGGTGCACGCCCCGGCCCAGGTCGTGGCCGAGCGCGTCAACCCCGCCGTCGGCGTGGTCGAGGCGGTGGACGAACGCACGTGCGTGCTGCACACCGGGGCGGACGGCCTGACCACCCTGGCCGTCCACCTCGGCATGCTGGACTTGGACTTCCAGGTCACCGAGCCCCCGGAGCTGGTCGAGCGCCTGCGCGCCCTCGCCGACCGCTACGCCCGCGCGACCCGGCCGGGGGAGCCGGCCGGGTCGGCGGGAGTGGGATGAGCCTCGTGGCCGGTCAGCCTGGGGGGAACTGGCCGTTCTTGGCCACCGGGACGCCGAGCTGCGCGGCTCCGTACAGGACCGCCGTCTCGGCCGGCAGGCCGGCGAGCACCGGGTTGAGATGCTTCAGGCTCAGGGTGACCGGGTTGATCGCGGGGGCGATGACGTCGAAGTTCTCCAGGTCGATCCACCGCACGATGTTCGCCACCGCCGTCGGCACGCTGTCGCCGGCCTTGAGCACCGGCACGCAGAGCTGGCGGCCGTAGGTGACCTGTACCGACGTGGTGGGGATCTGGCTGGTGAGCACCGGGTTGAGCTGGGTGAGGGCCAGCTTGCGGTTCATCAGGGTGTTCGGGGTGAGCCCGTAGCACTTCAGGTCGATGTGCGAGACCAGCGACAGCACCTCGGGGGGTGGGACCAGGCCGTTCTTGGCGACCGGGACGCACAGGTGCTGCGGGGCGGTGATGACGACCTGCTCGCGCGGCAGGTCCTGGAGCACCGGGTTGAGGTGGCTGAGGACGAGCGACCTGTTCACCGTGGCTCCGGTGATCCGGTAGCACGACAGGTCCACGTACCGGATGAAGTCCAGGACGCCGGACGGCGGGATCACCTGGTTCTTGGCGACCGGGACGCACAGCTTCTCGCGCGCGCCGAGGGTGACCTGTTCGGTCGGCAGGTCCTGGAGCACCGGGTTGAGGTGCTTCAGCGTCAGCGTGGTGGTGGGCGGCTGGTAGGTGCTGGTCTTGAAGCACTCCAGGTCGAGGTAGGACGTGAAGGCCTTCGGGGTGGGCAGCGCGAGGGCGGTGGCGGACGGCGCGATGAGGGACGCCGCGGCGACCATTCCCACGACGAGGCACAGCACGCGCCGGACGGCCGATATCGGGCGTCCTCGATTTCCTCTGGCGGATACACGCATGGCTCGGCTCCAGGAGTCCGTGGATGGGGTGGGATCCCAACTGTCTGTCCGCGGGATGGATTTGACAAGAAACGTGTCCGCTTTCTGACGCCCTCGGCATATGGCGCGGTTGATCGAAGCGCGTTGCGGCCCGGCGCCGGGGCTGGGCGATCGGGCAGGGCCGATTACCAGGGGTTGGGCCGCGCCGGGACGGCCGTACCGCTCGACCGGCATCGCCATTTCACGCCGGAGAGGGCCGGCTGTGATATGGCGTCACCGGCGGGATGATTGTTCCGTGTCACGTCCGCCGATCACCGTGACGGCCCGTTCCCCGGGCCGCCGGCCAACGGGGGATAAAGGGAGATCCGAATAGGCTTCTGGTTTCCCTCGCGGCCGATTTCTGTAATCGGCATATCAGAGAAGAGATAGAGAGCCGCTGCTTTCCCGCGGCGGGCGGAACGGCGACGTCCCGTCCGCGAGAAGGGGCGCGGCCCGGTGTCACATGACAGTTATCACAAGCGGTTGGTGTTAGTTGTTTCTACCGGCGGCGGGCGTGCGGGGCGAGTCTGGACCTGCGCAAAGAGGCAGCGAGCAGTCCAGATGCCCGCTGCCGCTCCCGTCGGATCCCGGCCGCCGAGCCGGGCGGAAGGAAGTGGCCCGATGGCCGAAAGCCTTTACATTCTCGGTGACGACGACCGCAAGAAGTTCGCCAGGCTCGTCGCCGCCGCCTGGTCGGAGGGCGAGGTCAAGACCCGCTACGGCCGCGAGCCCCGGCTGATGCTGGCCGAGTACGGCATCGCCTACCCCGAGGGCGTGGCCACCCCGCCGCTGCCGCCCAAGCCCGCCGGCGAGTTCAGCATCGAGGAGCTGGAGGTCGCGGCCGGCACCGAGGCCCCGGCCGACGGCTGCTTCGGCTCGGTGAGCTCGATCAGCAGCATCGGCGGCTGCCTCGGCACCGCCTCCACCTACGGCTGCGGCATGGAAGCGAAAGCCTGACCCGTCTTGGGTCGCGTTCCCTCCCGAGGGCGCACCCGGGACCTCCGTCGTGGCACCCGGCGGCCCGCCGCCGCCGGGTGCCTCCGGAAAGCGGGTTCCGTGATGCGTTGCCTTCCCCCGAATGGGTTGCCATGATCCGTTTGTGACCCAGACAGGGGTTGTAGGGCCCAAAGCGGTCGCTCGCGCGCCGCTGGAGGTGCGGATCGGCCGCGCGGCGATCGTGGCGTTCGCCCTCTACCTGATGACACCCACGTTCGTGCACTACATCGAGGACGCGCGGCCCGCGCGAATCCCCGGTGCCGTACTGGCGGCGGTGGTCGTCGCCCTCTACATCGCGGCCGGCTGCACCGGTCCGCGCGGTCCCTGGCATCGCTGGGCGGTCGGGGTGATGGCGCTGCTGACCTACCTTCCGCTGCCCTTCCTCGGCGAGTGGTGGGCCGCCTCCAGCGTCTTCCTCACCGCGATGACGCTGGGACTGCTTCCCCGGCCCTACCCGCTTCCGGCCTTCGCGCTGGTGGCCGTCGCCGAGACCTTCAAGTCGATGGCCCTCGGCGACGTTCTGGCCGGCGGCCTGTCCTGGACGCTGTCGGTGGCGGTGGCGGCCATCCCGCTGGCGGGACTGACGCACTTCGCCGAGACGGCGCGGGTCCTGTACGCGACCAGGGCCGAGCTCGCCACGGTCGAGGTGGCGGCACAGCGCGTGAGGACCGTCCGCGAGCTGGAAGCCATCCTCGGCAGCCGCCTGGACGCCATCGCCGAGCAGGGACGCACCGTCCTGTCCGGCGTGGACGGCGAGGCCGCGGCCGTCAAGACGGAGCTGGGCCGCATGCTCGACATGGCCCGCGAGGCGCAGACGGAGATGCGCGGGTTCGCGCATCGGGAGCAGCGGCTCCCATCGGGAAAGACGGACTACCAGATATGACGAACATCACGACACGTCGGTGTTAGTTGTTTCTGGCGTGCTCTGTCGCCGATGACAAGTCTGGTCCTCGTAGGGGTCAACCCCCTGACCTCCCGGGAAGAGCGGACGAGCGTCCGCGACGACCGGAGCCTCACCACCGAGGTGACACCATGCCGCAAGACCCGTTGTCCCCCGAACTGCGCACCCAGCTCGCCCGGTTCGTCGCCCGCGCCTGGTCCGACGAGACGATCAGGCGGGAATTCGAACGAGACCCCCGCGCCGCGCTCGCCGGCGCAGGCGTCGAGTGGCCGCGGGAGCTGCCCCCGCCCGACCTTCCCGCCCAGCCCGGCCAGGCCATCGACCTGGAGAGCCTCGAATCGTCCGCGGGCGGCGCCCTCGGCACGATCGGCACCGTGAGCTGCCCGACCGGTTGCTTCTCCGGTGGGCAGACCGCCTGACGATCACAGCAGTCCCAGGCGGGGCGGTGGGCAGTCCAGATGCCCACCACCTCGCCGGAAAAAGCATCTCATACACCGCGGCGGGAGGCCTTGTGATGAATGTGGACACGATGGGCTGGGACACGGTCCAGCGCAGAGCGTTCGGCGAGCTGACGGCGAAGTCCTGGCTCGACGGCGAACTCCGGCGCCGGTACGAGCGCGAACCCCTCGTCGTGCTGGCCGAGTTCGACATCCGGCTGGCCGAGGGGTCGGTCGCGCCGACGCTGCCACCGGAGCCCGGCACCGAGCTGGTCATCGAGATCCTCGACGGCGCGGAGGCGCCGCCGCCGCCTCCGTGCCTGCTCAGCCTGTGCTTCTGCCTGCAGTACTCCCCGGGGAGAGATCCGCGATGACCATGACCGCGGTGGAGGCGCCGGGAGGCGAGCGCATCGACCAGCTCGTCTCCACGGTCCGGACCAAGGCGTGGCTCGCCGCGGTCGCGCTCATCCTGGTGGCCGCCTGCGCCGTCGGCTGGGCCTGGTTCGGCCAGGTCCGCGACGTGGTCGCCGGCACGGGCGTGCTGGTGGCGGGGGGCGGCCCCGTGGGGGTGGCCGCGCCCGTCACCGGCAGCCTGGCCGAGGTCCTGGTCCGCCCGGGCCAGGAGGTGACGCCCGTGACGCCGCTGGCGGTCATCGCCGACGCGCGGGGACGCAGGCACGTGGTGACGGGCACGGCGAGCGGCCGGGTGCTGCGCACGGCCGTGCCCGGCGCCGCCCTGGCCGCCGGCGGCACCGTCGCGGCGGTCGACCCGGCCGCCGGGCCCCTGCGGGCGCTGCTGACGGTCGGCCGCGACAGGGTCGGCTCGCTCGCCCCCGGCCAGCCCGTCGCCTTCGGCGGCGGGTGGCAGGGCAGGGTGAGCGCCGTCGAGCCCTACCCCGCCTCCGGCGAGCTGCTGCGCCCGCTCTACGGCGACTCCCTGCGGGCCGAGGGGCGCTACCTGGTGACCGTCGACTTCGGCCGTCCCGCCTGGCCGGGCGCCACGCTGACCCCGGTCGCCGGGGAGATCACCGTCGCCGTCGTCCGGCCCGTGGACGCCCTGTTCGGCGGAGGCCGCCGTGGCTGAGCGCACGGCCCGGCCGCGGCCCGTGCGCACCGAGCGCCGTCCCCAGATGGAGGACGCCGACTGCGGGCCCGCCTGCCTGAGCATGATCTTCGCCTTCCACGGCCTGCGCGTCCCCCTGCACGAGATCAGGGAGCGGTGCGGGGTCGGCAGGGACGGGCTGACCGGGGCGGGGATCAAGGCGGCGGCCGAGGAGTACGGCTTCACCGTCGCCGGCTGGCGGGTGGAGGCCGACGAGCTGGAGACCTTCCCCGTCCCCTCGATGATCTTCGTGGACCGCCGGCACTACGTGGTGCTGGAGGGCCTGCGCAAGCGGTGGGCCTACCTCAACGACCCCGCCGTGGGCAGGATCCGGCTGAGCAGGGAAGAGTTCCGGCGCAGGTTCAGCGGAATCGTGCTGGTCCCGCGCCCGGGCGAGGGCTTCGCTCCCGGAGGGGCGCGCTTCCCCATGGCCCGCTCGGCGCTGGCGAAGGTGCGGCCCTATCTGGCCGCGCTGCTCGCCATCGCCGTCATGGCCTTCACACTGGCCCTGCCCGCGGCGGTCACCTCCCTGCTCACCCGGCTGCTGCTGGGCAGGGTCCTGGTCGCGGGCGACGCGGCCTGGAGCGCTCCGGTGCTGCTCGGGCTGCTCGGCTGCGTCGGCTTCACCCTGGCGGGGACGTGGGCGCAGCAGCGGCTGCTCGGCGCGGTGCAACTGGCGATGGCGGCCGACCTGTCGGGCCGGTACGTGTGGCGGCTGCTGCGGCTGCCCGGCGACCACTTCCACCGGCGGGGGACCGGCGGCCTGGTGACCCGCACGTCATTCGGCGCGGGGCTGGCGCTGCTGATGTCGGACCGGGTCGCGGCGGTCATCGCGGCCCTGCTCACCATGGTGGTGCACTCCTCGATCCTGTTCGCCTTCCACCCGGCCTTCGCCGCGGTCGCCGCGCTGCTGGCGGCGGTCAACCTGGCGGCGATGCGCGCGGTCAGCCGGCGCAGCGCCCCGCACCAGCAGCGGCTCATCTTCGACGAGCACCGCCGCGACAGCATGGCCTTCAACGGCGTCTCGATGGCCGAGTCGCTGAAGGCCGACGGGGCGGAGAACTGGTTCTTCGCCAAGTGGGCGGGCCTGTCGGCGCGCACCATGGCGGCGACGCAGGACCTCATGCGGGTCACGCAGGCGCTGATGGTGGTGCCCGCCGCGCTCGGCTCGCTCGCCGGCGCCGCCATGGTCATCACCGGCGCGGTGCTCACGGCCCGCGGCGAGGTCACGATGGAGACCGTCATCGCCGCCCAGCTGCTGGTCGGCGCCTTCCTGGTGCCGGTGTCCTCGCTGGTGGGCATCGGCGCCGAGGCGCAGGTCGTGGCCGCCCAGACCAGCATGCTCGACGACGCGCTCAGCGCCGAGCCCGACCCGCGGCACGCCGAGCCGCCCCGCGCGCCCGAAGGGACGGGCGGCCTGCGCGGCGCGGTGGAGTTCGACGGGGTCACCTTCGGCTACGACCGCCAGCACGGCCCCGTCATCGACGGACTGTCATGGCGCGCCGAACCGGGCCAGCGCATCGCCATCGTCGGCCGCACGGGCAGCGGCAAGTCCACGGTCGCGCGCCTGCTCACCGGAGCGGTGCAGCCGTGGTCGGGGCAGGTCAGGTTCGACGGCGTGCCACGGCAGGACACGCCCCGCGAGACGCTGACCACCTCGGTCGGCTACGTCGAGCAGCAGCTCCAGGTGTTCGAGGGCACCGTGGCCGACAACCTTACCCTGTGGGACCCGACGGTCCCGCCGTACCGGCTGCGCAGGGCCGTCACCGACGCCTGCCTGGCCGACGTGGTGCACCGCAGGGGCGGGCTTTCTGGCGGGTGGGTCCAGGAACGCGGGCGCAACCTGTCGGGCGGCGAGCGGCAGCGCATGGAGATCGCCCGCGCGCTCGCACTGTCCCCCTCGGTGCTCGTGCTCGACGAGGCGACCAGCGCCCTGGACGCCGAGACCGAGGCACTGGTGGACGCCAACCTCAAGGCCAGGGGCTGCACCTGCGTGGTGATCGCGCACCGGCTCAGCACGGTGCGCGACAGCGACCTGATCCTCGTGCTCGACCGGGGCAGGGTCGTCCAGCGCGGCACGCACGCCGAGCTCATCGCCCAG
The DNA here is from genome assembly GCF_040607455.1 of Sphaerisporangium sp. NPDC005289. NCBI lineage: Bacteria > Bacillati > Actinomycetota > Actinomycetes > Streptosporangiales > Streptosporangiaceae > Sphaerisporangium > Sphaerisporangium sp. NPDC005289. The sequence continues at coordinate 60,223 of NZ_JBEXGS010000023.1, forward strand.
CCCGGCACCTACCGCACGCTCGTCGAGGAAGCGGCATGAACCGACACCCTGTGGGCCCGAACGGCGTCAACGGCGTCCCCTTCGCCGGGGACCCGGGCGGCTACCCCGTCAGCGAGATCGAGCTGATCGACCCCTACGCCTGCTGGCGCGTGGTGAGCGGCTCGGTCGACGTCCTGCTGTCCCCCCTGGACGGCCAGGGGCGCCGCCACCGCGTCCTGCGGGTGGAGACCGGCCAGCTCATGCACGGGTTCGCCGCCACCGACCTGCCCGGCGGCTATACCGTCACGGCCTCCCCGGCCGAGGGCACCGCGGTGCGCCGCGTCCGCAGGGAGGCCGGCGCGCTCTCGGCCTGGGCGCGCCGGCTGCGCCACCCGGGCGCGACCGCCGGCCCGGACGGCGCGCCGTCCCGAAACCGTCGCGACGCCGGGACGCAGGACCCGCCGGGCGAGCGCGAGCTGCGCGCGCTGCACCGCGAGACGCTGGCGCGGACGCTGCTGCTGGCCGAGGCCGAGGACGCCGACCGGGACAACTGGCGCGCCGCCCGCGCGGCGGCCACGGGCGAGACGCTGCGGCGCTCGTTCGCCGACGTCGCCGTCGCCGCCGGCGCGCCGCCCTCGCCCGACCGGCCCCGCACCGGCGCCGAGCGCGCCGCCAAGGTGGTCAAGGCGCTCGGCGACCACTGCGGGTTCGCCGCCCCCGACGCCGGGCCCGCGCTCGGCGCCCCCTCCGCTTCCTCCCGCGCGGGCGAGGCCGCGCGGGAGGACGACTCACCCTCCGCCGACCCGCTCGGCGCGGCGCTGGACGCCGCCAGGGTCAGGCACCGGCGCGTGCGCCTGGACGGGCGCTGGTGGCGCACCGCCACCGTCCCCATGATCGGCTTCACCCGGGACGGCGGGCGGCCGGTGGCGCTGCTGCCGCACCGGGGCGGCTACCGCGCCGCCGACCCGGCCACCGGCCGGCGCCGGGTCACCGAGGCCGTGGCCGCCGGCCTCGCCCCCGACGCCCTGCAGATCTACCCGCCGCTCGGCGAGGGCGTCGCCTCGCCCCTGGCCCTGCTCAGGTTCGGCCTGCGCGGCGCGGGCAGGGAGCTCGCCTGGCTGCTCGCGACCGGCGGCGGCGCGGCGTTGCTCGCCCTCGGCGTCCCCATGTTCACCTTCACCCTGCTGAACTCCGCGGCCGACCCCGCCGACCGGCCGGCGATGGTCTGGACCGCCGTGATGATCGTCGGCGTGGTCTGCGCGGGCGCGCTGCTGCTCGCCGTGCGCAACGCGGTGCTCGTGCGCGTGCACAGCCGCCTGCAGGAACGGCTCGAACCGGCCGTCTGGAGCCACCTGGTCTCCCTGGACCTGCCGTTCTTCGACCAGTACTCCACCGGCGAGCTGGTCCAGCGGGCCAACGCCGTCTCCGACATGCGAAAGTCCCTCGGCGAGGCCGCGGTCAACTCCCTGCTCGGCGGCATGTTCTCGCTGTTCGGCCTGCTGGTGCTGGTCGCGGTGGACTGGCGGATGGCCCTGGCCGCGCTCGGCGGGGTGGCGGTGCTGCTCGGCGTGCTGGCCGCCCGCGCCGTGCGCCAGCAGCGCCACGAGCTGGTCATGCACGAGCAGTACGGCAAGGTCTACTCCCTGCTGTACGCCTGTCTCGGCGCGATCGACAAGATCCACGTCGCCGGCCGCGAGGCGCAGGTCTTCGGCCTGTGGTCGCGGCTGTTCGCCACCCAGCAGCGCGCCGCCGCCGCGGCGCAGCGCGAACGGGCGGTCTCTGCGGCCATCGGCGCCTCCGCGCAGCCGGCGCTGCTGCTCCTGCTCGCCGTCACCGGGCTGGCCCTGCGCGTGCCCGCCGCGTCCTTCGTGGTCGCCGCCGTGGCGCTCGGCCAGTTCGTGCTCGCCCTCGGCCAGATGAACCGGGCCGTCGAGGCGGCCTTCGCCCTGCTGCCCCGGTTCGAGCGGCTGCGCCCGGTGCTGGAACGCCCGGCCGAGACCCCGCCCGGCGCCAAGGACCCCGGCGAGCTGACCGGTCTGGTGCGGCTCGCCGGAGTCTCCTTCGCCTACCCCGGCACCGCGATGCGGATCCTGGACGAGGTGTCGATGGTGTTCCGGCCGGGCGAGTTCGTCGCGGTCGCGGGCCCGTCCGGCGCCGGCAAGTCCACGCTGGTGCGGCTGCTGCTGGGCTTCGAGCCGCCCCGCACCGGCCAGGTCCTCTACGACGGCGGCGACCTGCGCGACCTGGACCTGCGCCGGGTGCGCTCCCAGGTGGGCGTGGTGATGCAGCAGGCCCGCGTGCTGCGGGGCTCGGTCATGGAGAACATCGTCGGCGACGTGCCCGGCGCGACCGAGCAGGACGCCTGGCGGGCCGCCCGCCTGGCCGACCTGGACGGCGACATCGCCGCCATGCCCATGGGCATGCACACCGTCGTCGGCGAGGACAACGCCTCCTTCTCCGGCGGGCAGCTCCAGCGGCTGCTCATCGCCAGGGCGCTGGTGAAGCGCCCGAAGATCCTCATCCTCGACGAGGCGACCAGCGCGCTGGACAACCACACCCAGGCGCTGGTCAGCCGGAGGATCGCCGAGCTCGACATCACCCGCATCGTGATCGCGCACCGGCTGAGCACCATCAGGTCGGCGGATCGGATCTACGTACTCGACCAGGGCAGGGTCGTCGCCGACGGCCCGTTCGAGGAGCTGATGGACCAAAGTCCGCTCTTCGCGCGCATGGTCCGCCGACAGGAGGTCTGAGATGACGGCCCTTGGATATGCCGACGTGCGGGGGGAGGGCCTGCTGGCCGTGCCGGGCGGGGACGAACGGCTGATCGCCGTGCTGGCCGCGGCCGCCCCGTTCTCCGAGCGCGTGTCGGGGGAGTTCTTCGTCCCGGTCGCCGGGCGCGGCCCCCGCCAGGCGTCCGAGCGCACCAAACGCTGGCTCAAGGCCGCCGTGGGCGACGACGACGACGCCAAGCGGGCGCTGCTGCACCACCGCAGGCGCTCGGGCCGCGACCTCGGCGCCGGACTCGTCGACGTCCGCCTCGCCGACCCGCGCCGGCTGCCCGACTGGGGGTACGCCCTGGTGGACTTCCTGCTCGCCCAGCCCCCCACGGCCGCCGCCGACCCCGCCACCGGGCGCCCGGGCTCCCCGTTCGTGTCCTTCAGGCGCGCGGTGAACCGGCTGGTCGACATCGAGGACGGGACGGTGCGCGGCGTGCCCGTCACCCCCGAGGCGTGCGAGGACATCGCCGGGCAGCTCGTCGAGCGCCTGACGCAGGTGTGCTTCTCCGGGTTCGCCTTCGAGGCGCAGCTCGCCGGCACCGCCAACGACGTGTCCGCCTGGCTGCAGAGCCCCGGCCTGGACGTCAGCCAGGCCGGCTGGCTGGACCGGCTGGAGACGCTGCCGGGGCTGGCCTACGTCATGGGCGTGACCTGCCTGCAGTGGCGGCGGGTGGTCCACGAGCTGTTCGACCGGCTGGGCGCCGACCTGCCCGAGCTGCGCAGGACGCTGTGGGGCTGGACCGCCCCCGGCCCGGTCACCGGGTACTCCGGCGACTCGGGCGACCCGCACAACCACGGCCGGGTCGTCACGCTGCTCACCTTCGCCTCCGGCGAGCGGGTGGTCTACAAGCCCAAGGACCTGCGCTCGGTGGTCGGGCTGATGGACGTGTGCACCCTGCTGAACAACCACGGGCTGCCCCTCGCCCTGCACACCCGCGAGGTCGTCCTGCGCGAGGACTACGGCTGGGAGGAGTACGTCACCGCCGAGCCGGGGACCGACGAGGACAGCGTCCGCCGCTACTACACGCGCCTCGGGATGCTGGCCAGGCTCGCCCAGTTCCTGGAGTGCCGCGACCTGTGGGCCGACAACCTGGTCGCCAAGGGGGACACGCCGGTCTTCATCGACCTGGAGAACGTCCTGCAGGCCCGCATCAGCAAGCCCTCCGTCATCGGCGACCGCATCCAGTCGCTGTGGGGCAGGGTCGAGGAGACGGTGGCCAGGACCGCGGTCATCAGCTTCCCCCGGGTGATGGGCGGCGGCGTCCAGGCGCACGACATCGGGTGCATGGCCGGGCTGCAGGAGCAGATCGCCCGGCACCCCCAGGCCTACCCCCTCGGCTGGGAGGCGCCGCCGTACCGGCCCACCTGGGGCGCCGGCGAGCTGGCCCAGCCGAGCCGCTACGCCGACGAGGTGGCCGAGGGCTACCGGCAGATGCAGGAGTGCCTGGCCCGCAACCAGGACCTGCTGGCCGACCCGCGCGGCCCGCTGGCGCTGCTGCGCGAGGCGCCGGTCCGCTACATCTGGCGCAGCACCTGGGACTGCGTCGAACTGCTCGGCACCAGCCTGAGCCCCGGCGCGCTGATCGACGGGGTCGCCCGGGAGGTCTGCCTGGCCCACCTGTTCCGCAGCGCCAGGGAGACGCTGCGGCACGACCCCGGGCGCGAGGACATCCTGGAGATCGTCGAGCAGGAGATCGACGCCTTCCGCCGGATGGACGTCCCGTTGTTCGTCTCCAAACCGGGATCCGACTCGGTGTTCACGCCCGACGGGGTGGAGATCCCCGGGCACTTCGGGGGCACGGCCTGGCAGCGGCTCCAGGACCGTGTGGCCGACCTGGCGGGCTTTTCGCTGGACGAGCATCTCGCCGTCCTCGCGACCTGCCTCGATTTCACCGGCGCCGGGGAACTCCCCGCCACCTTCCCCGGCGCCGGGCCGCGTCCTCGCACGGTGCGCGAGATCGGCCTGCACGTCTACGACCTGTCGGGCCGCCGGGAGGAACCGCAGGCCGAGGTGCTGCTCGCCCGCGCCGGCGAGCTGGCCGACCAGGTGCTCGCCGCCGCCGTCCCGCTCGGCCCGACCCCGGGCGGGCCGGCCGGTGAGCGGTCGGGCTGGATCGGCGTGGTGACCTACCCGGCGCACGGGCTGGACCAGGTCGAACCCCTGCACGGCGATCTGCTCACCGGCACCGCGGGCCTGGCCGTCTTCCTGGCCGAGCTGTACGCCAACACCGGCGCCCCAGGCCACTGGACGGCCGCGCAGGACGCGCTGGACGCCTCGGCCGAGTTCGCGGCGCTGTCCACCCGCTCGGCCGTCTACCGCAGGATGTCGGGCACCCTGGCGCCCGTCGGCGCCTTCGTCGGCATCGGCTCGGCCATCTACGCGCTGAGCCGCTGCGGCGCCACCCTGTCCGACACCCGGCTGGTCGAGCGGGCCGCCGGGCTGGTGCCGCTCGCCGAGGCCGAGCTGACCCGGCCGACCTCCGCCGAGCCCGTGCTCGGCCGGGCGGGACTGCTGCTCGCCCTGCGCAAGCTGCGCGAGGCCTCGCCCGTCCCGGTCCCGGCCGCCGACGCGCTCGCCGCGCGGCTGCGCGAGGAACTGCTGGCCGAGTTCGTCTCCGGCGGCGCCTCCCGTCCGCCCTACCCGCCGGACGTGCTCGCCCTGGAAGGGCTGCCCATCGGCGCCGACGGGCTGGTGTGGGCGCTGGCCGCCTCCAGCGACGCGCCGGGGGAGGACGTGGCCGCCGCGGCGCTGCTCGCGCACCGCTTCGGCCTGGACACCCCCGGCTCACTGCTCGCCGCCGTCGCCACCGCCCACCTGCTCACCGGCGAGGTCCCGGCCGAGCTGCGCGAGCGGGTGGCCCGGTACTGCGCGCCCGACCCGGGACGGTCCTGCGCGCGGCTGGTGGTGGACGCCGAGGTGGCCCTGCACACCGCCCGCCTGACCGGGGACGAGGCGCTGGAGCGTTCCGCGCGGGGCCTGGCCGCCGAGCTGCTGCGCCGCCGCGACCACACGGGCCGCTGGTTCGCCGACCGGCGGCGCGCCGACCGCCTGTCGCTGTCGGCCGTCAACGGCCTGGCCGCCGCGGGGCTCACCCTGCTGCGGCTGGCCGACGACCAGGTCGCCTCCCTCCGCCTCGTGCACTGATCCGAAAGGAACGCCATGGACGCCCGACCCGCATTTCGCCGCCAGTACCGGGTGGAGGTCATCGAGGGAGACGGGGTCTTCCTGATCTCGGAGCGCGACACGCACGTCCTGACCGGCCGGTCGATCGAGGCGGTGGCGGGCCTGCTCGACGGCAAGCACACCGTGCAGGACATCCTCGTCGCGGTCGAGCCGGACGTCCCGCCGGAGAACGTCTACTACGTGCTCCACACGCTGCGGGCGCGCGACCTGCTGGTCGACGTCACCGAGGACCTGGAGCGGGGCACGGCCGCCTTCTGGGAGATGACCGGGCGCACCGCCGAGGAGGCGGTCGCCGGGGTGCGGGGCGGGCTCGCCGAGGTGCTGGCCGTCGGGGACGCCCCCGACGAGGAGCTGCGGGCGCTGCTGGCCGCCGAGGGCGTGCAGGTCACCGGCCCGGCGGACGCGGCGCTCACCATCGTGCTCACCGACGACTACCTGCGCGGCGAGCTGGCCGAGATCAACAGGCGGCACCTGGCCGACGGGCGTCCCTGGCTGCTGGCCCGCACCGTCGGCCCGGTCCTGTGGGTCGGGCCGGTGTTCCAGCCGGGCAAGGAAGGCGGCTGCTGGCGGTGCCTGACGCAGCGACTGGAAGGGCACCGGCAGTCGCTGACCTACCTGGAGGAGCGGCTGCGCGGGCAGAAACCGCTGGCCCTGCCCGCCGCCGACCTGCCGCTCACCCGCGGCGCCGGTGCGCGGCTGGTCGCGGCCGAGGCCCTGAAGTGGCTGGCCGGGGCCAGGAGCCCGCAGCAGCGCGACGTGATCACCCTGGACACCATGCACCTGGGCGCCGCCCGCCACGAGCTGCGCCGCAGGCCGCAGTGCCCCGAGTGCGGCGACGCCGGCATGATGGCCGCCGCGGCCGAGTCGCCGGTCGAGCTGCGCTCCCGGCCCAAGACCTTCACCGCCGACGGAGGCCACCGCTCCCGCCACCCCGAGGACACCGCCGACCGGTACGCCCACCTGGTCAGCCCGGTCACCGGCGTCGTCAGGGAGCTCGCGCGGGTGGAGACCGGCACGCCCTTCGTCAAGACCTACATGGCCGGGCACAACTTCGCCCGGCAGATCCGCGACCTCGGCTCGCTGCGCAAGGGCCTGCGCAGCCAGAGCGCCGGCAAGGGCATGACCGACCTGCAGGCCAAGGTCAGCGCGATGTGCGAGGCGATGGAACGGTACTCGGGCATCTTCCAGGGCGACGAGGCCAGGCGCACGGCGACCTACCGGCGGCTGGGCGCCGACGCCCTGCACCCCAACGCCTGCGCGCTCTACAGCGAGGAGCAGTACCGCACCCGCCGCGACCTGGCGCACACCTCCAGCTACTCCTTCGTCAGCGACCCCCTCGACGAGGACGCCCCCATCGAGTGGACGCCGGTGTGGTCGCTGACCGAGCGGCGGCACAAGTACGTGCCCACCGGCTACCTGTACTACTACTACAACGACTCCCACCAGACCGGCCCCATCTACGCCTGGGCCGACTCCAACGGCAACGCCGCCGGCTCCTCGCGGGAGGACGCCGTCGTCCAGGGCTTCATGGAGCTCGTCGAACGGGACGCGGTGGCCCTGTGGTGGTACAACCGCCTGCGCCGCCCGGCCTTCGACCTGGCCACCTTCGCCGACCCGTGGATGGAGGAGTTCCAGGAGGTCTACGCCGGTTTCGGCCGCGAGATGCACGTGCTGGACCTCACCACCGACCTCGGCGTCCCGGTCGCCGCCGCGATCAGCCGCCGTGTCGGGGGGCCCAGCGAGGACATCCTCATGGCCTTCGGCGCCCACTTCGACCCGCGCATCGCCGTCCAGCGCGCGCTGGCCGAGATGAACCAGTTCATCCCCGCGGTCATCGACGTCGGCGCGGACGGCGCCACCCGCTACCGCTTCGACGCGAGCGACCAGCTCGACTGGTGGAAGAACGCCCGCATGGAGGCGCACCCGTACCTGTCGCCCGACGGCGCGCCCGTGCCCGCGTCGGCGCACGCGCGGCCGGCCACCACCGACCTGCTGGACGACGTCGCCGCTGCCCGCGCCGTGGTCGAGGAGCGCGGCATGGAGATGCTCGTGCTCGACCAGACCAGGCCCGACATCGGCCTGCCGGTCGTCAAGGTCATCGTGCCGGGCCTGCGCCACTTCTGGCGCCGGCTCGCCCCCGGCCGCCTGTACGACGTGCCCGTCCAGCTCGGCTGGCTCGCCGAGCCCACCCCGGAGGAGCAGATGAACCCCATCACGATGTTCCTGTGACCGTTCCTGCGGCGCGGCCGGACCCACCGGCCCCCATGGTCGGCCTGCGCGAGGACGCCGTGGTCACCTCGGCGGACGGGACGCTGACCATCACCAACCCCTTCGGCGCCTCAAAGCTGCGCGGCCTGCCGCCCGCCGTCGAGGAGGTCCTGCGCGGGCTGCCGGGCACGCTGGCCGCCGAGGACGAGCTCGCCGAGCGACTCCTGGCCGCCGGCGGCACCAGCCAGGAAGCCGCCCTGCTCTACCTGACGCTGTCGCGGCTGCGCCCGGTCCTGGTCCACGCGGTGGAACCGCTGCTGCGGGTCGTCCCCGTCGCCCGGGACGCCGAGTTCCGGCCGCCGGTCCTGGCCCCCGACGACACCGCGCGCCTGTCGAGGTTCGCGCTGGTCCGCGCGACCGAGGAGGGACTGGTCCTGGAGTCCCCGCTGTCGCGGCACCGCGTCATGCTCACCGAGGAGGCCATGCCGCTGCTCGGCGCGCTCGCCCGTCCGGTCATGGCCAAGCAGGCCCCCGAGGCGATCGGCCACCTGGTCGCCGCCGGCATGGCCGTCACCGGCGACGCCGAGGAGAGCGACCCGGCGCTGCGCGCCTGGGACTTCCACGACCTGCTCTTCCACGCCCGCAGCCGGATGGGGCGGCACGACCAGCCGTTCGGCGCGAGCTTCCGCTTCGTCGGGGAGGTGCCGCCCGAGCCGGTGGTCAAGCGCCCGCCCGCGGGCCCCGCCGTGGAGCTGTTCACCCCCTCGCTGGAGGAGGCCGCCGCGGCCGACCCGCCGTTCACCACCGTGCTGGAGTCGCGCCGGTCGGTGCGCGAGTACGCCGGCGCGCCGCCGACGGTCCGCCAGCTCGGCGAGCTGCTCTACCGCGCCGCCAGGGTGCGGGGCGTCTTCGGACCGGCTCCCGGCATGCCGTACGAGGCCAGCAGCAGGCCCTACCCGGCCGGCGGCGCCGCCTACGAACTGGAGCTGTACCTCACCGTCGCACGCTGCGAGGGCCTGGACCCCGGTGTCTACCACTACGACCCGCTCGGGCACCGGCTCGCCGCGCTGCCCGCCAGGGACGCGGACGCGCGCGCGATGCTCGGCGTGGCCCGCCTGGCGACCGGCGGCATGGCCACCCCTGACGTGCTCATCACCGTCACCTCGCGCTTCCAGCGGATGTCGTGGAAGTACTCCGGGCTCGCCTACGCCGCCACGCTGAAGAACGTCGGCGCGCTCTACCAGACCCTGTACCTGGTGGCCACCGCGATGGGAATGGCCCCCTGCGGCCTCGGCAGCGGCGACGCCGACCTGGCCGCCCGCACGTTCGGCCTCGACTGGGCCAGGGAGTCGTCGGTGGGCGACTTCCTCATCGGCGGAGCCCCGGGAGACGCCGCGCCCGGTTCGTGATGTCCGTCATGGGCGACAGATGTCGTCTGCATCTGCCGGTGCCCGGCACGAGTCGGCATCGTTGCAGGCGGGAGGCCCAGTCGGCCGGAGAGGAGACAACGCCTGATGGCGGAGAGCATCTACATCCTCGGAGATCAGGACCGCAGGAAGTTCGCGCGGCTGATCGCGGCGGCGTGGGGCGACGGTGAACTGCGCGACCGGTACGAGACCGAGCCCAGGGCCGTGCTGCACCAGTACGGCATCGTCTACCCCGAAGGGGTCAGGACACCGCCGCTGCCCCCCAAACCCGACGGCGAGTTCGACATCACCGACCTGGAGACCGCGGCCGGCGACGCGGCGAGCTCCATCGGCACCGTCAGCAGCATCTCCAGCTGGAACGGCTGCCTGCCCTGCGGCTACCTGTGCGACTCGGGGGTGACCACGTGAACGGGCCGGTCATCGAGGTCGGCGGCCTGCGCAAGAGCTACGGCTCCTTCACCGCCGTCGACGGCATCTCCTTCGAGGTCGGCCAGGGAGAGGTGTTCGCCCTCCTCGGCACCAACGGCGCCGGCAAGACCACCACGATCGAGATCCTCGAAGGCTACCTGCGCCCCTCCGCGGGCACGGCGCGGGTCTTCGGCCACGACCCCGCCGACCGCGCGGCCCTGCGCTCGCGCACCGGCCTGGTGCTCCAGGAGTCCGGCCTGTTCGGCGACCTGACGGCGGCCGAGACGGTGGCCGCCTGGCGCAGGTTCACCTCCGGCTCCCGCCCGGTGGCCGAGGCGCTGGAGCTGGTGGGGCTGTCCGGCCAGGCGGGGACGCGGGTCAAGCGCATGTCCGGCGGCGAGCGCCGCAAGCTCGACATCGCCCTGGCCACCCTCGGCGACCCCGAGCTGCTGTTCCTCGACGAGCCCACGACCGGCCTGGACGCCGAGGCCAGGCGCAAGGTGCGCGACCTGGTCCGCGACCTCGCCGCCCGGGGCATGACGGTGCTGCTCACCACGCACTACCTGGAGGAGGCCCAGGAGCTGGCCGCCCGGGTCGCCATCATGGACAAGGGCGAGATCGTCACCCAGGGCACCATGGCCGAGGTGCTCGGCCGGGGCTCGGGACGGGTCGCCTTCGAGCTGCCCGACGGCGCCACCCCCGAAGGGCTGCCGGTGGGCGACGGCGACGCGCTCACCGTGGACGGGCGCCGGTGCGTCATAGTGACCGCCGACCCCGAGTCGGCCGCGCACGCGGTGCTGGGCTGGGCCCACGTGCGGGGCCTGCGGCTGAGCGGCCTGGACGTCCGCCAGGCCACGCTCGAAGAGGTCTTCCTCGACATCGCCGACCGGCGCGGGCAGGAGGTCCGCACATGACCGCCCGCACACTCCCGCATCCGCGGTTCGTCCTGACCGCTCGCATGCGCCCGCGGCTCGTCGTGACCGCTCGCCCGCTCCCGCACTCGCGGTCCATCGAGGAGGGCACGTGACCGCCTACACGCTCTCGCACTTCCGGCTCACCCAGACGCTGTTCTGGCGCACGCCGGTGTCGGTCGGCGTCGCCCTGCTGTTCCCCGTCGTGTTCGGCGGGATCATGCCGGCCCTGCTGCCGGGCGGCACCAGGGGAGGGGCGCCGGTCGAGGTGGCCGTCATGACCGGGGTCATCGTCATGGGCATGGCCACGCTGGGCTTCATGACGCTGGTGGAGTCGTTCGTCATGCGCCGGCAACTGCTGATCCTCAAGCGGCTGCGCGGCACCGAGCTGCCCGACCTGGCCCTGTTCGGTGGCGAGATCCTCACCGTGCTGTCGATCGGCCTGCTCCAGCTCGTGCTGATCATCGGCGTGGCCAGGGGGGTGCACGGCATCGCGCTGCCGGCCAACCCTGCCCTGCTGGCGGCCACGGTGCTGCTCGGCCTCGCGGTGTTCGCCGCGATGGCCGTCGCGGTCAGCGGCAGGATCCCCGCCCAGGGCTCCACCGTCGTGGTCAGCCTGCCGTTCCTGCTGCTCGCCATCGGCCTGTCGGGGTTCGCCTATCCGGTCTCCGCCTTCCCCGGCTGGCTGCGCACCGTCTCCTCCTTCCTGCCCTTCGGGCGGGTCGCCGAGGGGATCACCACGGCCTACCTCGGGCGGGACTACGTGGGGCACGCCGGCGCGGGCGTGCCCGCCAAGGTCTCGGTCCTGGAGGGCTTCGCCGTGATGTGGCCGGGGTGGCTGGTCATGGCGGCCTGGCTCGTCCTGTCACTGCTCGCCGCGAAGAGGTGGTTCAAGTGGGAGCCTCGCAGAGGCTGAGGGGGGTCGGGCCGGGGACGGTCCGGCTGGCCCGGGTGACCGCCGGGGTGTTCCTGGTCGGCATGGCGGCCTTCGCCGCCGTGCCCCTGGCGGAGGCGCTCGGCGCCTACCCCGCCCTGCGGGCGGCGGGCGCCGTCCTGCTCATCATCGGCCTCACCGGCTGCTACCTGTGGCTGTCGGTGCGGGCCGTGCTCGACCGGGGCTCCCGCTGGGACCTCGCGGTGCTCGCCGGGATGTCCGCGCTCGCGGCGGCCGTCCCGTTCGTCGCGGGCCCCACCTGGCTGAGCGTGGGCTTCATGCTCCCGCTGGCCTTCGCCGTCACCCTGCGGGGGTGGGGCGCGGCGGCCGGGTTCTTCGCCTCGATCGCCGCCGGCGTCCTGCTCTCGGCCGCGCAGCCGATGAGCTGGGTGCTGTTCGGCTCGGTGCAGAACCTGCTCACGGCCGGGGCGCTCGCCGGCCTGGCCATCTTCGCGACGCTGCTCGGCGAACTGCAGCGCACCCGCGAGGAGGCCGCCAAGCTCGCCATCACCGAGGAGCGCCTGCGGTTCGCCCGCGAACTGCACGACGTGCTGGGGCACAACCTGTCGGTCGTCGCCATGCGGACCGAGCTGGCCACCCGGATCCCCCCGGAGGAGATCGCCCGGCTGCGCCGCGAGCTGACCGAGATCCACGACATCGCCCGGCGCTCGCTGCATGACGTGCGCGCGGTGGTCAAGGGCTACCGCGAGATGTCGCTGGAGAGGGAGCTGAGCGGGGTGCGCCGGGTGCTGGAGACCGCGGGCGTCAGGTGCGACTTCGCCGAGCTGCCCTCCACGCTCACTCCGGAGGTCCGCGTGGCGCTGGCCTGGGCGGTGCGCGAGGCGGCCACCAACCTGCTGCGGCACAGCGACGCCACGGTCTGCCTGCTCGGCGTCGAGCCGTGCGGCGACCGCATCACCGTGACCGTGGCCAACGACGGCGTGCGCGCGGGCGGCGGCCTGTCCGCCTCCGGGGCGGGCGCGGCGGACGCCGCCGAGGCGACCGTGGGCGGGAGCGGCCTGGCCGGTCTCGACGAGCGGCTCACGCAGGTCGGCGGGAGCAGCGGGCGACACATCGAAGACGGCTGGTTCACGCTGTCGCTGGACGTTCCCGGCGGCCCGATGGCGGCCGCACTGATCTCGGCCACAGGAGACCGGAAATGATCAAAGTTCTGATCGCGGAGGATCACGATCTCATCAGAGGAGCGCTGATCGCGCTGCTCTCGGAGGAGCGCGACATCCGCGTGGTCGAGGAGGTGTCCAGGGGCGACCAGATCGTGCCCGCCGTGGTCGGCAGCAGGCCCGACGTGGCCCTGCTCGACATCGGGCTCCCGGGCATCGACGGCCTGGAGGCCGCCGGGCTGATCAAGCAGCTGGAGCAGCCGCCGCCGGTGCTGATCCTCACCAGCGTCGGCTCGCCGGGCAACTTCGAGCGGGCCATGGCCGCCGGCGTGCGCGGCTTCCTGGTCAAGGACGCTCCCGCCCACCGTCTCACCGACGCCATCCGCGTGGTGGCCAGGGGTGAACGTTACATCGACCTGGACATCGCCGCCGACGGCGGTGAGCAGGAGATCGACACCAACCCGCTCACCGCGCGCGAGAGCGCCGTGCTCTCGGCCGTCGCGGCCGGCGGGCGGGGCAGCGATCTGCGCAGCACCCTCGGGCTGTCGGTGCACACCATCCGCAACTACCTCGCGGCGGCCCGCCTGAAGACCGGCGCCCGCAGCGACGAGGAGGCCGTGCGCATCGCCCGGGCCAATGGGTGGCTGGAGGACAGGACGGTCACGGCCGACGGTTGATTCCCGACCCCGGAAGGCGTCACGATGCGTACGAAATCATGATGCATCCGGACAAGTTGGAGACCACCCGTGGCTCAGGAGAGTGAAGCTCAGGTCAGATGGCTGACCACGGGTGTCGTCGCGGCCACCGGAGCGCTGTGGGGGCTCACCCCCCTCGCCTTCGTGCTCGTCGGCGACCTCGGCCGGGCCCTGCTGGCCGTCGTGCTGCTCGGCGGGCTGCTCGTCGTGTACGCGCGCATCGTCGCCAGGCACATCGCGGGAACGAGCCAAGGGCCGCACCGGGCGCGGACCTTCCTGCTGTTCGCCGCCGTCGTCTATGGAGCGGTCCCGTTCCTCGGATCGGTCTGGATCTACACCCCGCTCATCGTCGCCACCGCCGGGCTGCTGCTGTTCCGCTTCCGGTACGGACTCGGCGTGCTGCTCGCCGTCGCCGCCGCCGAGTACCCTCTGACCCTCGTGGAATGGTCCCCCGTGGCCGTGCCCGCCGTGCAGAAGAGCGCCGGAGTCCTCGTCGCCTCGGTGGTCGCCGCGGGCATCGTGCACTACGCCAGGTTCGTGCGCGAACTTCGCGAACTGCGGGTCGCGCTCGCCACGACGGCCGTGGACCAGGACCGGCTGCGCATGGCGGGGGAGCTGCACGACCTGCTCGGCCAGACGCTCGCGTCCATCACCCTGAAGACCGAGCTGGCCCTGGCCTTGGCCGGCGCGGACAGGAAGCGGGCCGCCGCCGAGGTGGAGGCCACCATCGCCATCGCCGTCGAGGCGCGCCAGGAGATCCGCGACGTCGTGGCGGCCAGGCGCTCCCTGGACGTGGGCGCGGAGCTGTCGGCGGCCGTCGCGCTCATCGAACTGACCGGCGCGCGCTGCGACCTGCGCCTCGGCCTTGAGAAGATCGACGAGGAGACCGGCGACGCGCTCGGCTGGATCGTGCGCGAGGCGGCCACCAACATCGTCAGGCACAGCGACGCCCGGCACTGCCTGATCGAGCTGGACGAGGTGGACGGGGGAGTCCGCCTGCTGGTGCGCAACGACGGCGCCCGGCGGGAGACGGCTGCCCGGCGCGGCGGCTCGGGCCTGGCCGGGCTGCGCCAGAGGGCGGCGAAGATGGGCGGGTCCCTATCGGCGGGCGGCACGGGGGAAGGCGGGTTCGAGGTGCGGGCGTGGCTGCCCGCCGTAGACGATCGGGAAAGTGAGCACCGTTGATACGCGTTCTGCTGGCCGAAGACCACGGCGTCGTCCGCGGCGCCCTCACCGCGCTGCTGAACCTGACCGGCGACATCGAGGTGGTGGCCGGCATCGACCGGGGCGACAAGGTCGTCCCGCACGCCCTGGCCTGCGCGCCCGACGTCGCCGTCATCGACATCGAGATGCCGGGAGTCGACGGCATCGAGGCCACCTGCCGCCTCAAGCGCGCCATGCCGTCCTGCCAGGTGCTCATCCTCACCGGCCTCGCCCACACCGGGCTGCTCAAACGGGCGATGGACGCGGGCGCGAGCGGCTTCCTGCTCAAGGACGCCCCCACCGAGCGGCTGGCCGAGAGCATCCGCAGGATCACCCAGGGCGAGCGGGTGATCGACGCCACCCTCGCCCTGGCCGCCATGTCCGCCACCGTCACCCCGCTCACCGACCGGGAGGCCGCCGTGCTCGGCCTGGTCGGCTCCGGCGCCACGACCGGCGAGATCGCCGCCGAACTGCACCTGTCGGCCGCGACCGTCCGCAACTACATCTCCAGCGTCATCACCAAGACCGGCGCGCGCAACCGCACCGACGCCGTCCGCATAGCCGTCGAATCCGGCTGGATAGAAGGCCTCCGCCACAACTGAAGACCCACCGGGAAACGGCCCTCGCTCCGCTCGGACAGTCTTGCTTTGGGGCTCCGCCCCCACAGCAGGGGCTCCGCCCCCGCACCCCCGAGGTCTGACCCGACGAGCGACGTACACCGAGCGCGGACCATCCGGGAACGTCATCCCTGGCTCGTGATCGTTTCGCCGTAGAACGGGCGGGCCAGGTGCTGGCCTGTGAGCATTACGTCTGTCGCGGAGGCTGTGAACAGGGGTGTCGTGATGGCGGACGGGCAGGTCGAACCGGTGCATCCGGGAAGCGGTGCGAGGACGGCCGTGGCCTCATTGAGGCCGGGGCGGCGTCGGACGGGACACTAGGATCGATCTCGGCGGAGCGCGGCCTTCAGAAGGAGTCTCATATGCCTCTCCCAGCCTGGGCCACAGACCCGACCAGCCTGCTCATCACGGAGGAGGAGTACGAGGCGCTGCCGGAGGAGATCTGTAAGACGATCGAGGTCGTCGACGGCCGTGTCGTGTTCTGCGAGTCGCCGACGCCGGGTCACCAGCGCGTCTCGCGCAATCTAACTATCGCGCTCTTGGCGGCTCGCCCGTCGCATCCCTGCATCGACGTCCTTCAGGACACCGACATGCGCTATCGCCACCGCAATCCGCATGTCACGCAGGCGGGGAAGCGGTTCACGTTCAGGAGACCGGACATCAGCGTCTTGCACTGCCTGGACGCCGGTGCGCGCCTATGGTCCGGTGACGTCCTGGTCGCCATCGAGATCACCTCCTCCGATGACGAGGTCGACTTCAACGACAAACGTGCCGAGTACGCAGCCCAGGGCATACCGGTCTATCTGATCGTCGTCATGGACGGCGACAGGGTCGGCTCGGTGGAGGAATACCGCCTTGACTGGAGCGGGCGCAACTACCAACTGGCCGCCGTGCACAGAGGGACGTTGGTCACCGAACTGCCCGAAGGCATGAAGCTCGAGACCTCCTTCACCGACCTCGAACGCATCTGACCCGGAGGGCAGGCCTCCGATCGACGTTCCGGCAGGCGCTCGGACTCCTGAACTCGGCAAGGCTCAGTGCTCGGGAGCCGTTGCGGGGGCGGGAGGGTTCTAGACTGCGGCATTATGGCCGTACAGATCTCACCCAGCATTCTGACCGCTGACTTCGCCCGACTGGCGGATGTGGCCGGGCAGGTGGCGGGCGTCGCCGACTGGCTGCACGTCGACGTCATGGACAACCACTTCGTGCCCAACCTCACCATCGGGGCGCCGGTGGTGGAGTCGCTGGCCAAGGCGACCACGCTGCCGCTCGACTGCCACCTGATGATCGAGAACCCCGACCGCTGGGCGCTCTCGTTCGTCGAGGCCGGCGCGGGCAGCGTCACCATCCACGCCGAGGCCGCCAAGGCCCCCGTGCGCACGCTGCGGGAGATCCGCAAGGCCGGCGCCCGCGCCGGGTTCGCGCTCAACCCGGCCACCAACGTGCAGGACTACGAGGACATCCTCGGCGAGATCGACATGCTGCTGGTGATGACCGTCGAGCCCGGCTTCGGCGGGCAGTCCTTCCTGGACATCATGCTGCCCAAGGTCCGCAAGGCCCGCGAGATGATCCGCAAGCACGGCGGCGAGATCTGGCTCCAGGTCGACGGTGGTGTCTCGTCCAGGACGATCGAGCGCTGCGCCGAGGCGGGCGCCGACGTCTTCGTCGCGGGCAACGCCGTCTACGGCTCCGACGACCCCGCGAAGGCCGTCCGCGACCTCAGAGCCCAGGCCGAACGTGCCGCGTCCTGACCGGTTTCGGGGCGGACTCCGCTTTTGTTGGGCATCGGCCCGGCGGCCAGGTGTCGCCCCGCCGGTCAGGCGTCGGCTCTTACGGGTTCGGCCAGGTGGAACCAGACGCTCGTGTTGCCACTGGTGCGCTGGAACCCCCACCGGGTGGCCAGCGCGTCCACCATGGCCAGCCCCCTGCCTGACAGGTCGTCGTCGCCGGCCGTTCGCGGCCGGGGAATGGCGGCCGACCCCCGATCGCCTACGGTGATCTTGACCCCGCCTGGCATCAGCGCCACCGAGACGGCGAACTCTCCCCGCACCGCGTGCCGGATGACGTTCCCCGCGAGCTCGCTGGTGAGCAGGATCGCGTCGTCGTGACAGGGATGGTCGGGCCCGAGCAGCGCGGTGACGAACGCCCGCGCCGCCCTGACCTCCGACGGCACCGCCGAGAACGGCTGACTGAACGTCGGGCAGTCGACGGGGTCGAGCGGTGAGTCCGGCCACGTGGGCGCGTAGACCCCACGGCGCCGGTCCACCTCTGATCGCTGGCGAAGACGGCTGGTGAGCCGACCGACCATCGAGATCATCACGCGGGAACGCATCACGATCACCTTTATCCCTCCTGTCTCCATTTGTGCCTCGAGAGACCGGTGAGCGTTCCTCCGGTCCGCCGTTCGACGGTCTTCCCGCAGGGCATTGCGGCATGCTTTCGATCGATCGCTTTCCGTGACCGTCTGGCGACCCTATAGTGGGTCCGAAATTTCTGCGCCGCAAGCTGCTTCAGTGAAATTCTTCCACTCAAGAACCCTTCACGGGTGATGCTGAAGTGGAGAGATGATGTAAAGGGGGACTTAAAGGATGGATGTGCCGTCACTTCGGCAGCGTTGGTTGGGTGCGAAGCTCGCGGAGCTACGGCTTCACGCGGGAATCCCTTCCCTCGCCATTGCGGCGGAGAGGTGCAGACGCTCTACCGGTTCCCTGAGCCGCATCGAGAACGGTCTGGTAGGTATTCCGCCACGGGATATACCGCCGATTCTGGACGCATACCAGGTCACCGACCCGGCCGTCCGCCAGAAGTTGATGGTCGTCGCGGCGGAGATCCAACAGGAGCGGCGCGGGTGGTGGGTCGAACACAGCGATGCGCTGGCGCCCTCGTACGTCGATCTGATCCGGCTCGAGGCCACGGCCACCGAGATCCGCACCTACGAGACGTTCCTCATACCGGGGCTGCTGCAGACCGAGGCGTACGCCCGCGTGTTCGTGGCCGCGATGCGGGGGCTGAGCAGCGAGACCGAGGTGGAGGAGTTCGTCACTGTGCGCATGACGCGCAAAGCGGTGCTCACAGGCGGGCGGCCGGTCGTTCTTCGGGCCCTGATCAGCGAGGCGGCGCTGCGGCATCCCATCGGCGGCACGGAGATCTTCAGGGAGCAGATCAAGTACCTGTGCGAATGCGCGGGTCGGCCGGGCGTCACGGTCCAGGTTCTCCCGTTCACCGATCGGCCTCATCCCGGCATGTCAGGGGCTTTCACGATCCTCAAGTTGCCTCAGCTCGACGTGGTGCATATCGAGGCAATGAATACTGATATCTACCTCGAAGACGAACATGCTGTCATGCAGTACCTGCGCGCCTATGACCGGCTGTGCGACATCGCCTGGTCGCCCGAGGAGACGGTCCGTTATCTAGCGGAATTGGCAGATACGCTGTAACCGGCACACTTCGCGCCGAAGGTACCTGATATGCCGGGAGGTCGGCGGTTGAAAGGCATTTGGCGGAAGAGTTCGCGGAGCGGCGCTCAGAGCAACTGTGTGGAGGCGCGGTTCGATGGGGTGATGGTGTGGGTGCGGAATTCGAACGACGCGCCGTGGGGGCGGGCGGTGGTCGGGTTCGGGGCCGAGGGGTGGTCGGTGTTCCTGGAGGCTGTGCGGGCCGGTGAGCTAGGGCTGGACCGGCTGGGCGCGGATGCGTGGTCGGTGGGCGAGGCGACGGTCCTGCGCGACGGGCGAGGAGTGGTCGTTCAGGGTCGGGGATACGCCCTGCCGGTCGTCTACACGGCCACCGAGTGGCAGGTGTTCCTCGACGGCGTCCGCCACGACGGAGAGTTCACCCTCACCTGGCTGAGCGAGCCGGCCGCGGTCTGAGCGAGCCGGTCATGATCTGACAGGCTGCCACGGCTTGAGCGGTTCGGGGAGTGCGGGGCGGTAACGCGTCGCGTCACGAGGCGATCAACAAGCGACAGCCTCGGAGCAGGCTGCACCATCTTCTCCATGTGGCGTGGCGATGCGTGCGATGGGAGTGTCTCCTGCCCGCGTGTCGATCGCGTCCTGAACCCGGGGAGCCGGCCGTGCGCAAGCTGCACCGAATCGTCACCCTTCTGCTCGCCACCCTGTTGGCCGCCGTCTCGGTGGCCGCCGTCGGACAGCCCGCCCAGGCCGACACCACCCTGCCGGTGGGTGCCTTCCGCCTGCTGAACTACGGAAGCTGGAAGTGCGTCGAGGTCGCGCCCGATTCGGCGGGGAACCTCTTCTCCAACGGCAACCGCATCTGGCAGCGGGCCTGCGACGGCTCGCCCCAGCAGTCGTGGCTGCTGACCCGCGCCACCAACGGCCCGATCGGCGGGCTGGGCACGGTCGTCCGCTACCTGTTCGTCAATCAGTACACCGGCCGCTGCCTCGATCTCAAGGACGGCAACGCGGTCGACGGGGCGATCATCCAGCAGTGGGCGTGCAACGCCAACAGCACGACCATGCTGTGGGGGCTGTACGACGACTTCCAGAGCAGCCGGCAACTGGTCAACGCCAGGAGCGCGGACTGCCTGGACGTCCAGGGCGGCTCGCTGGCGGACCGGGCGTGGCTGCAGAACTACCACTGCACCCTCGGCAACCCGGCGCAGCACTTCTTCCTGTACCAGTGACCTCCGCTGAATGACTCCCCTCTGCGCATCATGCCCGCCACCGGCGGTCCCCTCATCCTTGGGGTGCCGTCCTCGGTGGGGCCGGTGTCAGGCGAGGCCGCCGGTGACCAGGATGTTCTGACCGGTCACCCAGCGGGCGTCGGGGCCGGCCAGGAAGGCGACGACGTCGGCCACGTCGGAGGGCTGCCCGAGGCGGCGCAGCGGGGTGAGCGCCGCCGCCATCGCGAGGTTCTCCTCGGAGTTGGTACCGCGCAGCAGGTCGGTGTCGGTCGCGCCGGGGGAGACGGTGTTGACGGTGATGCCGCGCGGCCCCAGCTCCTGGGCGGCGACGGCGGTGAGCTGCTCGAGGGCCCCCTTGCTCGCCACGTACGCCGTGGTGCCCGGCGCGGGCCGCACGGTGTTGAGGGTGGAGATGTTCACGATGCGGCCGCCGTCGGGCATGTGCCGGGCGGCGTGCCGCATGGTGAGGAAGACCGCCTTGGCGTTGACCGCCATGGCTCGGTCGTACAGCTCGTCGTCGGTGTCGGCGAGGCCGGCCGGGGCGAAGGTCAGCGCCGCGTTGTTGACCAGGATGTCCACGGCGCCGAGCCGTTCCTCCGCCTCCCGCATCAGCCGCTCGGCGGCCCCCGGCTCGGCGAGGTCGGCCCGTACGGCGTGGGCGGCGCCGCCCAGCTCGGCGACGGCCTTCTCGACCTCGGCCGCGGCGCCGGCGTTCTCGGCGTAGGTGAAGACGACCTGCGCGCCGTCGCGGGCCAGCCGTTCGACGATCGCGCGGCCGATGCCCCGGGAGCCTCCGGTGACGACGGCCTTCCTTCCCGAGAGCACTGTCATCGTGCCCACCTCCGTGATCGCCGGTCGAGGGTACTCCTCGAACCTAGTGCGCGGGGACGGCCCGCGCGCGGCCGGACATCACCGGGTGCCCGGCGGGGCCGCGAAGGATGGAACGGGCTGCACCACCTTCTCCACGCGGCGTGGCGATGCGGGTGACGGGAGTGCCTCCTGTCGTGCGCGTGCGTCGCGTCCTGAACTCCGGGAGAGCCGGCCGTGCGCAAGCTGCACAGATTCGCCACCCTTCTGCTCACCACACTGTTCGCCGCCGTCTTCTGGCCGCCGCCGGCCCGCCCGCCCAAGCCGACGTGACCCTGCCCGTGGGCGCCTTCCGCCTGCTGAACTACGGAAGCTGGAAGTGCGTCGAAGTCGCCCCCGACCAGTCCACCGGCAGCCTGTTCACCAACGGCAACCGCATCTGGCAGCGGGCCCGCGACGGTTCGCCCCAGCAGTCGTGGCTGCTGAGCCGCGCGACCAACGGCCCCAACGGCGGGCTCGGCACGGTCGTCCGCTACGTCTTCGTCAACCGGTACACCGGCCGCTGCCTCGATCTGCGCGACGGCAACACCGGGGTTCTCAGGCGGACATGAGGAGGGTGGTGTCGAGGAGGCGGTTGGCGAAGCCGGTCTCGTTGTCGTACCAGCCGTAGATCTTGGCCTGGGTGCCGCCGACGACCTTGGTGAGGCCGGCGTCGAAGATGCAGGAGGCCGGGCTGCCCACGATGTCGCTCGAGACGATCGGGTCCTCGGTGTACTCCAGGATGCCCCGTAGCGGGCCCTCGGCGGCTGCCCGGAACGCGGCGTTGATCTCCTCAGCGGTGGTATCGCGGCCGAGTTCGGCGGTCAGGTCGGTGAGCGAGCCGACGGGCACCGGCACGCGGATCGAGTAGCCGTCCAGTTTGCCGCTGAGCCGGGGCAGGACCAGGCCGATGGCCTTGGCCGCGCCCGTCGTGGTCGGGATCAGGTTCAGCGCCGCCGCGCGGGCGCGCCGAGGGTCGCGGTGCGGTCCGTCCTGCAGGTTCTGGTCTTGCGTGTACGCGTGGATCGTGGTCATCGCGCCACGCTCGATGCCGAAGGTGTCGTCGAGGACCTTCGCCATCGGGGCCAGGCAGTTCGTCGTGCAGGAAGCGTTCGAGACGATCGTGTGGCGTTCCGGGTCGTACAGGTCGTCGTTGATGCCGATCGCCAGCGTCAGGTCCTCGTTCTTGGCGGGCGCGGAGATCAGCACCCGCTTGGCTCCGGCGTCGAGGTGCGCGCGGGCCTGGTGGGCGTCGGTGAACCGGCCGGTCGACTCCACGACGAGGTCCACTTCCAGTTCCTTCCACGGCAGCCGCGCCGGATCGCGCTCGGCCAGAACGGCGATCTTCGTGCCGTCCACGACGATCGCGTCGTCACCGCCCGTGACGCCGGCCAGCGTGCCGGCGGTCGAGTCGTACTTCAGAAGGTGCGCGAGCGTCCGCGCGTCGGTGAGGTCGTTGACGGCGACGATCTCGACGTCCTCACGGCGCCCGAGCTGGGCCCGGAGCAGGGCGCGGCCGATGCGGCCGAAGCCGTTGATGCCCACACGCACGGTCATGGCGAACAACCTCCGTTATGTAACCGGTCTATGGAGTTACATGATGGACGGCCCGATGAAACCGGTCAAGGTGGTTACCATGACGTCGTGGAGTTCAACTTCTTCGGCGGCGACCTCGCGCTCGACCTGACCGGCACCCTCGGCAGGCGGTACGGCGGCACCCCCGTGGAGTTCCTGCACACCCCCGATGACCTGCGCCGCTGGCTCACGGCCGCCGGCATCGCCGACCCCTCGGCCGCCACGGACGCCGACGACTTGGCCACCGCCAAAATCCTGCGAGAAGCCGTCTACCGCCTCGCGTACGCCGCCATGACCGCCCACTCCAGCCGTCACACCGTGTCCGGCGACACCGGCTCGACCGCCTCAAATCATGCTGTCGCGGCCGGCGCCCCTCTGTTCGATCCGGCCGATCGGGCGATCGTGAACCAGGCGGCCGCGGTCGCGCCGCCGCTGGTGCGCATCGACGACACCGGTGCGCTCGTCCGCTCGGGATCCGCGCGGGCGTCCCTCTCGCTCGTCGCCCGCGCGGCGATCGCGCTCGTCACCGGTCCGTCGGCGGCCCAGCTGCACGAATGCGAAGGCCCCGCCTGCACGCGGATGTTCCTCGACAACTCCGCACGCGGGACCCGCCGCTGGTGCGACATGAGCCGCTGCGGCAACCGTGCCAAGGTCGCCAAGTTCCGCGCCCGTCAGCCCACATAGACGCGGTCACCAGTGCGCTGTCCAGGAGCATTGACCGGCTCGGGCGCCGTAAGCGGCGCCGGCATCGCCGTACCACGACCCGCCGACCCGGCGCCGATCACTTCCAGCACCTGGCCGACGAGGAAAGCCGCGGCAGGTCCTGCTCGACATGCTCGGCGCCCAGCACGCCCCTGAGACCGCCGAACAGGGCACGGGCACTGACACGCTCTAGTGGGACGGTGGGCTCAGGTTGTAGCGGGCGACCACGTCGGGGAGCCAGGTGGGGGCGCCGTAGGTGAGGCCGTACTTGTCGGCCAGGTCGGTGAACGCGCGGGTCTGGTGGAGGTTCACGCCAGGCGTGCGCTCGGCGGAGGCGAGCAGATCGCCCAGCTCGCGGAAGTAGGTCTCGAAGCCGCCCGGGGTGATGACCTCGATGATGCGGCCGGGAACCGTCCCCGCGTTCCACATGGCGTGCATCTGCCCGCGTGGTTTGGTGATGTAGCCGCCTGGCCCGAGGACGGCCTCCTCGTCGTCGGACCGGAAGCCGATCTGGCCCTCGACCACTATGGAGTGCTCGTCCTCGCGCGTGTGACGGTGCGGCGCGGTGATCGCCCCCACGGCGAACGGGTGCTCCACGATGGCCACCAGCCCGCCGGTGTCGCGGCCGTGGAGCTTGAAGACCGCGCCGAACCCCGGGATCGCGACCGGCTCTCCGCCGCCGGGCGGCACCACCCGCACGGCCGGCGCACCGGTGGGCTCCATGAGGCCCCGCCCCCTTCGTGCCGACTCCCCTCAGAGCATCATGCCCACCACCGGAGTCCACTCATCGCTGGGGTGCGCCCTGGCGGGGCCGGTCTCGGAGGCAGGCCCGGCACCAGGGTGAGAACACGCACCGGACCGGTCAAGCCCAGCCCGGTCCGCAGCGATCGAGTGCGGCCCGTACCCGGCCCAGCGCGGAAGCGGTCGCCCCCGCGGCCTGGACCGCGCGACGGGTCTGCGATGCCTCCATACCGTCCTCCCTCGATCTTCTCAGACTAGGGGAGGGCGGTCAGGCGAGGGCGGGGTCCAGGACGACGTCGCGGCCGTGGGTGGTGGGTTCCTCGGGGAAGTGGCAGGCGGTGAGGTGGCCGTCGCGGTTGCCGGTGATCTGGAGCAGCGGCGGCTCCTCGGCGGCGCACTTCTCCTTGGCCTTCCAGCACCGGGTGCGGAACCGGCAGCCGGACGGCGGGTCGATGGGCGAGGGCACGTCGCCCGCCAGCCGGATCCGCTCGGCCGGCGGGGCGCCCTCCTCGGGCAGCTCCACCTCGGGGACGGCCGACAGTAGCGCGTGGGTGTAGGGGTGGCGCGGCCGCTCGTAGATCGACGTCCGGTCGCCCACCTCGACGATCTTGCCGAGGTACATGACCGCCACCCGCTGGGAGACGTGGCGCACCACGGCCAGGTCGTGGGCGATGAACAGGAACGCGATGCCGAGGTCGCGCTGGAGCTGCTGCAGCAGGTTCACCACCTGCGCCTGGATGGAGACGTCCAGCGCCGACACCGGCTCGTCGGCGACGATCAGCTTGGGGGACAGGGCGAGCGCGCGGGCGATGCCGATGCGCTGCCGCTGGCCGCCGGAGAACTCGTGCGGGAAGCGGTTGTAGTGCTCGGGGTTGAGGCCGACGGTCTCCAGCAGCTCCCGGACGCGCTTCTGCACGCCGCCCTCGGGCCGGATGTCGTTGATCTCCATGGGGCCGCCGACGATCGCGCCCACGGTCTGGCGCGGGTTGAGCGAGCTGTAGGGGTCCTGGAAGATCATCTGGATGTCGCGGCGGATCGGCTTGAGCTCGCGCCGCGAGCTGTGCGCGATGTCGCCGCCCTGGTAGAGGATCTTCCCGTCGGTCGGCTCGTGCAGCCGGGCGACCAGCCGGCCCAGGGTGGACTTGCCGCACCCGGACTCCCCGACCAGGCCCAGCGTCTGGCCGGCGTCCACGGCCAGGTCGACGCCGTCCACGGCGTGCACCTTGCCCACCTGGTGCTTCAGGACGAACCCGCCCATGACGGGGAAGTACTTGGTCAGCCCTTCGAGTTGCAGCAGCGGCGTGGTCACGGTCGTCCCTTGATCTGTCCGAGGAATTCCTGCTTCTGGGCGAGCGTCAGGTAGCACGCGTCCCCGTGCCCGGTGGCGGGCGACAGGTCGGGCCGCTCACCGGTGCACACCTCCGGACCCGCGTACTTGACGTAGTCGCAGCGCGGGTGGAACGGGCAGCCGGGCGGCGGGGCGAGCATGCTGGGAGGGGTGCCCCTGATCGGCGTGAGCGGCACGTCCACCGACCCGCCGAGCCGCGGGATCGACGACAGCAGGCCCCAGGTGTAGGGGTGGCGCGGCTCGGTCAGGACCTCGCGGACGGTTCCCCGCTCGGCGGCCCGGCCCGCGTACATGACCAGCACCTGGTGCGCCGTCCTGGCGATCACGCCCAGGTCGTGGGTGATCAGGATGATCGAGGTGCCCATCTGCTGCTGCAGGTCCTTGAGCAGGTCCAGCACCTGCGCCTGGACGGTCACGTCCAGCGCCGTGGTCGGCTCGTCGGCGATCAGCAGGTCGGGGTCGCACACCAGCGCCATGGCGATCATGACGCGCTGGCGCATGCCGCCGGAGAAGTGGTGGGGGTAGTCGTCCACGCGGGTCGTGGCGTGCGGGATTCCGACCCGTTCGAGCATCTCGACGGCCCGGTCGCGGGACTCCTTCTTGCTCGCGCCCTTGTGCTTGCGGTACACCTCGCTGATCTGGCGGCCCACGGTGTGGTAGGGCGACAGGGAGGTCAGCGGGTCCTGGAAGATCATGGCGATGCGGTTGCCGCGCAGGCGCTCCATGGTCGCGCGGCTCGCGCCGATCAGCTCCTGGTCCTCGAACCAGATCTCGCCGTGCATCTCGGTGCGGTCGGTGTCGTGCAGTCCGAGGATGGCCAGGTTGGTCACCGACTTGCCCGAGCCGGACTCGCCCACGATGCCGAGCGTCGTGCCCTTCTCCACCTCGAAGGACAGCCCGTTGACGGCCCGCACCACGCCGTCCTCGGTGCTGAAGGAGACGCGCAGGTCCTGCACGGACAGGAAGGAGTCGCCCCGGCGTCCGGGGCCTGCGTCGGAGAGTGTGACGGCGGTCAAGCGGTTGCTCCTAGCTGAGCGGTCGAGCGGGTGACACCTAGCTGAGACGGACGCGCGGGTCGATGACCGCGTACATCGCGTCCACGACGACGTTGAAGACGACGATGGCGGTGGCGGCGAGCAGGACCGTCGCCATCAGCATCGGCAGGTCGGAGTTGAGGACGGCCTGGATGGACAGCCGGCCGATGCCCTGGAGGCTGAAGGTGTTCTCGGTGATGATCGCGCCGCCGATGAGCGTGCCGATGTCGATGCCGAAGATCGTGGCGATGGGAGTGAGGGTGCCCCTGAGCGCGAAGCGCAGGACCACCGTGCGGCCCGACATGCCCTTGGCCCGCGCCGTGCGGACGTAGTCCTCCGACAGTTGCTCGACCATCGTGGAGCGGGCCATGCGGGTGTAGTTCGCGGTGAAGATGATCGCGAGCACCACCCACGGCAGCAGCAGCCCGTAGGCCCACTGGAGCGGGTTGTCGGTGAAGGGCACGTACTGCGGGCGCTCGATGACGTGCCACTGGTAGACCAGGAAGTACATGGCCAGCGTGCCGACGAAGTAGATCTGCACCGAGGCGCCGATCAGCGACGAGACACTGGCGATCTTGTCCAGCGGCCGGCCCTGGTTGAGCGCGGCGATGATGCCGGTGCCCACGCCGAACAGCAGGAAGATGACGGCGGAGCCCACCGTCAGCGAGATCGTGAGCGGCATCCGGTCGGTGATGGTGTCGAAGACCGGGGCGTGGTTGACGAAGGAGTAGCCGAGGCACGGCGCGGGGCAGTGCCCGAGCCCCTCGTAGTCGCGTCCCACGAAGACGCCGACCAGCCAGTTGACGAACTGGACGAAGATCGGCTGGTCGAAGCCCAGATTGTGCCGCGCCTGCGCGAGCGTCTCGGGCGGGCACACCTTGCCGCAGGCCAGCCGCGCCGGGTCGGCGGGGATGGCGAAGAACAGGAAGAACGTCACTGCGGCGATGATCACGAGGATGACCGCCGCGCCGAGGGTCCGGCGGGTCAGGAATCTGAGCATGGCCTGTCGATCTCAGTGGAGGTGCTCCGGGGCGCCGCGCGGCGCCCCGGAGCCGGGACTGCTAGTGCTTCACGAAGACTTCACGAAGATGGTGTCGGGCGAGACGACCCACTGGATCGGGTCGATCTCGGCGCCGCCCACCAGCGAGCCGTGCAGCTGGAGACCCACGTTGTTGAGCGCGGGCACCAGCGGGGTGACGGTCTCCATGATCTTCTTGTCCAGGTCGCCCCACGCCTTGTTGGCCTCGGTGGCGTCCGCCAGACCCTCGATGCGCTTGATCTCGGCGGTGACGGCCGGGTCGTTGAGGTGCGACTGGTTGTAGCCGCCGTCGTGGATCGGGCCGAAGATGACCGGGAACACGGTGGCCGCGGTCGGCCAGTCGGCGCCCCAGCCGCCCCAGTACATGTCCAGGCCGTTGTCCACCTTGCTGGTCGAGTCGTACCAGGTCTTGGTGTTCATCGGCTTGGCGACGATCTTGACGCCGATCTTGGCGAGCTGGTTCTTGATGGCGACCGTGATGCGCTCTTCGGTGGGGGTGTCGTTGTAGCCGTAGACCAGCGTCGGCGTCTTGTCGCTCGCCTGGGCCATCAGCTCCTTGGCCTTGGCCAGGTCGCCGTTGGGGTGCTGCTTCATGCCGAAGGCGTCGTAGTCCTGCCAGCCCGACACGCTCGGGTTGAGGATCGTGGTGTTGATCACCGAGCTGGCGGGGCCGCCGCTGATCTGCATGATCTGCTGGGTCGGCCAGGCGTAGTTGATCGCCTGCCGCAGCTTGATGTCCTTCACCCGGTCGAGGTTGAAGTAGTAGTAGTCACCGTAGGGCGAGGGCTGCTTGAGCAGGCGCGACTGCAGGTCGGCGTTCTCGACGACCTGCTGGGTCCGCTCGGCGGCGACGTGGCTGTAGAAGCTGAGGGTCTTCTTGTCGTCGCCGGTGTCGGCGACGAACCGGTCGGTCACCTGCAGCGCCTGGAAGCCGAACTCCAGGTGCCACTTGTCGGGGTAGGCGCCGCGGATCGGGTCGGTGGCCGCGTCCCAGTTGGGGTTGCGCTCCAGGTCCATCGACTTGTCGACGGTGTGCTTGGCGATGATGTACGGGCCGCTGGAGAAGGGCTCCTTGTCGTACTTCTCCTTGGTGTCCTTCGCCTTGGGCACGATGCCGTAGCCGGTCATGGCCAGGGCGTAGTTGGCGTCCGCGTGCGGCGAGGTGAAGTGGAAGACCACCGTCTTGTCGTCGGGGGTCTCGATGGTGTCGAGCTCCTTGCCGCTGTACGGCCCGCCGTAGGCCTTCTTGTAGTCCTCGGCGGTCAGCCACTGCTGGATGTAGGGCGGGCCCTCGGTGATGAACGGGGCGAACAGCCGCTCCATCGTCCACTTGACGTCGGCGGAGGTGATGGCGCTGCCGTCCTGCCACTTCACCCCGTCCTTGAGGGTGAACTTCCAGGTCTTGCCGCCGTCGGACACCTGCCCGGCGTCGGTGGCGAGGTCGCCGACCACCTTGTACTCGCCCTTGGCCACGCGCTTGTAGCCGGTGAGCTGGCGGGTGATGAGCTTGTGGAAGTTGGCCGTCACGTTGTCGTAGACCCGGGCCGGGTCGAAGTGCGGGTAGTCGTCACGGTCGATCATGTTGACCGTGCCGCCCTTGACGACGCCCTCCGGCGGGATGGACGGGCCCTTGGAGTCGTCCGCCGTGCCCACCGTGACCTTCGGCGGCGCGAACAGGTCCGTCATGCTGGTCGGGGACGCGGACGCGGAGGCGCCGGAGCTCGCGGGGGGTGCGCCGGCGTTGCCCTGCGAGCACGCCGCGGTGAGGGCGAGGGATCCGATGGCGAAGACGGCCAGAGCGGACCGCGTTCGTGCTGACATTTCACTCCTGGTCTTAGAGATGTGCAGGGTGCGTGGCCGGGTCAATGTCTGATCCTCGGGTCGAAGGCGTCCCGGACAGAGTCACCCAGGAGGTTGAAGGCGATGACGAAGATGAGGAGCGCGATGCCGGGGAACATCAGGTAGGTGATGTCGGACTGGTAGACCTCGGTGCCGCGCAGGAACATGCGGCCCCAGTCGGGGACCGGCTCGATCATGCCGACGCCGAGGAAGGACAGCGCCGCCTCGGAGGTGACCAGCGCCGGCAGCAGCAGCGTCGACTGGATGAGGATCGGCGTCCACAGGTTGGGCAGCAGCTCCTTGAAGATGATCCGGGCCGGAGATGCGCCGGTGACCCGGGCGGCCTCCACGAACTCCCGCTCGCGCAGCGACAGCACGTTGCCGCGCAGCAGGCGCGCCAGCCCGGCCCAGCCGAACACGGTCAAGAAGATGATCAGCGCGGCGGCGCGCAGCCACACCGGGGTCTCCTCGTCCGGCTTGACCAGGAGGTTCTCCAGCACGGGCATGAAGGCGATGATGAACAGCGTCGAGGGGAAGGACAGCAGGACGTCGATGGCGCGGCCGATGAGGTAGTCGGTGCGCCCTCCCGCGTACCCGGCGACGATGCCCACCACGATGCCGAGCACCGTCGTGATGATCGTGGCGGCCAGGGCGATCAGCAGTGAGGTGCGGATGCCGTAGACGAGTTGCGTGAACACGTCGCGGCCGAGCCCGGGTTCGATGCCGAACCAGAACTGCGAGCTGATGCCGCCGTTCGGCAGGATCGGGAAGCCGTAGGCGTTGAGCAGCCCGGGGTTGTCCAGCCCGTAGGTCGTGTAGGGGTCCTTGCCGTACACCGCCGAGATCAGCGGCGCGCCGAGCGCGACCAGGACGAAGAACACGACGATGACGGCGGAGACCACGCCCGTCTTGTCGCGGCGGAAGCGCCGCCACATGAGCTGGGCCGGCGAGCGGCCCACGAGGGTGGTCGCGCCGGTGCCGGCGGTCGCGGCCTGGACGGCGTCCACGGGGTCGGAGCCTTCGGTCCTTGCCGGAGAGGGGAGAGCCATTGTGCGGGTGCCACCCCAGAGATCTGATCGCAGTAAATCGTGACTAGAGGGAACTTTGGCAATTAATTAGCCGTTGGTCAATCTCCTGGCCGCCCGCGGAGGTTCTTTTTAACGTTCGTTGTGCAATGTCAATCAGGTTGTGTCCGCTACCCCATTGACCTGCGGTGATGGCGTACGACACACTATGGATCCCCTGTCGCGCGCTGTGTCACGATTTTGTGACACAGCCATGACCTGGCCATGACGTGACCGTCCGCATAACAGGCGTCCCTCGTAAAAGTGCCGCCTCCTGCGCGGTTCCCGGTGTGGACGGCGGAATCCGGGGTAACGCGTCACTTACGGGTTCTGCGGAGGTGTGCGCGATGGACCACGGGCTCTTCGGTCCGCAGTCGGTGACCTGGCGGGTGATGGGGGAGCCCGTCCAGTTCGTCGGCGGCTTCCGCGCGCTGCTCATGCAGGGCCTGCACCCGCGGGCGATGCGCGGCCTGGTGCAGAACTCCGCCCTGCTGGACCCCGACGAGGCGTGGGCGCGTTTCTGGCGCACCACCGAGTTCGTCCGGGTCCGCACCTACGGCACCACGGCCGAGGCCGGCAAGGCGGGCGCCCGGGTGCGCAAGATCCACGCCAGGCTGACCGCGCACGACCCCGACACCGGCGAGGACTTCCGGCTCGACGACCCCGACGCGCTGCGCTGGGTCCACGTCGGCGAGGTCGACTCCTACCTGACGGTGGCCCGCCGCGCGGGCGTGCGGCTCAGCGCCGAGGATGCCGACCGGTTCGTCGCCGAGCAGCGGCGCTCGGCCGCGCTCGTCGGGCTGGCCGAGGACGACGTGCCCGGCTCGGTGGCCGAGATGCGCGCCTACATCGAGGACCGGCGCCCGGGCCTGTACCTGGTGCCCGAGGCGGCCCATCCGCTGCTGCTGTCGCTGAACGCCCCGGTGCCCGCGCGCCTCGCCGCGCTCAAGCCGGCCGTCCCGCTCATCACCCTGCTCGCGTTCGCCACGCTGCCGCGCTGGGCCCGGCGGCTGTACCGGCTGCCGGCGACCCCGCTGGAGGACGTGTGGGCGGGCGTGGCGCTCAAGGCGCTGTACCACGGCACGCGGGTGATCCCCGAGGGGCTGCGCTACAGCCCGGACGCCCGGCGCGCCCGGAAGCTGATGTCGGCGGCCTGACCCCGGGGGTACCCCACCTACCAAGCGCTTGTTGACCATAGGGGTTCTCGCGGGTTACGCCCGCTTTGCCGAGCGTGGCACACTGAGAGCAGAGCAGCGTGCTCCGGGGTCGGTGAAATTCCGAACCGGCGGTGACAGTCCGCGACCCGGCCGAGTCCATCGGCCGGTTGACCTGGTGGAATTCCAGGACCGACGGTGAAAGTCCGGATGGGAGGAAGCGCGCGAGCGTCCGGCGATCCGTCGCCGTGCGCCTTCGTGGTGCGTGCCGCACCCGATCACCCCGGGGCCCGCCGTGGCAAGAAAGCTACTGGCGAGTAGGAGGGGCCGGGTGGGCCGATCATCGTATCCCGCGTGCCGCGCCGCAGAGCGCGCCGCGCCGTCCGTTGCCGTGCACACCCCGACGCGGGTCCCCCGTGCCGCGCCCGAGGCGCGGAAGAGGCGGACGCCCCGGTGGGTTGGTCCCTCACGCACGCCACTGAACGGCTCGCGCTCCGGCCCGCCGCCGGTCGCGTCGCACAAGGAGATCTGATGTTCACAGGAATCGTCGAGGAGCTCGGCGAGATCGCCGCGGTGGAGGCGCTGCCCGACGCGGCACGCTTCTCCGTCCGCGGCCCGGCCGTCGCCCCCGGGGCCCGCCACGGAGAGTCGATCTCGGTCAACGGGGTCTGCCTGACCGTCGTCACCGTCGAGGGCGAGACCTTCACCGCCGACGTGATGAAGGAGACCCTCGACCGCAGCTCGCTCGGCGCGCTCACCCCCGGCGACCCGGTCAACCTCGAACGGGCCGTGCGCGCCGACCAGCGGCTCGGCGGTCACATCGTCCAGGGCCACGTGGACGGCACCGGCGTCGTGCTCGCGCGCGAGCCCGCCGAGCACTGGGAGATCGTGCGGGTGTCCCTGCCCGCCGAGCTCGACCGGTACGTGGTCGAGAAGGGCTCGATCGCCGTCGACGGCGTCAGCCTCACCGTCGCCGCCGTGGAGCCCGGCGCGTTCGCCGTCAGCCTCATCCCCACCACCCTCGGGCTCACCACCCTCGGAACCAAGAAGCCCGGCGACCCGGTCAACCTCGAGGTCGACGTCATCGCCAAGTACGTCGAGAAGCTCCTCGCCCCCCGGGGACAGGGCGTGGCGTCATGAGCTGGACCGAGGCCGGCTTCGACCTGCTCGGCCAGCACGTGCTGTGGACCGACCTGGTCGGCAACATCTGCGCGCTGTCCACCGTCGTGCTCGCCATGAAGCGCACCATCTGGACCTGGCCGGTGCAGCTCGTCGGCTCGGTGCTGCTGTTCGTCGCCTCCGTCCAGGCCCACATCACCGGCAACGCGCTGAAGCAGGCGATGTTCGGCCTGCTGGCCCTCTACGGCTGGTTCCGCTGGATGCGCGGCACCAGGGACGGCGAGCCGCTGCCCGTGCGTCCCGGGCGCACCCGCGAGCGCCTCACGCTGGTCGCGGTCATGGTGGCCGCGACCGCGCTGGTCGCCCTGTTCTTCTCGGTCACCGGCTGGTCGTGGGCGCCGCTCCCCGACGCCTACATCTTCGTCGGCAGCGCCATCGCGACCTACGCCCAGGGCAGGGCCCTGATCGACTTCTGGTGGATCTGGATCGCCGTCGACCTCGTCGGCGTGCCCCTGGCGTTCGGTTCCGGCCTGGTCGTCTCCGGCGTCGTCTACGGAATCTTCTTCGTCATGGTCCTGCTCGGGATCCGCGAATGGCGGCGGCAGTACAGCCGCGGACTGGAGGTGGCAACGGCATGAGCGACATCACGCTGGACCCGATCGAGCGGGCGATCGACGACATCGGCCGCGGCAGGCCGGTGGTCGTCGTCGACGACGAGAACCGCGAGAACGAGGGCGACATCATCTTCGCCGCCTCCAAGGCGACCCCGGAGCTGCTGGCCTTCACCATCCGCTACACCAGCGGCGTGATCTGCGTCCCCATGCTCGGGCGGGACCTGGACCGCCTCGGCCTGCCGCTCATGGTCCACCAGAACCGCGAGCGGCTGCGCACCGCCTACACCATCAGCGTGGACGCCCGCGACGGGGTGAGCACCGGCATCTCGGCCGCCGACCGCGCCAAGACCATCCGCACGCTGGCGGACTCGGCCACCGAGCCGTTCGAGCTGGCGCGGCCGGGCCACATCTTCCCGCTGCGCTACCACGAGGGTGGCGTGCTCGCCCGGCGCGGCCACACCGAGGCCGCCGTCGACCTCGCCCGGCTGGCCGGGCTCACCCCCGCAGGCGTGCTGGCCGAGATCGTCAACGACGACGGGACGATGGCGCGCCTGCCCGAGCTGCGGGTGTTCGCCGACGAGCACGACCTGGCGCTGGTGTCCATCGAGCAGCTCGCCGAGTACCGCCGCCGCACCGAACGGGTGGTCCAGCGGGTCGCGGTCACCGAGATCCCCAACCGCTACGGCGTGTGGCGGGCCTACGGCTTCGCCAGCGGCATCGACGGCGGCGAGCACCTCGCCCTGGTGTACGGCGACCTCGGCGACGGGGAGAACATCCTGGTCCGCGCCCACAGCGAGTGCCTGACCGGGGACGTCCTGGGTTCGCTGCGCTGCGACTGCGGGGTGCAGCTCGACCACGCCATGCGCGCCGTCGCCGCCGAGGGCAGGGGAGTGATCGTCTACCTGCGCGGGCACGAGGGCCGCGGCATCGGCCTGCTGGCCAAGCTGCGGGCCTACAGCCTGCAGGACAACGGCAGCGACACCGTGGACGCCAACCTGGAGCTCGGCCTGCCGGTGGACGCCCGCGAGTTCTCCAACGCCGGCCAGATGCTGGCCGACCTCGGGGTCAAGTCGGTGCGCGTGCTGACCAACAACCCGGCCAAGCTGCGCGGGCTGGACGGCTACGGCATCAAGGTGCTCGGCCGCGAGGCCATGCCCGCCGCCGCCAACCAGTACAACATCAAGTACCTGACGGCCAAGCGCGACCGCCTCGGCCACCAGATCGAAGGCGTCCGATGAGCCGGCCCACGCCGGCCTCGGCGAGAGAGGAGCACCGGTGAGCGGTACCGGACGGCCCCAGGCCGCCCCCGTCGTCGCCGAGGGACTGCGGGTCGGCATCGTCGCGGCCCGCTGGCACCAGG
Source organism: Sphaerisporangium sp. NPDC005289 (assembly GCF_040607455.1). Taxonomy (NCBI): domain Bacteria; kingdom Bacillati; phylum Actinomycetota; class Actinomycetes; order Streptosporangiales; family Streptosporangiaceae; genus Sphaerisporangium; species Sphaerisporangium sp. NPDC005289. The sequence continues at coordinate 94,767 of NZ_JBEXGS010000023.1, forward strand.
AGATCACCGACCAGCTGGTGGCCCGCGCGGAGCAGGCGGCCAAGGAGTGCGGGGCCGAGTGGGTCACCGTCCGGGTCGCGGGCTCCCTGGAGGTCCCGGTCGTCGCCCAGGCTCTGGCGCGGCGCTGCGACGCGGTCGTCGCCCTCGGCGTGGTCGTCCGCGGCGAGACCGCCCACTTCCAGTACGTCTGCGACTCGGTCACATCCGGACTGACCCGGGTGTCCCTGGACGAGTCGACTCCGGTGGGCAACGGGGTGCTGACATGTGACAACCTTGATCAGGCCGTCGACCGCGCGGGCCTCCCCGGCAGCCATGAGGACAAGGGGTACGAGGCCACGGTCGCGGCTCTCGAGACAGCGATGGTGCTGCGTGACCTGAAGGGATGAGCGATTTGCCGCGCCGTTCAACCAGCCGACCGGCCCGCCGGCCGACCTGCCCCCACCGCCGGACGGGCCGCCGTGCCTGACACGGAGCAGACGCCGCCCCTGCCGATGACCTGGCGTCCGCGCCGGGCCATGATCCTGGCCTACGGGTTCGCCACGGTGATGGTCGTGGGGTCGCTCGTACTGGCCCTGGTGCTCCCGGCGCCGTTCAAGCTGCCCGACCGCATCGGCCTGGTGGCCTTCGGGTGCCTGGTCGGCTTCATCCTCCACCTGCTCGGCCGGCTGCGGGTGGAGGCCGACGACCGCGGCATCACCGTCGTCAACGCCGTGCGCGTCCACCGGTACGAGTGGCCCGAGGTGCTGGGCGTGACCATGCCCGAGGGCGAGCCGTGGCCCAAGCTCGACCTGGCCGACGGGTCCAGCGTCGGCGCCATGGGCATCCAGGGCGCCGAGAAGGCCCGCTCCCGCAAGGCCGTGGCCGAACTCCGCGCCCTCATCCACACCTACGGCGAAGCCCCCGACCGCGGCTGAAGAAGAGGGGGGACATGCCGCAGGCCGGTGACCGGGACGGGGGGCGGGTTCGGGGCGCCTCGGCGGTGGAGTCCAGGCAGGACCTGTCAGGTTTCGGACCCGGGTGACAGGGTGCGCGTGTCGTCCGGGCCGCCGGAGCCCGGTGCGTCGCCGGCTCCGCCGGGAGGCTGGGCGGCGCGGGTGGCGCGGGCGCCCAGTTCGCGCAGATACGCCGACAGCTCGGGCGGCTCGTGCACCTCGAACTCGCAGCCCAGCATGAGCAGGCGCGCCGCCGTCCACTCCAGGGTGTCGGCCGGTCCCCGCAGGCGGCAGCTACGCTCGCCGATCGGTTCGACCTCTCCCGCGGCGGGGCCGAGCCGGCTTCTCACCTGGCCGGCCGGAAGGTGCAAGGTCGCCACCACCTGGTAGGTGGGCGCGAGCGAGTACATCTTGCCGGTGACGAACGCGGCCGCGTCCTGTTCGGGCGGCACACGGGCCGGGACCCGCACGCCGGTCGCCTGCGGCTCGCCGATGCGGTCGACGCGGAAGAAGCGCCAGTCGTCGCGGTCGTTGTCGTACGCCAGCAGATACCAGCGGCGCCCCGCCGCCACCAGGCGGTACGGCTCGGTCAGGCGCCTGGTCTCGGTGCCGTCGCCGGACCGGTAGGCGAAGCGCAGGCGTTCACGGTTGGTGGCGGCCGCGGCGAGCACCACCAGATTCCGCGGGTCGACGGGCGCCTCGCCTCCGGGCGGCATCGTCACGGTCGCCGCGGCGAGCACGCCTGCTCGGTGCCGCAGCCGGGACGGCAGGACCTGCTCCAGCTTGGCCAGAGCACGTACCGACGCCTCCTCGATGCCGGCCACCGGATGCGAGGCCGCGGTGCGCAGGCCCACGGCGATGGCCACCGCCTCCTCGTCGTCCAGCAGCAACGGCGGCATGGCCGTGCCCGCGGCGAGCCGATAGCCGCCCACCGCGCCCATCGCCGCCCGCACCGGATATCCCAGCTCGCGCAGGCGGTCGATGTCGCGGCGGACGGTGCGGCGGCTTACCCCGAGGCGCCCGGCCAACTCGCTCCCCGGCCAGTCGCGCGGACTCTGCAGCAATGACAGCAGATCGAGCAGGCGTGCGGGCATGTCTCCCATGGCCTCCAGCATGCCCGGCCATGTAGGTCAGGATCCGGCCTATATGGCCTCTAGCGTCGATCCCGTCATCGCGGCACATCGGGAGAGAAGCATGAGCACCCACATCCGTCCCTTCCAGATCGACATCGCCCAGGCCGACCTGGACGACCTGCACCACCGGCTGGACCGCACCCGGTGGCCTCGCGAACTGCCCGGCGGCGGATGGACTCGCGGCGTCCCCGTCACCTACCTCCGGGAACTGGCCCGCTACTGGCGCGAGGAGTACGACTGGCGCACGCACGAGGCGCGACTGAACGGGTTCGCGCAGTTCATGACCGAGATCGACGGTCAGGAGATCCATTTCCTGCACGTGCGCTCAGCCGAGCCCGACGCTCTCCCGCTCATCCTCACGCACGGCTGGCCGAACTCCTTCGCGGAGTTCGCCCATCTCATCGGCCGGCTCACCGATCCCCGCGCGCACGGCGGTGATCCCGCCGAAGCGTTCCATGTCGTCGTGCCCTCCCTGCCGGGCTTCGGCTTCTCCGCACCGCCGCGCGGGACAGGATGGACCGCGGCGCGTGTGGCGCGCGTCTGGACGGAGCTGATGCGCCGTCTCGGTTACGAGCGGTACGGCGCGCAGGGCGGAGATTTCGGCGCCTACGTCGCGCCGGAGGTGGCCAAGGCCGCTCCGGACCACGTGGCCGGCGTCTACGTCGTCAGCGGCCTCGGCTTTCCCACCGAGAAGGACCTTCCGGACATGACCGAGGAGGAGCGGGCGGCCTTCGCGTGGTTTCAGCGACAGGACTGGATGAACGGAGTCGACCACCATGCGCTGTTGCGCGCGGCGCCGCAGACCTTCGCCCACGGATGGCACGACTCCCCGATCGCGGCACTGGCCTGGATGACGCAGAAGTTCCATGAGTTCAACGCCTCCGGCAGGCCGCTCGAGCAGGTGATCGACCGCGACCTGTTCCTCACCAACGTGAGCCTGTACTGGTTCACCGGGACGTTCGGGACGTCGGCCTGGCCGTACTACGACAGCACCGGTTTCGGCTGGCCGGAGGGACAGATGGCCGTACCGACCGGCGTCTACAGCGGACCGCCCGGAATCCGCCGGCTCGCCGAACGCCACAACACCATCGTCCACTGGCCGCAGGACAACCCCGGCGGCCACCACTTCATCGCCATGGACCAGCCGGACCACCTCGCCGCCGACCTCCGCGCGTTCTTCGCCAAGGTCCGCTGACCGTCGCGGAACGGCCGCGTCGTCCTCGCCGGGCGCCGCGGCCCAGGCCGGGCACATTCACGAGAGCCACGCGCTGAAGATCTGAAGCGGACGGATACCCCAGGGGAGGGAAGGAGGGCGGGTCAGACGGTGACGGGGGTGAGGGCGCGGTCGAGGGCGCCGCGGCGGTGGAGTCCGGGCAGGACGCCTTCGCCGAACCAGTAGGCCTCCTCCAGGTGCGGGTAGCCCGACAGGACGAACTCGGTGATGCCCAGGGCGGCGTACTCCTCGATGAGACCGGCCACCTCGGCGTGGCTGCCCACCAGCGCGGTGCCCGCGCCGCCGCGCACCAGGCCGACCCCCGCCCACAGGTTCGGGTACACCTCCAGCTCGTGCGGATCGCCGCCGTCACGCCGGTAGCCCTCGTGCAGCGCCAGCATGCGCTTCTGCCCGACCGACTCGCTGCGGGCCAGAGTGCGCTGCGCGGCCGCGATGTCGGCGGGGTCGATGCGCGACAGCAGACGGCCGGCCTCGGCCCACGCCTCCTCAGAGGTGTCCCGGGTGATCACGTGCAGCCGGATGCCGAACCGCAGCGTGCGCCCCTGCTCGGCGGCCAGCCCGCGCACCCAGGCGAGCTTCTCGGCGACCTGGGCGGGCGGCTCGCCCCAGGTGAGGTAGGTCTGCACGTGCCGGGCGGCGACCGCGCCCGCCGCCGGGGAGGATCCGCCGAAGTACAGCTCGGGCACCGGGTCGGGCGCCTCGGCGACCGTGGCGCCCTCCACCTGGTAGTAGGCGCCGGAGAAGTCGTAGGGGACGCCGCTCCACGCCCCGCGCACCACCGACAGGAACTCGTCGGTGCGCGCGTACCGCTCGTCCTTGGACAGGTGGTCGCCGAAGCGGCGCTGCTCGGCGCCCTCGCCGCCGGTCACGATGTTGAGCAGGAGCCGGCCGCCGGAGATGCGCTGGTAGGTGGCGGCCATCTGCGCCGCCAGGGTGGGCGACAGGAAGCCGGGACGGAAGGCGACCAGGAACTTCAGCCGCGTGGTCTGCTGGGTGAGCGCCGCGGTGACCAGCCAGGCGTCCTCGCACCAGGTGCCGGTCGGGGTGAGCACCGCCTCGAACCCGAGCTGCTCGGCCGAGCGGGCGATCTGCCCGAGGTAGTCGACCGACGGGGGCCGGTAGGCGGCCGCGGCGCTGCGGCCGTGGCCGCGCGAGAGCCCGTGGCCCCCGCCGATGATCGCCCTGCTGTCGCCGGAGGTGGGCAGGAACCAGTGGAACTTCAGGGTCATGGCTCAGGCGTCCTTCGTGACGATGTCGTTGAAGCGGCGGTCGGTGTGGTCGGCGAAGGCGACCTTGCCCGGGATCAGCCCCTCGGCGGTGAAGGCGTCGGCCATCTCCTGCTCGGAGGCGATGACGGTGTCGTCGATGGGCACCGGGGTGGTCGTGCGGTTGCCCGCGGCGGCGGTGGTGACCGGGAGCGGCAGGCCCGTCTCCTTCGCCCAGACCTTCGCCCACTCGGCCTGGTGGGTGTTGGCCCAGATCTTGGCGCGTTGCAGCCGGGCGAGGTAGTCGCGGATCGCCCCGGCCTTGGCCTGGTCGGCGAGCGCGGCCCGTCCGGCGACCTGGAAGGCGTAGCCCTCGCCGTCGACCAGCACCTTGGCGGCGTTGCCGATGCGCGCCTGTGAGGTATAGGGGTCCCAGATGGCCCAGGCGTCGACGCGCCCGGAGGTGAAGGCGGCCAGCGCGTCGGCGGGCTGCAGGTAGCTCACCGTGATGTCCTTGAAGGACAGTTCTCCTTCTTGTCGGCAACACCCCGCCGATCTTCCAGCCGACGACGATGACGTCGGGGCGCAGGAACTCGCGCGCGTCGTTGATCATGAAGCCGAGGCCGGCGTCCGCGTTGCCATGCCATGGACCGGGCGGGAGCGGTGCGGGGACGGGGCGGCCGGTGGGTGGTCACCAGGGGGGCGGCCGGTCCGCGCACCGTCTGGGCGTCCAGTGCGGGGGAGGACATGGGAGGACCTCGCAGGATCGTCGCGTGGGGGCGTCCCCTCATGGTTGCCCCCTAAACCTACCAAGTCAATAGGTAATACGCCGGACGGGCCTGTCCGGGCAGGGGCGAGGGGCCCGGGTGGCGCGTAATCTGAGGGGGTGCGGCAAGAGACATCGCGAGTCCGCGAGATCGAGAGCCCCGCCGTGCTGGCCGGCCTGCTCGGCGAGCGGGCGTACCTCGCCGACGAGGGGCTCGCGACCGCGTGCTTCCTCGCGCTGAGAATGGGCCGCCCCCTGTTCCTGGAAGGGGAGGCCGGCGTCGGCAAGACCGAACTGGCCAAGACCCTCGCCGCCGTGCTCGGCGCGCCGCTGATCCGCCTGCAGTGCTACGAGGGCCTCGACGCCGCCCAGGCGCTCTACGACTGGGACTTCGCCCGCCAGCTCCTGCACCTGAAGGCCGCCGAGGCCACCGGCGCGACCGGCGCGGGCGAGGCCGCCCGGCTGGAGGGCGAGCTGTACGACCGGCGCTTCCTGATCGCCCGCCCGCTGCTGCGGGCGCTGGAGACCCGGCCCAGCGTGCTCCTGGTCGACGAGGTCGACCGGGCCGACGACGAGTTCGAGGCGTTCCTGCTGGAGGTGCTGTCCGACTTCACCATCTCCATCCCCGAGCTGGGCACGGTCAGGGCCGAGACGCCGCCCGTCGTGGTCGTCACCTCCAACCGCACCCGCGACGTGCACGACGCGCTCAAGCGCCGGTGCCTGTACCACTGGCTGGAGCACCCGTCCTTCGACCGGGAGGTCGCCATCCTGCTCCGGCGGCTGCCCGACTGCACCGAGACCCTCGCCGGCCAGGTGGCCGCCGCGGCGGGCCGGCTGCGCGGCGCCGGCCTGCTCAAGCCGCCGGGCGTCGCCGAGACCCTCGACTGGACGCAGGCCCTGCTCACCCTCGGCGCCCGCGACCTGGACCCGGGGCTCGCCGCCGCGACGCTGGGCGCGGTGCTGAAGTACCGCGAGGACCAGCAGGCCGCCCTGGCGAACGGCCTGCTGCGCCATGCGTGAGGGCGGCCCCCGCCGCACCGCCGCCGGAGCGCGGCCGGGCGAGGGGGTCGCCGCGACCATGACCGCGAGCATGACGGCGACCATGACGGGGTTCGCCCGCACGCTGCGGGCGGCCGGCGTTCCCGCCGACCACGAGCGCACCCAGGCGTTCCTGCGCGCCGCGGGCCATCTCGGCGCCGGAGATTCGGGGAGCGTCTACTGGGCCGGCCGCCTGACCCTGTGCGCCGGCCCCGACGACCTGCCCCGCTACGACCGGTGCTTCGCCGCCTACTTCGGCGGCGACCGCGCCCGCGCCGGCCGCGCGGCCCCGCCGGCGGTCACCGTCGTCCGGCACGTCGCCGCCGCGGACGGCGCCGGGACGCGCGAGCCCGGCGACCAGGAGGCCCTCGCGGCGACGGCCAGCCCCACCGAGGTCCTCAGACGCCGCGACGTCGCCCGCCTGACCGCCGCCGAGCGCGAGGAGATCAACCGCCTGCTCGCCCTGCTGCGCGCCCGCCGCGAGCAGCGCCGCTCCCGGCGGTTCACCCCGGCCGCCCGCGGCATCCTGGACCCGCGCCGCACGATGCGCGAGACCCTGCGCAGAGGCGGGGAGATCGCCCGCCTGCGCCGCCGCGCGCCGCGCGCGACTCCCCGGCGCGTCGTCCTGCTGGTCGACGTCAGCGGGTCGATGGCCCCCTACGCCGACACGCTGCTGCGCTTCGCCCACGCGCTGGTGCGGTGCGAGCCGCGCGCCACCGAGGTCTTCAGCGTCGGCACCCGGCTCACGCGGGTCACCGGCGAACTGCGCCGGCGCGACGCCGGCGCCGCGATGCTGCGCGTGTCCGAGGCGATCCCCGACTGGAGCGGCGGCACGCGCCTCGGCGAGGAGCTCAAGGAGTTCCTCGACCGGTGGTCCTGCGCCCGGGGCGCGGTCGTGGTCATCGCCTCCGACGGCTGGGAGCGGGGCGACCCCTCGCTGCTCGGCGCCCAGATGGCGCGGCTGTCGCGGCTCGCCCGCCGGGTGGTGTGGGTCAACCCGCACAAGGGCCGGGAGGGCTACCTGCCGCTGACCGGCGGCATGCGCGCGGCGTTGCCGCACGTCGGGGCGTTCGTCGCGGGGCATAGCCTGGCGGCGTTCGAGGAACTGGCGGAAAGGCTGTCGCATGCGTGACGTGCTGTCGCAGATCGTGCGGTGGTGGGAGGCCGGAGAGACCTTCGGCCTGGCGACGGTGGTCGGCACCTTCCGCAGCGCCCCGAGGCCGCCCGGCGCCTCCATGGCCGTCCTCGGCGAGGAGGCCGTCGGCAGCGTGTCCGGCGGCTGCGTGGAGGGCGCGGTGTACGAGCTGGCTCAGGAGGTGACCGCCACCGGCCGCCCGGTGCTGCAGCGGTACGGGGTCAGCGACGACGACGCCTTCTCCGTCGGGCTCACCTGCGGAGGGATCATCGACATCCTCGTCGAGCCGGTGTCGCGCCGGACCTTCCCCGAGCTGGGCGAGATCGCCGCGTCGGTGCGGCGGCACGAGCCGGTCGCGGTCGCCACCGTCATGTCCGGGCCCGGGCGGGTCGGCGCGCGCAGGGTCGCCTGGGACGGCCGGGCGTCGGGGTCGCTCGGGGCCGCCCGGCTGGACGCCGCCGTGGACGACGACGCGCGCGGCATGCTCGCCCAGGGCCTCACCGGCGTGCGCAGGTACGGCCCCGAGGGCGAGCGGCGGCTGGACGACCTGGCGGTGTTCGTCCACTCTTTCGCCCCTCCGCCGCGCATGCTGGTCTTCGGCGCGATCGACTTCGCCGCCGCCGTCGCGCGCCTCGGCAAGTTCCTCGGCTACCACGTCGTGGTCTGCGACGCCCGCCCGGTGTTCGCCACCGCCAAGCGCTTCCCCGAGGCCGACGAGGTCGTGGTGAAGTGGCCGCACGACTACCTGTCCACCGCGCAGGTCGACGAGCGCACCGTCATCTGCGTGCTCACCCACGACCCCAAGTTCGACGTGCCGCTGCTGGAGGTCGCGCTGCGCACCCCCGCCGGTTACGTCGGCGCCATGGGCTCGCGCCGCACCCACGAGGACCGCCTGGAACGGCTGCGCGAGTCGGGGGTGCCCGAGGCCGACCTGGTGCGGCTGCGCTCGCCAATCGGCCTGGACCTCGGCGCCCGCACCCCGGAGGAGACGGCGGTGTCCATCGCCGCCGAGCTGATCCAGCTCCGCTGGGGCGGCTCGGGGCGGGCGCTGACCGAGACCAGCGGCCGCATCCACGGCGCCGACCAGGGGGAGACCGCCACCGGCCCCCGTGAGGAGCGCCCGTGACCCCGGTCGCCGGCCTGCTGCTCGCCGCCGGCGGCGGCAGCCGCTTCGGCGCGCCGAAGGCCCTGGTGGAGTACGCGGGGGAGCGGCTCGCCGACCGCGGCGTGCGGCTGCTGCGCGACGGCGGATGCGACCCGGTGCTGGTGGTGCTGGGCGCGGCGCCCGCAGGGGTCCCCGGCGCGGTCGAGGTGCACAACCCGCACTGGGCCACCGGCATGGGATCGTCCCTGCGCGCCGGGCTGGCGGCGGTGCCCGGCGAGGCCGGGGCGGTGGTGGTGGCCCTGGCCGACCAGCCGCTGATCCGCCCGGAGGCCGTGCGCCGCCTGGTCGCCGCCTTCCGGGCCGGCGCGACGGTCGCGGTGGCCGCCTACGGCGGCGCGCCGCGCAACCCGGTGCTGATCGCGCGCGAGCACTTCGCCGAGGTCGGGGCGCTCGCCGAGGGCGACGTCGGCGCCCGGCCGTTCCTGCGGGCCCATCCTGAGCTGGTGATGCCGGTGCCCTGCGACGACGCCGGCGACCCCGCGGACGTCGACACCCCGGGCGATCTGGACGCGCTCGGCGCCCGCGACGGCTGATCCGGCGCGACCTGCGCCTTTCCCGGCCACCGGCGCGGGCAGTACGATCATGCCATCGGCGGAGAGGAGACGGGTGATGGTGGACGAGCAGCGTCCTTCCAAAGAGCTGGACGTGGGCCGCCCGAACGTCGCCCGGATGTACGACTACTACCTCGGCGGCAAGAACCACTTCCCCGCCGACCGCGCCGCCGCCGAGAAGGTGATCGAGATCTCGCAGGGGAAGGTGCGGGAGGCGGTGCGCGAGAACCGCGACTTCCTCGGCAGGGCCGTCAGGTTCCTGGCCCGCGAGGTCGGGGTGCGCGGCTTCCTCGACCTCGGCGCCGGCCTGCCCACCCAGAACAACGTGCACGAGGTGGCGCTGGCCGCCGCTCCGGACGCCCAGGTCGTCTACGTCGACAACGACCCCGTCGTGGCCACCCACGGCAGGGCGCTGCTCGCCACCAACCCGCGGGTGTCCTTCCTGGAGGCCGACCTGCGTCGCCCCGACGAGATCTTCTCGGCGCTGCCCGCCACCTTCGCCCTCGACCGCCCGGTCGGCGTGCTCATGGTGTCGTGCCTGCACTTCGTCCCCGACCAGGAGGACCCCTGGGGCCTGGTCGCCGCCTACGCCCGGGCGCTGCCGAGCGGCAGCCACATCGTGATCTCGCATCTCGGCTCCGACGCGTTCCCCTCGGAGATGGCCGAGGGTCGCAAGGTCTACGGCGCGGCCAACGCCATCCTGGAGGCCCGGCCGCGCGCGTCCATCCTGCGGCTGTTCGACGGGCTGCAGGTCATCGACCCCGGCGTCGTCCCGCTCAACGAGTGGCGGCCGTCCCCGGACGCCCTGCCGCTGGGCGGGGGGTTCCTGCCGGTGCTGGGCGGCGTCGGCCGCGTCCCCTAGCGTCAACCTGGCGTCCCCTGGCGTCCGTTGGTCACATCCCCTCGCGCTCTGGTGTGCCCTGACGTCCCTGGGGTCCTCGGCGTGCCGTGGCCGCTTCCGGCCACGCCGCTGTTGGCCTTGGCCGTCGAAATAGGGGAACATCCTTCTGTTACCCACGAGTAGGAGGACCGGGATGCGCATCGGCATGGCACTGAACTACGCCGGGGGGTTCAAGGAGACCGTCGCCGAGCTGGCCGACTACGAGAGCGCCGGGCTCGACATCGTCTTCGTCGCCGAGGCCTACAGCTTCGACGCCGTGAGCCAGATGGGCTACATCGCCGCGAGAACCGAACGACTGCAGATCGCCTCCGGCATCCTGCCCATCTACTCGCGCACGCCCACGCTGCTCGCCATGACGGCGGCCGGCATGGACTACGTCTCCGACGGCCGTTTCGTGCTCGGCCTCGGCGCCTCGGGCCCGCAGGTGATCGAGGGCTTCCACGGCGTGCCCTACACCGCGCCGCTGGCCCGCACGCGCGAGGTGATCGAGATCTGCCGCAAGGTGTGGCGGCGCGAGAGGCTGACCTACGAGGGCCGCCACTACACCCTGCCGCTCCCCGCCGGGCAGGGCACCGGCCTGGGCAAACCGCTCAAGCTGATCAACCACCCGGTCCGGCCGCGCATCCCGATCGTGGTGGCGGCCATCGGCCCGAAGAACGTCGAGCTGACCGCCGAGCTGGCCGAGGGCTGGGAGCCGATCTTCTACGTCCCCGAGAAGGCCGCCGGCGTGTGGGGCGCGTCCCTGGCGGCGGGCAAGGCCAGACGCGACCCCGAACTGGGGGAGCTGGACGTCATCGCCCAGGCCACCCTGGCGATCGGCGACGACGTCTCGGGCTACCTGGAGTTCGGCAGGCCGATGGCGGCGCTCTACATCGGCGGCATGGGCGCCAAGGGCAAGAACTTCTACAACGACCTGGCGCGGCGCTACGGCTACGAGCGGGAGGCCGAGCGCATCCAGGACCTCTACCTCGAAGGCAAGAAGGACGAGGCCGCGGCCCAGGTGCCGATGGAACTGCTGGAGAAGATGTCGCTGGTCGGCCCCGAGGGCTTCGTCCGCGACCGCGTCGCGGCCCTGCGGGAGTCGGGGGTCACCACCATCAACGTCAACCCGATCGCGGGGTCGCACAAGGAGCGCCTGGCGCTGATCGAGAAGATCAGGGAGCTGGCGGGCTGACCTGTCTCGCGGCGCGTCGCGCGGCGGCGTCGTCCGGTCCCAGTCCCAGGCCGGAGGCGCCCGCGCGGCCGTCCCCTTCGCTCCGGGCCTCAACATGCGCACGGCTGCATATAACGCTCTGTAGCTGTTTGACAGGTAAACAGGTCTCTAATACAAATAGTTGGTAAAAGCTGAAAACTGGGGGCCTGTAGTGGTGGTGCAGGGGGACACCCGGGCGGACGCGCATGGCGAGTCGGGGGGCCGCCGGACCTACACTCATCGCGAGATCCTCAAGGTCATGTCCGGGCTGCTCATCGCCCTGATGACCTCGATGATCTCGACGTCTTTGGTCGGCAACGCGCTGCCCACCATCGTGGGCGAGTTCCGCGCGCAGGACGAGCTCGCCTGGGTCGCGAGCGCGCCGCTGCTGACGATGACCGCCTCCACGCCGCTGTGGGGCAGGCTGTCAGACCTGTTCGGGCGCAAGCGCATGTTCCAGCTCGCCCTGGTGGTGTTCATCGCCGCCTCCCTGCTGGCGGGCGCGTCGCAGAGCGTCGGCATGCTCGTCAGCGCCCGCGCCCTGCAGGGCATCGGCACCGGCGGCCTGTCGGCGCTGACCCAGGTGATCCTCGGCGACGTGGTGCTTCCGCGCGAGCGGGGCCGCTACTCCGGCTACATCGGCGCGGTCTTCGGCGTCTCCACGGTCGGCGGCCCGCTGCTCGGCGGGTTCATCGTGGACGCCCCGTGGCTCGGCTGGCGCTGGTGCTTCTACATCTGCGTCCCCTTCGCCCTGGTGGCCTTCGCCGTCATCCAGCGGGTGCTGCGCCACGACCGCGACCCCCGCGACGCCCGCGTCGACTGGTGGGGCGCCTTCGCCATCACCGGCGGGGCCAGCGCGCTGATGCTGCTGCTGTCGTTCGGCGGCGACGAGTTCGCGTGGAACTCCGGCTGGAGCTTCGGCCTGGGCGCCCTCGCGGCGGTGCTGGTCGCCCTGTCGGTCCTCGCCGAGCGCCGCGCCGCCGACCCCATCCTGCCGCCGCGCCTGTTCCGCGACCGCACCTTCGTCCTGGCCGGCGGCGCCTCCCTGCTCGTCGGCCTCGCCCTGTACGGCTCGATGACCTACCTGCCGCAGTACTTCCAGGTCGTCAAGGGCATGAGCCCCACCATGTCCGGCATCATGACCACGCCACTGGTGCTGAGCCTGCTGGTGTCGGCCGTGGCCTCCGGGCGCGTGGTCACCCGCACGGGCCGGTGGAAGATCTTCCCGGTGGCGGGCCTGCTGCTGATCTGCGCCGGCAGCGCTCTGCTGTCGCTGCTGCGCACCGACTCCAGCGGCTGGAGCATCGGCCTGGACACCGCCCTGCTCGGCACCGGGTTCGGCTTCAGCATGCAGATGCTCGTCCTGGCCGCCCAGAACTCCGCGCAGGCGCGCGACATGGCCGTGGCCACCTCCGGCGTCTCCTTCTTCCGTAACCTCGGCGGAGCGGTGGGCGTGGCGGCCCTGGGAGCCCTGCTCACCACCCGGGTCAGGGACGAGATCACGGCCATGGTGGCCTCCGGCCGCGTCCCGGTCCCGGCGGGCGCCGACCTCGGTCTCGGCACCCCCGACGCCATCAGACGGCTGTCCCCGGCCCTGCAGCACATCGTCGTGGAATCCTTCACCGCCGCCATGCAGTCGGTGTTCCTTGCGTGCGTCCCGGCGGCCGTCATCGGCTTCGTCGCGGTGATCTACCTGCGCGAGCTGCCGCTGCGCTCCTCCCGCAACGCCCCGGCGAAGGCCGGCTGACCGTACAGTTCGGGACATGACCATCATGTACGAATCGCGGAGGGCCAGGGTCGCGGCCCTGCTGGCCGAGCGCGGGGTCACCGCCCTGCTGGTCACCCGCGGCGTCAACGTCCGCTACCTCACCGGCCTGGTCAGCTCGAACGCCGCCGTGCTCGTGCGCGCGGACGCCTCCGCGGTCCTCGCGACCGACTCCCGCTACATCGAGACCGCCCGCCGCGACTGCCCCGGCGTCGAGGTCGTCCAGGAGCGCGACGTGGCCGGCGCCCTGGCCTCGATGGCCGACCGGCCGGCCATCGAGGCCCACGACATGTCCGTGGCCCGCTACCGGCGGCTCGGCGGCGACCTGCCGCCGGTCGAGGGCCTGGTGGAGGCCGTGCGCGTCGTGAAGGACGAGCCGGAGATCCAGGCGCTGCGCACCGCGTGCGAGCTGACCGACCGCGCCTTCGCCGACGTGGTCGCCGCGATCGCCCCCGGCATGACCGAACGGCAGGTCGCCCGCGCCCTGGAAGCCCGCATGATGGAGCTCGGAGCCGACAAACCCGCCTTCGACACCATCGTGGCGAGCGGGCCGAACGGCGCCGTCCCCCACCACAGCCCCGGCGAGCGCCCCATCGAGCGCGGCGACCTGGTCACCATCGACTTCGGCGCCCTGTACGGCGGCTACCACGCCGACATGACCAGGACCGTCGCCGTCGGCCCGGTGGCCGGGTGGCAGCGAGAGCTGTACGACCTGGTCAGGGCGGCGCAACGCGCCGGGCGGCACGCGCTCGCGCCGGGAGCGGCCGCGGCCGAGGTGGACGCCGCCGCGCGCGAGGTGATCGACGCCGCCGGGCACGCCGCGCACTTCGGCCACGGTCTCGGGCACGGCGTGGGCCTGGAGATCCACGAGGACCCGTTCCTGCGTCCCGCCGGTGCCGGTAGACTTGACGATCGGGTTCCGATCACCGTCGAGCCCGGCGTCTACCTGCCAGGCAGGGGCGGCGTCCGCATCGAGGACACCCTCGTGACGCGCGCCGGCGGCCCGGAGCTCCTCACCCGCACCACCAAGGAGCTGCTGGTCCTGTGAGGCGGAACGGCGCTCAGTGTGACCATGACGACGCAGGAGAGTAACGAGTGGCGACGACCAACGACCTCAAGACCGGCCTGGTGCTCAAGCTCGAAGGCGGCGACCTCTGGAGCGTGGTGGATTTCCAGCACGTCAAGCCCGGCAAGGGCGGCGCCTTCGTCCGCACCAAGCTCAAGAACGTGCTCTCCGGCAAGGTCGTCGACAAGACCTTCAACGCCGGCGTGAAGGTCGAGGTGGCCAACGTCGACAAGCGCGAGATGCAGTTCTCCTACCTCGACGGCGACGACTTCGTCTTCATGGACACCGAGACCTACGACATGCTGAACGTGTCGCGGGCGACCGTCGGTGACGCGGCCAACTACCTGCTGGAGAACACCCTGGCGACGGTGGCCGTCAACGAGGGCAACGTCCTGTACGTCGAGCTCCCGGCGGCCGTCGAGCTGCTCATCGCCCAGACCGAGCCCGGGCTGCAGGGCGACCGCTCGACCGGCGGCACCAAGCCCGCCACGCTCGAGACCGGCGCCGAGATCAAGGTGCCGCTGTTCATCACGACGGGTGAGAAGGTCAAGGTCGACACTCGCACCGGCGAGTACCTCGGCCGGGCCTGAGGTGTCGGCTCGGGGAAAGGCTCGCAGGCGCGCCCTTGACATCCTCTTCGAGGCGGAACTGCGCGACGAGCCGCCGGTCGGCGTGCTCGCCGAACGGGTGGAGCGCGCCGAGCCGCCCGTCAACGAGTACACCGCGACGCTGGTCGAAGGCGTGAGCCGCCACCGCTCGCGCATCGACGAGCTGATCTCGACCTACTCCGAGGGCTGGACCCTCGACCGCATGCCCGCCGTCGACCGCAACCTGCTGCGGGCCGGCACCTACGAGCTGCTGTGGGTCACCGACGTTCCCGAGGCGGTGGTCATCAGCGAGTGGGTGCACCTGGCCTCCGAGCTGTCCACCGACGAGTCGCCGCAGTTCGTCAACGGCCTGCTCGCCCGTTTCAAGCAGCTCAAGCCGTCTCTCGCCCTCTGAGGCCGGGCCGTGGCCCGCACGGCGTAGGCTGGGGCCGACCGACATGCTTTTAGGAGGCGAGCCGAAGTTGCGCACCGAAGGCGCCGCACGCCAGGCGGCCACCTCTCCGGCGGTGCGCACCGCCGTGGTGTGGGACGCGCTGCTGGCCGCGCTGGCCGGCCGGGTCGGCGCCACCGGGCGCGAGCGGCTCGACATCGTCGACGCCGGCGGCGGCACGGGCGGGTTCGCCGTGCCGCTCGCCGTGCGGGGCCACGCCGTCACGGTGGTCGACCCCAGCCCCGACTCGCTGGCCGCCCTCGAACGCCGGGCGGCCGAGGCGGGGGTGAGCGTCAAGGGCATCCAGGGCGACGCCTCCGACCTGCGCGAGCTGCTCGAGCCGGGCTGCGCCGACCTGGTGCTGTGCCACAGCGTGCTGGAGTACGTCGAGGACCCCGCGAGCGCCCTGGAGGCCGTCGCCGCCGTGCTCAGGCCCGGCGGGGTGGTCAGCGTCCTTGCGGCCAACCCGGTCGCCACGGCGATCCACCGCTCCCTGTCGGGCCATTTCGACGAGGCCCGCCAGGCTCTGGCCGATCCGGCCGGCCGGTGGGGCGAGCACGACCCGACGCCACGGCGTTTCAGCGGCGAGGCGCTCGCCGGCCTGCTGACGGCGGCCGGGTTCACCCCCGGTGAGGCCAGGGGCGTGCGCGTCTTCGCCGACCTGGTGCCGGGCCGGCTGCTGGACGGCGAGCCGGGGGCCGCGCGGGCGCTGATCGCGCTCGAACAGGCCGCCGCCGCCCACCCGGTGCTGCGCGACATCGCCACCCAGCTCCACTTCCTCGGGCACCGATGAGGGGCCTCTCCTGCCGGCGCGCCCGCCGGATGGAACGCCCGTTCGGATAGGATGACCTCGTGTCGCGCAAGCAGGTTCTGCGGTCCGAGCCGGGGCCGCACCACCAGGGCCCGGGCCGGGCCCCGCTGGCCGACGACACCGGCTGCCCGATCCTGCACGTCGACATGGACGCCTTCTTCGCCAGCGTCGAACTGCTCGAACGCCCCGAGCTGAAGGGCACCCCCGTGATCATCGGCGCCGCGGGCGCCCGGGGGGTCGTGCTCAGCGCCACCTACGAGGCGCGGCGGTTCGGGGTGCACTCGGCGATGCCGATGACCCGCGCCCGCCGCCTGTGCCCGCAGGCCGTGATCATCCCGCCCAGCCACGGCAAGTACTCCGAGGTCTCCAAGGGCGTGATGGAGATCTTCCACACCATCACCCCCGAGGTCGAGCCGATCGCCTCCGACGAGGCGTTCCTCGACGTGCGCGGTGCCGTGCGCCGGCTCGGGCCGCCCGCCGAGATCGCCGCGCTCATTCGCGCCCAGGTCGCCGAGCGTCACGGCATCACCTGCTCGGTCGGCATCGCGAGCAGCAAATTCGTCGCCAAGCTCGCCTCCCGGCACTGCAAGCCCGATGGCCTGCTGGTCATCCCCGCCGACGGGGTCGTGGAGTTCCTCCACCCGCTGCCGGTCGCCGCCCTGTGGGGCGTCGGCGAGCGCACCGAGCAGGCCCTGGTGCGCCTCGGCATCAAGACCGTGGGCGATCTGGCCCACGTGCCCGCATCGACCCTCCAGCGCGAGTTCGGGGCCGTCGGGACCCATCTGGCGGCCCTCGCCTGGGGGCGCGACGAGCGCAGGGTCACCCCGCACGCCCCCGACAAGAGCATCGGCGCCGAAGAGACCTTCTCCCACGACGTGGACGACCCCGAGGCCATCCGGCGCGAGCTGCTGCGGTTGTCCGAGCGGGTCGCCGCCCGGCTGCGCGCGGGCGGCCACGTCGGCCGCACGGTGAGCGTCAAGCTCCGCCGCTCCGACTTCACGACGATCACCCGCTCGCGCACGCTCCGTGAGGCGACCGATGTGGCGAAAGAGATATATGCCACTGCCTGTGCGCTCTACCGGGCCGCCGGTCTGGAGCGCGTACGGCTCCGTCTGGTCGGCGTGCGGGTCGAGAACCTCCGTCCCGCGGGCACCGCGACGCATCAGCTCGGTCTCGGAGAACGGGAAACGGGCTGGCGGGAGGCCGAAATGGCGATGGACCGCGCCACGCGGAGGTTCGGCCCCGAGGCGGTCCGCCCGGCTTCGCTCGTTCGCCCTCGGTTCGATGGAATGGATCTATGACGTCACCTCCGGTTTGGTCTACGTTGGACGTTTTCTTTCGCCTACGTCTACAGCCTCGTATTCTGGGGATAACCGACCGCGAGGTCCGGACACCCTGTGGTGCCCGTTGCCGTCTTCCCCGACTAGGGGCCGTCCTTGGGAGGCGCCGTGCCGCTCTCTGAGCACGAGCAGCGCTTGCTCGACCAGATCGAGCAGGCCCTTTATGCCGAGGACCCGAAGTGGGCCAATACCGTTCGGATCAGTGATCCGCGCAACCACTACAAGCGCCGCCTGGTCAAAGCCGCCATCGGCTTCGTCCTTGGTGTCGTCCTGTTGATGGTCGGCGTCGTGGCACCCGACCTGATCCCGCTCAGTGTCGTCGGCTTTGTGGTCATGCTCGCCGCATGCATGTGGGGCCTGTCGTGCTGGAAACGCATGAACGGGTTCGGCGGTGAGACGAGGCCGGGCGCCACCGGAAAGCCGGACCGCCGGCGGGGCGCGAAGCCGAGTTTCATGGAGCGCATGGAAGAGCGCTGGCGCCGCAGGGGCGAAGAACGCTGATCCGCCGCGGCGGGCCCCCGTGATCCCACGGCGTCGGCCCGCCCCCGGCGGCCCTGCACGCTCCTCCCACTCCGGCGACCCGACGGCGACTTCTCACCCGCCCGAATCTCCGCACGCACGGTGACCATCCCCTCCACCCACCGCGACTCCGCACCCGCGTGTCATCACCGGTGAGGATCTTCGCTCGGAGAATCCTCGCCTCCGCGCGCGCACGACCGCGAAGGCCCCTACGTGGAAGGTGCGGCGTGAAGGCCCGCAGGTCGCCTGCGGGCCTTCGGTGACGGGGGGCGGGTCAGCGGCGGGAGCCGGTCAGCACCCGCTCCTCCACGAGGTCGGCGCCGGTGGGCTCGGCGGCGTCGCGGCGTCGCGGCCACAGGCGCAGCGTCTCCAGCCGGTCGAACCCGTCGAGCACCTTCTCCCCGGCGTGCCTGAGCCGGCGCAGCGTGGAGGGCGGCAGCAGCGTGGCCCGCAGCCGCCGCCCGCGCGTGACCCCGGCGCGCAGGGCGTCCCGCACGCGCCGCAGATCGCCGTCCAGCGGGCGCACCGGCCCCGGCGTCCGCGCGTACCGCATGCGCTCCTCGGCCGCGGCGATGGCCGTGACCGAGGCGGCGGCGTCCTGGTCCAGCCCGCACTGCTCGGCGACCCTGCGCGCCAGAGCGCGCGGGCTCTCGCTCGCCTCGTGGCCCAGTCCGAGGTCGTACAGCGTGTCGATCAGCTCCTGCCAGGACCCGTGCACGGCCTCGCCCAGGTGGCCCGCCGGCGCCGGGACCCGCCCCTGCGTCCGCACCTGCGACGGTCCGGCCATGTCCGCCCGTCTCTCCGGCGGTGCGGCGGTGCCCGCCGGTACCTCCGGCGAGGTGGCGTCCAAGGCGAGCCCGCCGACGCCGGCCCTCGCCCAGGCGCGCCGGCGCCGGCGGCGCACCACCGTCCGCGCGGCGGCCGGGATGAGCCCGATGAGCAGCAGGATGCCCGCGCCGATGCCGATCTTGCCGGCCAGGGGCACGCCGGGGTCCACGGCGACCGGGTCCACCGGCAGGCCGGTGTCGGGGTCGCGGGGGGTGCGCCCGCGGGCCCCGAGCGCGCCGGCCGGGTCACTGGTCTCGGTCCCGTCGCTCGGCCCTGCGCTCGGGACGTCTCCGGGGGCGATGGCGTCGACCGGCGGGCGGCTGTAGTCGGGGACGCGGGCGGTGGCCTGTCCGAGGCCACCGGCGGGGGTGGGCTCGAACCGCAGCCAGCCGGCCCCCTGGAAGTACAGCTCGGGCCAGGCGTGCAGGTCGTGGGTGCGCACCTGCCAGGTCCCGCCGATGAAGCTGCCGCCGGTGTAGCCGATGCCGACGCGCGCGGGGATGCCCAGGACGCGGGCCATCACCGCCATGGCCGCGGCGAACTGCTCGCAGTAGCCGGCGCGGTTGCGCAGGAAGTCGGCCAGCGCGTCGTTGCCGTTGCCCTGGGTGGCCAGGCTGTAGACGAAGTCGCCGCCGGTGAACCACGACTGCAGCTTGACCGCCATCTCGTAGGGCGTGTCGGTGTCGGAGACCCGCTCGTGGGCCAGCGCCCGGATCTGCCGCGGCAGGTCCGGGGGGAGGGCGAGGTAGCGCGTAAGGATCTCGGGATCGGAGGCGGGGAGCATCGCCCGCAGCTCCTCGGCGGGCGGCTGCGGCTCCTGCCCGGTGACGCTGTAGGTCTGCCCGCCGGCCGTGTCGCGCGTGGAGAACACCATCAGGCTGCTCTGGTCGGCGCGCCAGTCGCCGTCGACCCGCACCGTGGAGGACGGGTAGGGCAGGGGCAGGAAGCTGAGCCCCTCCACGTCGTCGCTGACGGTGATCCGGGTGCTGAACGGCTTGAGCGGGACCAGCGTCGACAGGCCGGGCGGCGGGGGCATCGGCCCCTCCGAGACGCGGTCCTCGGGCCGCCCCTTGGGCTGCGACATCGTCCACTGCGCGCCGTCGAAGGTGTCCAGGGCGTACATGCGCAGGTAGCGCGGGACGTTGTCGTTGTTGCTGTAGGTCAGCACCGTGGCGTTCGCCGGCTGGGTGAGCTGGCCGCGCAGGCTGGCGATCGGGTTGGGGATGGTGATCGTGTTGCCGCCCCTGCCGTCGCCCGACCCCACGCCGAAGCCGAACAGCGGGCTCGGCTCCAGCGTCGGCAGCAGCGCGGGCAGCAGGATGGCCAGGGCGATCGCCGCGAAGCCGATGCGCTTGCCGGTCACCGACAGCGGGGCGGTGTCCACCTGCGCGCGGGCGCCGGTGCCGCGCGAGCGGCGCACCAGGACGGCGCGGCCCCAGTGACTGAGGCGCTCGCGCCCGTCGGCGGTGAGCAACCCCACGTACCCGAGGGCCCCGATGATGAACGCCGGCCAGCCGATCGGGTCGGTCAGCACCGCCGCCGGGACGGTGAACAGGGCCAGCAGCGGCAGCCCGGCCAGCGCCGCCCGGCGCAGTCGCACGGCCGTCAGGTCGACCAGCACGGCGATCAGGCCGATGCCGCCCACCGCGAGCAGCGCGATCGGCGGTTGGTCGGGCACGGGCGCCGCGTAGTGCTGGATGTCCGACAGCCCCTGCCCGAGCAGCCCGGCCAGGGAGAGGGCGGAGTCCTTGGTGGGGAGGATCCAGGCCCAGTTGTCGTCGCGGGTGAACACCACCGTGAGGTAGACCCCGAGCACGAGAAGCTCGGCCGGGGGGCCGAGCCATCGCGGCGTGGTGTGGCGCGCGGTGAGCACGGAGGCGGCGACGATCACGATGATCGCGCCCATGCCCGCCCAGAACCAGGTGCCCCCGCGGAACAGCGGGTAGAGGGTGAGGGATGCCGCGGCCGTGGCCAGGCCCGCCGCGATCGGAAGTCTCATGCGGCGTCTCCTGCCGTCATCGGTTCCGGCGGGCCGGCGTACCGGCCGCTCTGGCCGGCCTCCTGCCAGACGGCCGCCAGGGAGGTGCCCGCGGGCAGCCGCACGACGCGCCAGCCCGACCCGGCCAGCACGGCCCGCGCGGTCTCGAACGACTCGTCCACCTGCGGATGGTGGGCGGGGGTCTGCTGCCAGCCGCGCACGTCGAGCATGACCGCGACGCCGGTGACGCCGCCGGTGCGCAGCCGGGCGAGCGCCTGGGCCTCCTCGGCGTCCAGGTCGCCGAGGACGGCGACGATGAGGCCGTCACCGCCGCCCTGGCGCAGCGCGGTGACACCGGACTCCAGCGAGCGGGCGGTGCTCTGCCGCACGACGGCGAGCGCGTCCAGCAGGGCGTGGCCGCCCCCGGAGTCGGGCAGGTGCTGGGCGCCCTGGTCGGTGACCAGCCGCAGGCCGAGGCCCTCACGGGCCAGCTGCATCCCGATCGAGGCGGCGGCCGAGACGCCCACCTCGAAGGACGAGCGCGGGCCCTCGCCGCGGTGGGCGTGCCTGCGGGTGTCCAGCAGCAGCGCGCCACGGCTCTGCCACTGCTGCTCCTCGCGGCGGACCATCAGCTCGCCGTACCGCGCGGTCGAGCGCCAGTGCACCCGGCGCAGGTCGTCGCCCTGGCGGTACTCGCGCGGGCCGATGTCGTCGTCGCCGGCCGCCGCCACGCTGGTGCTGCGGCTGTCGCCGCCGCCGGTCAGCTCGCCCGACAGGCGCACGTGGGGGAGCGGCACGACCTCGGGGATGACCATCAGGGTGTCGGTGGCCGTGAACGCGCGGGTCAGCTCGACCAGGCCGAACGGGTCGGCGATGCGCACCGACAGGGGCCCGATGGGGAACCGGCCGCGAAGGTCGGAGCGGACCTTGTAGTCGATCTCCCGGACGCCCTGCGACTCCACCCGGTCGAGGACGAACCGGGGACGGGTGCCGACGGCGTAGGGGACGGTGTCCTCGATCAGCAGCAGCCCCGTGGGCAGCCGCGTGACGTTCTCCAGCCGCACGGTGACCGTGCTGTCGGAGCCGACCTCGACCCTCGCGGGGTCCAGCCGCCGCGCGCAGCTCAGGCGGTAGCGGGTGCGGGCCACGACCAGGGCGGCGATCAGCGGCAACGCGATGATGAGCACGCTCACCCGCAGCAGGTCGTGCTCGCCGAGGAAGAAGGCGCACAGCAGGGCCGCGGCGCCCGAGGCCAGGAACGAGCGGCCGCGCGAGGTGAGCGCCCGGAGCCCCGCCATCACCGTTCCGGCCCCTCCCCGCCGTACCCCCTCTCCCGGCTGTCCGGCACCGGGACGCGGTGGACCAGCTCGGCCAGGACGTGCTCGGGACGGCGGCGCCGGCCCTGGGCCTCCAGGCTCGGGAGCAGGCGGTGGGCCAGCACCGGGACGGCCAGCTCCTGCAGGTCGTCGGGGATGACGTAGTCGCGCCCGGCGAGCGCGGCGTGGGCGCGGGCGGCGCGCACCAGGTGGAGGGTCGCGCGCGGCGAGGCGCCGAGCCGCAGGTCGGGGGACTGGCGGGTGGCGGACACCAGGTCGATGGCGTACTTCTTGATCGGCTGGGAGACGTAGACGGCGCGCACGGCGTCGATGAGGGCCTGCACCTCCGCGGTCGTGGCGACCGGCTCCAGCTTGTCCAGCGGCGAGGAGGCGCCGTGGGAGTCGAGCATCTTCAGCTCGGCGGCGGCCTCGGGGTAGCCCATCGCGATGCGGGCGGTGAAGCGGTCGCGCTGCGCCTCGGGGAGGGGGTAGGTGCCCTCCATCTCGATCGGGTTCTGGGTCGCGATGACCATGAACGGCGCCTCGAGGTGGTAGGTGACGCCGTCGACGGTGACCTGGTGCTCCTCCATGCATTCCAGCAGCGCCGACTGGGTCTTGGGGGAGGCGCGGTTGATCTCGTCGCCGACGACGATGTTGGCGAAGACCGGGCCGGGCTTGAACTCGAACTCGCGGGACTGCTGGTTGAAGGCGCTGACGCCCGTGATGTCGCTGGGAAGCAGGTCGGGGGTGAACTGGACGCGGCGCACGGGGCAGGCGATCGAGCGGGCCAGCGCCTTGGCCAGCATGGTCTTGCCGACGCCCGGCACGTCCTCGATGAGCAGGTGCCCTTCGGCGAGGAGCACCGTGAGGGTGAGCCGGACGACGTCGTCCTTGCCCTCGATGACCGATTCGATCGCCTCACGGATCCGGTGCGCCGTGGCGACCAGACCTTCCAGCTCCTGTCCGACATCGTGGGTTATTCCCACCGGGCCTCCATGAGGGTGTGGCAGCCCCACGCCTGGATCGTTTCGCGGGGGGCTTTGCTTTCCTTTTCCATTGTGCGTACCGACACTACGGTGCCGTGCGTTCCGGGGCGACTATCCGTCATATTCGGGATGAACAGCCCTAGTGTTCTTCTCCGCGGTCGCGTTCAGGTGCCGCCGATGTGCGAATCCCGTGACACTGCGCCGCGTCCGGGGCCTTGCTTTCCCCGCCCCGCGCGGCGGCCGGCCGGCAGCCGCGCTTCCCGCCGACCCGCCTCGCCTGGGGCGCTCCACTATTCCCCACCCGCCTCGCCGGGGGCGCTCCACTTTCCTCCACCGGCGCCGGGTGCCGGCGGCCCCACTTTTCCCCACCCGCGCCGCCGGTGTCGGGCGCTCCGCCTTTCCCCGCCGCCGTGCGCACCGCGGCCCCGTCCTCCCCGGCCCGGAAAGGAGGCGGGCGCAGGCCGGTTCGAGTGGTGTCAAGAAGGCGGTGCGACACGCCCGGGGCCTGTGCGGCGACGTGAGGCGCTCCACTTCGCTCCACCGCTGCTGACCTGCGCAAACGCCGGGCGTATATCGGCGCGGCGCGGTCTGGATCAGTTGACGGTGGGGAGAAGTGGAGTATGGTGGTGCGCAGTGGAGGGGCTGGGGTAGTAGCGACCAGTCTTTCCACGTGGCACGGGAGGTGGGGCCGATGTTCCTCGGCACCCATCAACCGCGTCTGGACGAGAAAGGACGACTGTTCCTGCCGGCGAAGTACCGTGAGGAGCTGGCGGAGGGTCTTGTGATCACCAAGGGCCAGGAGCGGTGCCTCTACGTCTTTCCCGTAGAGGAGTTCCAGCGCATCACCGAGGCGCTGCGTACCGCGCCCGTGACAGCCAAGGCCGTCCGCGATTACAGTCGTGTCTTCTTCGCCAGTGCTTCCGACGAGACGCCCGACAAACAGGGGCGGATCACCATTCCCCAGAGCCTGCGCGAGTACGCGGGCCTCCGCCGAGACTGTGTGGTCATCGGGGCCAACACCCGGCTGGAGATCTGGGACGCGACGGCCTGGGACACCTATCTGGCCGACCAAGAGCAGGCGTTCTCCGAGCTGTCGGAGGAGGTGCTGCCAGGAGTTCTTTGACACTAGGTCGACTCGTCGGTGAAAACGTCGTTCGGCGAGGTCTCCACCCGCTCCCATGGTGCCGGGAAGGTTCCCGGTCACCGCAGCGCCGCCGCCAGCTGATGCACCTTCCCCGGTGTCAGGTGGCGGGGCGCGAAGAGGGGACGCGGATGGGGACCTGGCCGGGCGAGCCGTTCAGTGGCGCGGGGGCGTGGCCCTCCGGCGAGGTGACCGAAAGCAAGGCCGCGAATCCGCGAGCAGGACGTGTCCGGGGGCCATGGACACGACCGAGGCGGCAAAAGGGGGTTAGACCATGCATGTCCACGATCACGCCGAGCCGGGCGGTCACGTCCCGGTGATGCTTCAGCGCGTCCTCGAACTGCTCGCGCCGGCGCTCGAAGGTCCGAGCCCCGTGGTGGTGGACGCCAACCTCGGGCTGGGCGGGCACGCCGAGGCGCTGCTCGCCGCGCACCCGGGTTTGCACCTGATCGGCATCGACCGCGATCCGACCGCCATCGAGCGCTCCACCGCGCGCCTCGCGCCGTACGCCGCGCGCACCACCCTGGTGCGGGCCGTCTCCGACGAGCTTCCCGAGGTGCTTGCGCGCGCCGGCCATCCCCACGTCGACGGCGCTCTGTTCGACCTCGGGGTGTCCTCCCCGCAGCTCGACGAGGCCGGCCGCGGGTTCGCCTACTCCTATGACGCCCCGCTGGACATGCGCATGGACCCCGAGCAGGCGCTCACCGCCGACGGCGTGGTCAACACCTACTCCGAGGGGGAGTTGACGCGCATCCTCCGCGACTACGGCGAAGAGCGTTTCGCCGCCCGCGTCGCGCGGTTCATCGTCCGCGAGCGGGAGGCCGAGCCGATCACCTCCACCAAGCGGCTGGCGGAGATCGTCCGCGAGGCGATCCCCGCCGCCACCCGCCGTACCGGCGGAAACCCCGCTAAAAGAACGTTCCAGGCGTTACGCATCGAGGTGAACGGGGAGTTGTCCGCTCTCGAAGGAGCGCTCCCCGCGGCACTCGACGCACTGAAGGTCGGAGGGCGCGTGGTCGTGCTCTCCTACCACTCACTGGAGGACCGGCTGTGCAAGCAGGTCCTCACGGCGCGAACCAGGGACACCAGCCCTCCGGGGCTGCCCGTCCCGCTGCTGGCCCACCAGCCGCGGTTCCGTCTGGTGACGAGGGGAGCCGAGCTCCCTGACGAGGAGGAGGTGGCGCGCAACCCGCGCGCCGCCTCGGCGAGGTTGCGGGCGGCAGAGAGGATCCGGGAGCCGGAATGAGCATCGACAAGGAGACAACGCAGACCGACGGCGGCACGGCGACCGCCGTCGGCGAACGCCCCGTGCGCGCGGCGCGCGGCGCCCGTGTGGCCCCCGCGCCGGCCCGGCCCGACCGCACCGTCCGGCGCGCGGCGCCGCCCCGCGGCCCGAAGCGCGAGGCCGTGCCCATGCCCGAGCGGCCCGGAGCCGCCGGAGTCGCGGCCGCGGCGGCGGCGCGGCGGGCGCCCGCAGGGCGCGGCGCGCCCCGCACTCCCTTCGTGCTGCTCGTGGTGGGGCTGCTGTGCGGCGGGCTGGTCAGTCTGCTGCTGCTCAACACCGTCCTGGCCAAAGACTCCTTCCGGGCGACCGACCTGCAGAAGACCACCCAGCGCCTGCGCCAGGAGGCCCAGGACAAGCGCACCAAGCTGCTGCTGGACTCCCAGCCGCAGAGGCTGGCCGACCGCGTCGAGCAACTCGGCGAGAAGCCCGGCACACAGGAGCCGCGGTTCCTCGACGGGCAGGGGCGCGAGGTCGGCCGCACGGCGAGCCAGGGCCGGGTCCCTGAGGGCGCCGCCGACCGGCAGACGGAGGTCGCGGGCCGGTGAGGGAAGGCGGCCGTCCCTCCGGGCCCGGTCGCAACGGCCCGGGCGGCGGCTCGGGCGGGCGCGGCGGCCCCGGAGGGCCCAGACGAGGCTCGGGTTCGGGCGGCCGCCAGGGCCGCCCCGACGGTCCCGGGCGCCCCGACCCGCCGGGCGGTCGTTCCGGCGGCTCCGGCCGCCGCGACGGTTCGGGCCGCCCCGGCGGCGCGGACGGCGGCGCCGGGCGCCCCGACGACGCCCCCGGCGGCCGTCCGGGCGCGTCCGGCCGTCCCGACGCGCCCGGCGGGCGCGCGGGCGGTTCCGGCCGTTCCGACGGCCCCGGCGGGCGTGCCGGCGGTTCCGGTCGTTCCGACGCGCCGGGTGGGCGTGCTGGTGGTTCCGGCCGTTCTGAGGCGCCCGGAGGTCGTGCGGGTGGTTCCGGCCGTCCCGACGCGCCAGGGGCACGCGGCGGGGCCGCGGGTCGTTCCGACGCGCCCGGCGGACGCGCGGGCGGTTCCGGTCGTTCCGACGGGCCCGGTGGGCGTGCTTCTGGTCGTTCCGACGGGCCGGGCAGGCGTGCGGGCGGTCCCGGGCGTCCCGAAGGGGGCGCCGGGCGTCCCCGGGGAGCGAAGGGACGGCCCGACGGACCCGGGCGCGCCCTCAGATCCGAGGGCGGCGAGGGCTCCGGGCGTCCCCCCCGGCCGGTCGGCCCCCGGGGCGAGGGTCCCTGGCGCCCGTTCGGCCCCGGCCCGCGAAGGGTGCCGCCGCGAGGCCGCCCGCCGATGGGCCCCGACGACCCCGAGCGCCGTCCCGGGCTGCGCATCACCTGGAATCCCCGCCCGCCGGTGCCGCTGCGCCTGGGCAACCCCTCGCGCCGCATCAACATCGGCCTGATGGGGATGGCCGTCGTGCTGTCGCTGTTCGCCGGGCGCCTGGTGCAGCTCCAGGGCCTGGACTCCAAGGTCTTCGAGGCCAGGGCCGAGCGGCTGCGGGTCCAGGAGGAGACGCTGACCGCGCGCCGGGGATCCATCACCGACGTCAACGGCCACGAGCTGGCCCTCACCGTCGAGGCCCGCGAGATCTCCGCCGACCCCACCAAGGTGCTCCCGGCCAAGCGCGACCAGGTCGCCGGGTCCCTGGCCGCGCTGCTGGGCGTCGACAAGGGCGTCATCGCCGCCAAGCTGGCGCAGCCGAAGACGCGCTACACGCTGCTGGCGGGCAACGTCCCCACGGCGACCGCCGCCAAGGTGCTCGACCTGAAGATCGACGGGCTGGCCGCGACGCCCCACTACGAGCGCCTGTACCCGGGCGGGAACCTCGCCGGCGGGGTCATCGGGTACGTCGGCGACGAGGGCCACGGCCTGGTGGGCTTCGAGCAGGTCTACGACAAGCTGCTGGCCGGGCAGGACGGCAAGCAGACCGTCGAGACCGGCGGCACCGGCCAGCGCATCCCCATGACCCGCAGCACCAAGCAGGAGCCGGTCGCCGGGCGCGGCCTCCGGCTGACCATCGACCGCGACATCCAGTGGGCGGCGCAGACGGCCATCGCCAAGCAGGTCCAGGCCACCGGCGCCCGCAGCGGCAGCGTCATCGTCATGGACGTGCGCACCGGCCAGGTGGTGGCCATGGCCAACGCCCCCGAGGTCGACCTCAACGACTGGGAGCGCACGCCGAGCCTGGGCAACCGCGCGGTGTCGGAGGTCTTCGAGCCGGGCAGCACCAACAAGGTCATCACGGCCGCGGCGGCCCTGGAGGCCGGGGCGGTCAGGCCCGAGACCGTGTTCGAGGTCGCCGACAAGTACCGCTGCGCCGACCGGGTGCTCAGCGACGCCCACCCGCACCCGCCCGAGAACCTGACCTTCACCGGCATCATCGCCGAGTCCAGCAACGTCGGCACGATCATGGCGGCCGACAGGGTCGGCGACCAGCCGCTGTACAACATGCTCAGGGCCTTCGGCTTCGGCGCCAAGACGGGCGCCGGCCTCTACGGCGAGGAGGCCGGGCTGCTGCCCAAGAGGGAGACCTGGTCGGGCAGCCAGCGGTGCACCATCGCCTTCGGCCAGGGCGTCTCGGTGACGGCCCTGCAGATGGCCAGCGTCTACCAGACCATCGCGAACGGCGGCGTGCGCGTCACCCCGCAGATCGTCGCCGGCACGGTCGACCAGCACCGCAGGTTCGTCCCGGCCAAGCCGGCCAGGCAGACCCGCGTGATCACCGCGCGCACGGCCAAGGACATCACGCGCATGCTGGAGGCGGCGGTGAGCGCCGAGGGGAGCACCGGCTCGCTGGCCGCCATCAAGGGATACCGCGTGGCGGGTAAAACCGGAACCGCCATGCGATACGACGAAAGCTGCCGAGGGTATTGCGGATATACCGCTACTTTTGTGGGGTTCACTCCCGCCGACGCGCCCCGGCTGGTGGCGCTGGCCGTGCTCCAGGCTCCGGAGAACGGCCACTTCGGTGGGGAGATCGCCGCACCCGTGTTCAAGGATGTCATGACGTTCGCGTTGAAGAGCCGCAAGATCCCGCCGACCGGCACGACCGCTCCATCGGTGCGCATGAGCACCGACGGGTGACGGGGGAAGGTACGCTCTCGCCCGTGCGTCCCCCGTCGTCCATGCGTCCAAGGTCCTGCCCGGTCCGCCCGCTGTCCGGCCTGGCGGCCATGCTCGGCGCGCCCTCCGGCGGCCCCCGAGCGCCGCTCGCCGCGGTGACCGGCGTCACCATCGACTCCCGCCAGGTCCAGCGCGGCGATCTGTACGTCGCCCTGCCCGGCTCCACGGCGCACGGCGCGGCCTTCTCCGCCGCCGCCGTCGCCGCCGGCGCCGTGGCGATCCTCACCGACCCCACCGGCCGCGAGGCCGCGGTCGCGACCGGCGTGCCGGTGCTGGTGGTGCCCGACCCCCGCTCGGTGCTGGGCCGGGTCGCCGCCTGGGTGTACGGGCAGCCCTCCTCCGGCCTGCTGCTGCTGGGCGTGACGGGCACCAGCGGCAAGTCGACCACCACGTTCCTGCTGGAGGCGGGCCTGCGGGCGGCCGGGCACAGCACCGGCCTCATCGGCGGCGTCGAGATCCACGTCGGCGCCACGACCTTCCCGCCCACCCTCACCACCCCAGAGGCGACCGACCTGCAGGGGCTGCTCGCCCTCATGCGCGAGGACGGCGTCACCGCCGCCGCCATGGAGG
Source organism: Sphaerisporangium sp. NPDC005289 (assembly GCF_040607455.1). Lineage (NCBI taxonomy): Bacteria > Bacillati > Actinomycetota > Actinomycetes > Streptosporangiales > Streptosporangiaceae > Sphaerisporangium > Sphaerisporangium sp. NPDC005289. The sequence continues at coordinate 123,795 of NZ_JBEXGS010000023.1, forward strand.
TCTCCAGCCACGCCCTGGCCCTGGGCCGGGTCGACGGGGCCTCCTACGACGTGGCGCTGTTCACCAACCTCTCCCAGGACCACCTGGACTTCCACCGCGACCTGGAGGACTACTTCCTGACCAAGGCGCGGTTGTTCACCCCCGAGCTGTGCCGGGCGGGCGTCGTCAACATCGACGACGAGCACGGCAGGGAGCTGGTGGGCATCGCCAAGGTGCCGGTCACCACCTTCTCGGCCGCCGGGGCCGCCGAGGCCGACTGGCGGGCCCAGGACGTGCGCCTGGGCTCCGACGGCAGCACCTTCCGGGTGATCGGCCCGGGCGGCGTCGAGGCCGACGTGTCGGTGGCCCTGCCGGGCCCGTTCAACGTCGCCAACACCCTGGGCGCGCTCGTCACCCTCGTCGAGGCCGGGGTGCCGCTGCAGACCGCCGTGAACGGCGTGGGCACGGTCACCGGCGTCCCCGGCCGCATGGAGCGCGTGCCGGGCGCGGACGGCTTCCAGGCCATCGTCGACTACTCCCACAAACCGGGCGCCGTGGAGTCGGTGCTGCGGGCGCTGCGCGAGGTCACCTCGGGCAGCCTGATCGTCGTCCTCGGCTGCGGCGGCGACCGCGACCGGGGCAAGCGCCCCATGATGGGCGAGGCCGCGGCACGCCTGGCGGACGTCGCCGTGCTGACCAGCGACAATCCCCGCTCGGAGGATCCTCTCCGCATCATTTCCGCGATGTTCGAGGGCGTCCTGCGGGTGCCGCGCCGCGAGCGCGCGCACGTCATCGTCGAGCCCGACCGGGCCGCCGCCATCGGCCTGGCCGTCGGCCGGGCCGGTCCCGGCGACGTGGTGGTCGTCGCGGGCAAGGGGCACGAGCAGGGTCAGTACGTCGACGATGAAGTGCTGCCGTTCGACGACAGGCAGGTGGTCGCGGAGGCCATCCGCAGACGGGACCGCATGTGATCGTTGTGCTTGTGCGAGGCTGATGTGAAAGCCGGGCCGGGCGCCCCGTGCGAGGCGCCGGTCCATCCCGACACGCACGGACAGCTTGTATGGAGAGTAGGGAAGACGAATGATCCCGTTGCCGCTGGCGAGGATCGCCGAGGTGACCTCGGGGGCCCTGGCGGGCAAGGCCGATCCCCGCGCCGTGGTCCGAGGGCCCGTCCTGATCGACTCGCGCGCGGCCGAGCCGGGTTCGCTGTTCGTGGCGATCAGGGGAGAGCGGGCCGACGGTCACGAGTTCGCGGCCCAGGCCTGTGAGGCCGGCGCGGTCGCCGTGCTGGCGAGCAGGCCGCTGGACGTGCCCTGCGTGGTCGTGGCCGACGTCGTGACGGCGCTCGCCGACCTGGCGTCGGCGACGGTGGCCGAGTTGCCGCACGCGACCGTCGTCGGCGTCACCGGGTCGGCGGGCAAGACCACCACCAAGGACCTGCTGGCCCGGCTCACCGGCCGCATGGGTCCCACCATCGCCCCGGCCGGCAACTACAACAACGAGATCGGCCACCCCCTCACCGTGCTGCGCGCCGACTCCGGCACCAGGTTCCTGGTCCTGGAGCTCAGTGCCCGCGAGGAGGGCCACATCGCCTATCTGGCGCGCATCGCCCCGCCCAAGATCGGCGTGGTGCTCAACGTCGGCACCGCCCACCTCGGCGTGTTCGGCGGGCGCGAGCAGATCGCCAAGGCCAAGGGCGAACTGCCCGAGTCGCTGCCCGCCGACGGGGTGGCCGTGCTGAACGCCGACGACCCGTTCGTGCGCGCGATGGCCGACCGCACCCAGGCCCGCGTCACCTGGTTCGGGCGCTCGGCCGAGGCCGGCGTGCGGGCCGAGGAGGAGCGGCTGGACGAGCGCGGCCGGGCCGCGTTCACCCTGCGCACCCCCTCCGGCACCGCCGAGGTGCGGCTGCGCCTGTACGGGGCGCACGCCGTGGAGAACGCGCTGGCCGCCGCCGCGGCCGCCTACGAGCTGGGCCTGCCGGTGGCCACCATCGCCGAGGAGCTGTCGGCCGCCGAGCCGCGCAGCCGCTGGCGCATGGAGGTCACCGACCGCCCCGACGGGGTCACCGTGATCAACGACGCCTACAACGCCAACCCCGACTCCATGCGTGCCGCCTTCGACACCCTCGGCGTGCTCGGCAAGGACCGCCGCAAGTACGCCGTGATCGCCTCCCTGCGCGAGCTGGGCGACGAGAGCGACGAGCTGAACGAGGAGGTCGGCCGGGTCGCCGCGCGGGCGGGCCTGGAAGGGCTGTGGGTGGTCGGAGAGGCTCCCTGGCCGGTCCTGGCGGGCGCGAAGGGGGCGCCGGCCGTCCACGTGCCCGACGCGGCCGCCGCCGCCGCGGAGCTCGCGGCCAGGCTCGCGCCCGGCGACGCGGTGCTCATCAAGGGCCCGCGCGCCGCGGGCCTGGAGAAGGTCGCGCAGGTCCTGCTCGGCGGTGAGGCCCGATGAGGGACATCCTCGTCGCCGCCGCGGTGGCGCTGCTGCTGTCGATGCTCGGCACCCCCCTGGCCATCCGGCTGTTCAGCCGCCGGGGCTATGGCCAGAACATCCGCGAGGAAGGGCCCTCGGGCCACCACGACAAGCGCGGCACCCCCACCATGGGCGGCACGGTCATCGTGATCGCCGCGCTCATCGGGTTCGCCTGCTCCCACCTGGCCACGCTCACCCCGCCGACGGCCTCGGCCGTGCTGGTGCTGTTCCTGATGGCCGGCCTCGGCACGGTCGGGTTCCTGGACGACTTCATCAAGATCTACAAGCAGCGCAGCCTGGGCCTGCGCAGCGGCGCCAAGGCCCTCGGCCAGCTCATCGTCGGCGCGATCTTCGCGGTGCTGGTCGTCCAGTTCAAGAACAACTACTCGATCACGCCCGCCGAGACGCGCCTGTCGTTCCTGCGCGACTTCGGGCCCTCCATCGGCATCGTCGTGTTCACGATCTGGGTGCTGATCATGATCGTGGGCTTCTCCAACGCGGTGAACCTCACCGACGGCCTCGACGGCCTGGCCAGCGGCGCCACCGGCGCCGTCCTGACCGCCTACGTGCTGATCGGCAACTGGCAGCTGCGCAACAGCTGCCTGAACCAGCTCGGCCCCAACTGCTACTGGGTGCGCGACCCGCTCGACCTGGCCGTGGTCGCCGCCGCCGTCCTCGGCGCGCTCGTCGGCTTCCTGTGGTGGAACGCGCCCCCGGCCAAGATCTTCATGGGCGACACCGGCTCCCTGGCCCTCGGCGGGGTGCTGGCCGGCCTGGCGATCACCACGCGCACGCAGTTCCTGCTGTTCATCCTGGCGGGCCTGTGCGTCGTCATCACCGCCTCGGTGATCATCCAGGTCGGGTTCTTCAAGATGACGGGTAAACGGGTGTTCCGCATGGCCCCGCTCCAGCACCACTTCGAGCTCAAGGGCTGGGCCGAGACCACCATCGTGGTCCGGTTCTGGCTGATCGCCGGCCTGTGCGCCGCCGCAGGGCTCGGCCTGTTCTACGTCGAGTGGATGCCCAAGGCATGACCATCTGCGTCACGGGTCTCGGGGTCTCGGGAGCGGCGGCGGCGCGCAGCCTGCTCCAGGCGGGCGAACGCGTCGTGGTGGTCGAGACCCGCGACGGCGAGCGCCAGCGGGCGGCGGCGGCCGAGCTGGCCGCCCTCGGGGCCGAGGTCCGCTTCGGCGGCGAGCTGCCCGCCGGCACCACCCTGGTGGTCACCTCGCCCGGCTGGCGGCCCGACCAGCCGCTGCTGGTGGAGGCCGCGGCCCGCGGAGTCGAGGTGATCGGCGAGGTCGAGCTGGCCTGGCGGCGCCGCCCCGCCGGCGCGGCGCCCTGGCTGGCGCTCACCGGCACCAACGGCAAGACCACGGCCGTGCGCATGCTCACCACCATGCTCAGGGCGGCCGGGCACGCCGCCGCGGCGGTCGGCAACGTCGGCACCCCTATCATCGAGGCCGTCGCGCAGCCCTACGACGTGCTGGCGGTGGAGCTGTCCAGCTTCCAGCTCCACTGGTCCTCCACCGTGGCGCCGAGCGCCGCGGCCGTACTCAACGTCGCCGACGACCACCTCGACTGGCACGGCTCGATGGAGGAGTACGCCCGGGTCAAGGGCCGCATCTACCAGCGCGCCGGAGTGGTGGTCCACAACGCCGACGACGCCTGGTCCACCCGCCTGGCCGCCCCCTACGCCGCGGCGGCGGACGGGCCGGTGGGCGGCGGGCCGCGCACGGCCGGGTTCACGCTCGGGGTGCCCGGCCGCGGGCAGATCGGCGTCGTGGAGGACCTCCTGGTCGACCGCGCCTTCGTCGAGGACCCGCTGCACGCCGCCGAGGAGCTCGCGACCCTGGCCGACGTCCGGCCGTTCGCGCCGCACAACGTGGCCAACGCGCTGGCCGCGGCGGCGCTGGCCCGCGCGCACGGCGTCCCCGCCGCCGCCGTACGGCAGGGCCTGCTCGACTACGTGCCCGACCCGCACCGCATCGCCCACGTGGCGCGGGTGGGCGAGGTCGACTACGTCGACGACTCCAAGGCCACCAACCCGCACGCCGCCGCGGCGTCGCTGGCCTCCTACCCCTCCATCGTGTGGGTCGCCGGCGGCCTTCTGAAGGGCGCCGACGTCGGCGAACTGGTGCGCCGCGCGGCGGGCCGGCTGCGCGGAGCGGTGCTCCTGGGCGCCGACCGGGCACGAATTCGTGAGGCACTGGCGCGACACGCGGCGAATGTTCCGGTCGTGGAGGTCGAAGGGCAAGACACTGGGGTCATGGACCGTGTCGTCACCGAAGCCGCCCGGCTCGCCTCCCCCGGGGACACCGTGCTGCTCGCCCCCGCCGGCGCCTCGCTGGACATGTTCGCCGACTACGGGGCCCGTGGGGAGGCGTTCGCGCGAGCCGTCCACCGCCTGGCGACCTCGGGCGTGCGATGAGCGACACCACGATCGCCCCCGGCGGCGCCAAGGGCCTTCCCGCCGGGTCCGCTCCCGGCGCGGGCGATGAGGGCCGGGGGTGGGGGCACGAGCGGCTCGCCGCGCTCGGCAGGCTGCTCGACCGGCCGCTGACCTCCTACTACCTGCTGCTCGGGTGCAGCGCGCTGCTGCTCGCGCTCGGCCTGATGATGGTGCTGTCGGCATCCAGCATCAAGGGGCTGCAGGTCAAAGGCGACCCGTTCTACTGGTTTCTGAAGCAGTCGATGTCGGTCGGCATCGGGCTGCCGCTCATGTGGGTCTGCTCGCGCCTGCCGCCGCGGTTCTTCCGGCTCGCCGGCTACCCGCTGATGGCCATCTCGATCATCGCGCTGATCATGACGATCTTCCTCGGCCGCACCGAGCTGGGCGCCCAGCGGTGGCTCGACATCGGCGGGTTCTCCCTGCAGGCGTCCGAGCCCGCCAAGCTCGGCCTGATGCTGTGGGGCGCCGACCTGCTCGCGCGCCGGGCCAAGGGCGGCATGATCGAGTGGCGCCAGCTCCTGCTGCCGCTCATGCCCGGCACCGCGATCATCGCCATCCTCGTCATGGTGGGACGCGACCTCGGCACCACCGTCGTGCTCATGCTCATCTTCCTGGCGCTGCTGTGGGTGGTGGGGGCGCCGCTGCGGCTGTTCGGCGGCGTCCTGGCCCTGCTCACCATGGCCACGGTCATCATGATCAGCGTCGAGGGCTACCGTTCCGAGCGCATCGAGGGCTGGCTGGACGTCTGGGGCACCGCCTCGGGCGCCGGCTACCAGGCGGCCATGGGGCAGATCGCCATGGGCTCGGGCGGCTGGTTCGGGCTGGGCCTGGGCAGCAGCAGGCAGAAGTGGGGCCGGGTGCCGCACGCCGAGAGCGACTTCATCTTCTCCATCCTGGGCGAGGAGCTCGGCCTGATGGGCACCCTGGTGGTGATCGCCCTGTTCGGCCTCCTCGGGTACGCCGGCCTGCGCGTCGCCTCCCGCGTCAAAGACCCCTTCATCCGGCTGGCGGCCTCGGCCGCCGTGGCCTGGATCGCAGGTCAGGCCATCGTGAACATCGGCGCGGTGATCGGCGCGCTGCCGGTCACCGGCATCCCGCTGCCCCTGGTCTCCTACGGCGGTTCGGCGCTGTTGCCCACGCTCGCGGCGCTCGGCATGCTGCTGTCGTTCGCCAAACGCGAGCCCGGCGCGGCGGACGCGCTGGCCGCTCGTGGACCCGGGCCCCTGGCGAGGGCTCTAAGCTGGCTTGGCCTGGGTCGCCCACCGGCGGGGGTCCGTCGTCCCGAGCGGCGCAGGCCGACATCGAGGCACGCGGATTTGAAAGGACCGACATGAGGGTGGTCCTCGCAGGTGGCGGCACGGCCGGTCACATCGAACCCGCCTTGGCGCTGGCCGACGCGCTGCGCAGGCTGGACCCGGGCATCGGGATCACCTGCCTCGGCACCGAGCGCGGGCTGGAGACCAGGCTGGTGCCCGCGCGAGGCTATGAGCTGGCGCTGGTGCCCGCGGTCCCGCTGCCGCGCGCCATCACGCCGCAGTTGCTCACGGTCCCGGGCAGGCTGGCCGGGGCGATCAACGCGGCCGCCGGCATCATGGACCGCGTCCAGGCCGACGTGCTGGTCGGCTTCGGCGGCTACGTCGCCACGCCGGCCTACCTCGGCGCCAGGAGGCGCGGGCTGCCCATCGTGGTGCACGAGGCCAACCCGCGCCCGGGCCTGGCCAACAGGCTCGGGGCCCGGCTCACCGAGCACGTGTTCACCGGCCACCCCGACGCCTCGCTGCCGCACGCCGAGTACGTCGGCATCCCGCTGCGCCGCGAGATCGTCGCGCTCGACCGGCTCTCCACCGGCGACAAGGCCAGGTCGTACTTCGGGCTGGAGAACGACCGGCCGACGCTGCTGGTCTTCGGCGGGTCCCAGGGGGCGCGGGCCGTCAACGAGGCGGCACTCGCCAGCGCGCCCGTGCTGCGCCAGGCGGGCGTCCAGGTGCTGCACGTCATCGGCCCGAAGAACACCATCGAGGTCGAGCCGCCGCCCGGCGACCCGCAGTACGTGGTGCTGCCCTACGTCGACCGCATGGACCTGGCCTACGCCGCGGCCGATTTCGTGCTGTGCCGCAGCGGCGCGATGACCTGCGCCGAGCTCACCGCCGTCGGGCTGCCGGCCGCCTACGTGCCGCTGCCGCACGGCAACGGCGAGCAGAGGCTCAACGCCGCCCCCATCGTCGAGGCCGGGGGAGGGATGATGGTCGACAACGCCGACCTGACCGCCGACTGGATCCTCCAGCACGTGCTGCCCGTCCTGCGCGACCCCGAACGCGTGGTGCGCATGTCCGAGGCCGCCTCACGCATGGGACGAAAGGACGCCGACACGGTGCTGGCCCGCAAGGTGATGCAGGTCATCTCGGCCGGAGGCCGCCGATGAGCCTGGTCAAGCTGATCGAGCCGGTCGCCGCCACCGAGCTCGGCCGGGTGCACTTCATCGGCATCGGCGGCGCCGGCATGTCCGGCATCGCCCGCATCCTGCTCAAGCGCGGCGTCGCGGTGTCCGGCAGCGACGCGCGCAGCTCCCAGCTCGTCACCGAGCTGCGCGAGCTGGGCGCCATCGTCCACGTCGGCCACGCCGCCTCCCACATCAAGAACGTCGACACCGTCGTGGTCTCCACGGCCATCCGCGACTCCAACCCCGAGCTCGGCGAGGCGCTGCGCCAGGGGCTGCGCGTCATCCCCCGGGCGGCGGCGCTGGCCGCCGTCATGGTCGGGCGCACGGGCATCGCCGTCGCCGGCACCCACGGCAAGACGACCACCACCTCGATGCTCACCGTCGCCCTGCAGAAGTGCGGGCGCGACCCGTCCTACTGCGTGGGCGGCCAGCTCGTCACCACCGGGCTCGGCGCCGACGAGGGCGCGGGCGAGGTCTTCGTGGCCGAGGCCGACGAGAGCGACGGCTCCTTCCTCATGCTGGCCCCGCAGGTGGCCGTGGTCACCAACGTCGAGGCCGACCACCTGGACAACTACGGCGACCCGCAGGCCGTGTACGACAGCTTCGCCCGCTTCGTCGAGCGCATCGGCTCGGTCCTGGTGGTGTGCGCCGACGACCCGGGCGCCGCGGCGCTGATCCCGCTCGCCCGTGCCCGCGACCTGCGCGTGCGCACCTACGGCGAGTCCGAGGGTGCCGACTTCCGGGTCACCGGCATCGCCCCCGACGGGTTCGGCGTCGTGTGCACCGTCGAGGGCAGGGGCGAGGTGCGGCTGGTCGTCCCGGGCCGCCACAACGCGCTGAACGCCACCGCGGCCCTGGCCGTCGCCGAGGAGCTCGGCGTCCCGTTCGACGAGTTCCGCGACGGGCTGGCCGCCTTCACCGGCGCCAAGCGCCGCTTCGAGGCCAAGGGCGAGGCCGCGGGGGTCGCCGTCTTCGACAGCTACGCCCACCACCCGACCGAGCTGGCCGCCGACCTGCGCGCCGCGCGCGACGTCGTGGCGACCTTCTCCGGGCCGTCCGGCCGGGTGATCGCGGTCTTCCAGCCCCACCTGTACTCCCGCACCCGCTTCTTCGCCGAGGAGTTCGGCGCCGCGCTCGGGCTGGCCGACGAGGCCATCGTGCTCGACGTCTACGGCGCGCGGGAGGACCCCGAGCCGGGCGTCTCCGGGGCGCTGGTGGCGGGCAAGGTGCCGCTGCCGGCCGGGCGCGTGGCCTACGCGCCCGACCGCGGCGCGGTCGCCGCCCTGGTGGCCGAGCGGGCGCGTCCCGGCGACATCGTCCTCACCATGGGCGCCGGCGACGTCACCGAGCTCGGCCCGCACATCGTCGCCGAGCTCGCCTCGCGGTGAGCCATCCGGCGTGGCGAACGGCCTTCGTCGTCCTGCTGTCCTTCGCGGTGGTGGGTGCGGCGGCCTGGCTGGTGTTCTTCTCGCCCGTCCTCGGCGTCCAGCGCGTCGCGGTGTCGGGCGCCACGGGGACCGCGGCCGACCAGGTGCGGCGGGCGGCGGCGGTCCCCGACCGCCAGCCGCTGGCCACCGTCGATCTCGAGCAGGTCCGCCGCCGCGTCGCCGGGCTGCGGCAGATCGAGTCGGTGAGCGTCGAGCGCGCCTGGCCGGGCACGCTGAAGGTCCGCGTCGTCCAGCGCCGGCCGGTGGCCGTGGTGACCGTGGCGGGCCGGGCCGAGGTGGTCGACCGGCACGGCGTCGTCATCGAGACCGGGGATGCCGCGCCGGCGGGGCTGCCCTCGCTGCACGTCGACCGCTTCGTCCCCGGCGACCCCGCTACCAGGGCCGCTCTGGCGGTCGCGGCCGGGCTCCCGCCCGACCTGCGCCGCCAGGTGCAGACCATCCGCGCGACGACGACACAGGACGTGTCGTTGCGTCTGGGCGACGGCCGTACGATCATGTGGGGTGGTGCCGAGCGCACGAAGGACAAGGCCCGGGTGGCCCTCACGCTGCTGCGACGCCCCGCGGACGCCTATGACGTCAGCTCGCCCGATGTCGTGACGGTCCAGTGACGGGCCCCGCCGCCCGACGGGCTCCGGCAGGAGCGAAAAGGGACAGGCCGCGACACGCCGGACGAGCTTGCGGCGCGGTGAGTTGACCCTGGGGGAGGGGCAACCCTACTGTCCGTATCATTCCTCAGGTTGACATAACTCTAAATCTCAACTTGAGGGTGAGAGTTAAACAAGAAGGTCCGGCACCGTTTCGGGCTTCACGTAATGCAAGTAAACGAGCGGAAAGGCCCCTCGTCGTGGCAGCACCGCAGAACTACCTCGCGGTCATCAAGGTCGTCGGCATCGGCGGCGGCGGAGTGAACGCCGTGAACCGGATGATCGAGGAGGGACTCAAGGGCGTCGAGTTCATCGCCATCAACACCGACGCCCAGGCGCTGCTGATGAGTGACGCCGACGTCAAGCTGGACGTGGGCCGCGAGCTCACGCGCGGCCTCGGCGCGGGAGCCAATCCCGAGGTCGGGCGCAAGGCCGCGGAGGACCACCGCGAGGAGATCGAAGAGGTCCTCAAGGGCGCCGACATGGTCTTCGTCACGGCCGGAGAGGGCGGCGGCACCGGCACCGGCGGCGCGCCCGTGGTGGCCAACATCGCCCGCTCGCTGGGCGCGCTGACCATCGGCGTCGTGACCCGGCCGTTCAGCTTCGAGGGCCGGCGCCGGGCGATGCAGGCCGAGGCCGGCATCGAGACCCTGCGCGACGAGGTGGACACCCTCATCGTGATCCCCAACGACCGCCTGCTGTCGATCTCCGACCGCCAGGTCAGCGTCCTGGACGCCTTCAAGGCGGCCGACCAGGTGCTGCTGTCCGGTGTGCAGGGCATCACCGACCTCATCACCACGCCCGGCCTGATCAACCTGGACTTCGCCGATGTGAAGTCGGTCATGTCCGGCGCTGGCTCGGCGCTCATGGGCATCGGGCACGCGCGCGGCGACGACCGGTCGGTGGCGGCCGCCGAGATGGCGGTGTCCAGCCCGCTGCTGGAGGCCAGCATCGACGGCGCCCACGGCGTGCTGCTGTCGATCGCCGGCGGCTCCGACCTCGGCCTGTTCGAGATCAACGAGGCGGCCCAGCTGGTGTCCAACGCCGCCGCCATCGACGCCAACATCATCTTCGGCACGGTCATCGACGACGCCCTCGGCGACGAGGTGCGCGTCACGGTGATCGCCGCCGGGTTCGACGAGGTCGCGCCGTCGGAGAAGCCCGCGCCCCAGCCGGCCGCGCGCCCCCAGCAGGCCTCGCGCCCCACGCCCGCCCCGGCGGCGCCCGCACCGCCCGCACCGCCCGCACGACCGGCCGCCTCGGCCTTCAGCGCGCCCAAGAACGAGCCGCCGCGGGCCGAGCAGCGCCCCGCCCCGGTGCGCCCGCTGCCCTCGGCGCAGCCGGCCGCGGTGCCCGACCCGGCGCCCGCCGCCGACGCGGCGGTCTCCTCCTCCGTGCCGGCCGCCACGCCGTTCACCCGCGAGCCCGCCGCGGCCGAGACTCAGGGTTCGCAGGCCGCTCCGGTCGCGCAGGCCGAGCAGCAGCCCCAGGGGCCGGTCTCGATCCCGCGGCCGGCTCCCGAGCCGCCGACGCCGATCACCTCCCGCGTCTCCGAGCCCGCCCGGCGCCGCCCGGTGGTCTTCGAGGAGCCGGAAGAGGAACTGGACGTCCCCGACTTCCTGAAGTGAGCCCGGCGCGCGCCGTCCGTCCCTGTGGGGGAGTGGTGGCGCGTGCCGCTCGCCGGCCCGGCCCGGTGGCCGCCCTCTCCCGTGGGGCCCCGTCCCGTGCGGCCCCGTCCCGTGCGGCCGCGGTGAGCGCTCCGCGCCCCGCCGGACCTCCGCCGGCGTGCGGCCCTCCGCGCGCCCCGACACCGCGAAACGATCGAACCCCCTCGTGAACAACCCCGACACCACGCGCCGCGACGAGATCGCGGCGGGCCTGACCGAGGTCGAGCGCCGCATCGCCGCCGCCTGCGCGGCGGCCGGCCGCGCCCGCCAGGAGGTCACCCTCGTCGCGGTGACCAAGACCTATCCTGCCTCCGACGTGCGCCTCCTTTCCGCACTGGGCGTCGCGCACGTCGGCGAGAACCGCGACCAGGAGGCGGCGCCCAAGGCCCGCGAGTGCGCCGGCCTGCCGCTGACCTGGCACTTCGTCGGCCAGATCCAGACCAACAAGGCCAGGTCGGTGGTGTCCTACGCCGACGTGGTCCACTCGGTCGACCGTCCGCGGCTGGCCGAGGCGCTGAGCCGCGCCGCCGCCGGGGCCGGGCGTCGGGTCACCTGCCTGCTGCAGGTCGCGCTGGACGACGACCCGGGCCGGGGAGGCGTCTTCCCCTCGGGGGTCGCGGCGCTCGCCGAGGCGGTCGCGGCGTCCGAGGGGTTGGTCCTCGGCGGCGTGATGGCCGTCGCCCCCCTCGGCGGCGATCCCGGCCGGGCGTTCGCCCGGCTCGCGGAGATCTCAGCCGATCTGCGGACGGACCACCCCGAAGCGACGGTGATCTCGGCGGGCATGAGCGGAGATCTGGACCACGCGATAGCCCATGGTTCGACACTCGTGCGTGTCGGTACGGCGTTGCTCGGTCGCCGCAAGCCCTTCGTCAGGTAATGTCCCCCCGAGTGGACCATGATGTCCACAGATCCGAGCAGAGGTCGACAGCGGTGCCTTAGGTTGCCCTGGGTGCGGCGACCATGAGCAGGAGGACGACGTAGCGATGGCCGGCGCGATGCGCAAGATGGCGGTCTACCTCGGTCTCGTGGAGGACGACCGCTACCCGGATTACGGCAGTTACCCCGATGACGACGACTACACCGACGACTACGTCGAGCGGCGTCGCGGCGACGAGCGGGTGCTTGGAACGCCCCAAGAGGGCCAGGAAGAGGTTGAAAGCCCTGTTCCGGCCCCTCGTGCGGGGGCGGCGGTCGTGGAGCGCCGTACGACCGATCTGGCGCGCATCACGACCCTGCACCCCCGCACCTATAACGAGGCGCGCACCATCGGAGAGCACTTCCGCGAGGGCACACCTGTCATCATGAATCTGACTGAAATGGTCGACAGCGACGCGAAGCGTCTTGTTGATTTCGCGGCAGGTCTGGTCTTTGGCCTACATGGCAGCATTGAACGTGTTACCAACAAGGTGTTCCTGTTGTCCCCTGCCAATGTCGAGGTGACCGCCGAGGACAAGGCCCGAATCGCGGAACGAGGGTTCTTCAACCAGAGCTAGAGTTCCACCATGAGCAGTGAACGGCCATACATGGCCCACCCGGACCGAGATCGGCAGATCGGGATGGAGGAGGCAGGGCGCGACCGTGGGGATCGTTAGCGACATCTTGGTCACCGTCCTGTCCATCTACCTGGTCCTGCTGATCGGCAGAATGATCTTTGATGCGGTGCAGGCGTTCGCCCGCTCCTGGCACCCCCGGGGGGTAGTCCTGGTGCTGGCGGAGGCCACGTACACGGCGACGGATCCACCTCTCAAGTTCCTCCGCCGTTTCATTCCGCCCCTCCGGTTGGGTACGGTGGCCTTTGACCTAAGCTTCACAGTGCTGTTCATTGTGGTCTTGGTCATGATCCAAATCGTGTCCGCGCTTCCTTTTTGATCGGGTACCGTCCCCCGGACAGACTCCGAGCGCGCCAAGGAGACCGAAATGCCGCTGACGCCCGCTGATGTGCGGAACAAGCAGTTCAGTACGACCCGGCTCAGGCCGGGGTACGACGAGGAAGAGGTTGACGCCTTCCTGGACGAGGTCGAGGCCGAGCTCGACCGCCTCATCCAGGAGAACGAGGAGCTCCGGGCGAAGCTCACCGAGTGCTTGCGTGGCAAGGTGCCGGGTGGCATGGGCATGAGCATGGCGCCGGCCCCGGTCGCCGAGCCCAAGCCCGAGATGATGATGCCCCAGCCGGAGCCGATGAAGCCGCCGGAGCCGATGAGGCCCGAGCCGGTGCCCGTGGCCATGGGCATGCCCCCGGCCGAGGACAACATGGACACCGCCGCCCGCGTGCTCGCCCTTGCGCAGCAGACCGCCGACCAGGCGATCGCCGACGCCCGCCGCGAGGCCGACGAGACGGTGACCCGCGCCCGCCGCGAGGCCGACGAGGTCCTCGGCAAGGCCCGCCGCCAGGCCGAGCAGATCATCGGTGACGCGCGCGCCCGCGCCGAGACGCTCGAGCGCGACGCTCAGGAGCGCCACCGCCAGGCGATGGGCTCGCTGGTGCAGACCCGCGACGAGCTCGAGCGCAAGGTGGAGGAGCTGCGCAGCTTCGAGCGCGAGTACCGCAGCAGGCTCAAGCTCTACCTCGAGAACCAGCTCGCCGAGCTCAACGTCTCCGCCGAGGGCAGCGGCGCCTTCCCCGTCGTGGGCGCGCAGATGGGCGGGGCTCCGGCCATGTCCCACGCGGTCCAGCAGGGGGGCCCGCAGCAGCTGCAGGGCAACCCTGGCAACCCCTTCGCCCCCGAGCCCGCGCAGCACTCCGGCGCCTTCCAGGGAGTTGACGGCCCGCACAACGACCGCCGTTAGGGTAACGGGTCAGGGCAGTCACCGACCCGCGTCTGGGAGCACCTGTGATCTACGTCAGCGCCATTCTGGTCGTCCTCGCCTTCGGCCTTCTGGTCGCGGGCGTGGTGACCGGAACAGCGGTTCTGGTCATGTGGTCGATCGTGGTCAGCGTGCTGTCCGCGCTCTTCCTGATGATCGGGGCGCTGCTGCGGCGCCACGAGCTGTTCCCATCCGGCGGCAGGCCGGCGGACCTGGTTCCGCCGATGCCTCCGGTGGGCGTTGGCGTCGGCGGTGGCGTGATGGGGCGCACCGCGACGGTGGTCTCCGACCGTCCCGGAGCGATGCCCGGGAGCCCGCTGCGCGGGCCTTCCTCGCCCCTCGCCACCCCCATGGCCGCGCCGCACATGGCGCGCCAGACGACCACCATGGCTCCGCCGAGGGGTTTCCCCATGCCGGGGCCGCCCCGGGGGCCGGCCGCCGCGGGCGCGCGAGGCGGGCCGTCCCCCGAGGCGATCGTCCTGGTCGTGCCGGGGCGCAAGCGGTTCCACCTGCCCGGCTGCCGCCAGCTCGCCGGGCGCGACACCGAGGAGCTCACCTACGAGGAGGCGCGCGAGGAAGGCTTCACCGCCTGCACCACCTGCCTCCCCGACGGCTACAAGCCCCCCGCACCCCCCACCTCCGGCCGCCTCACCACGACGGCCTCCAGCCGCCCCTCCGCCTCGCCCTCAGAACCGTCCGACGCTTCTGAGCCGTCCGACGCTTCTGAGCCGTCCGACGCTTCTGAGCCGTCCGACGCTCCCGAGCCGTCCGACGCTTCCGAGCCGTTCGACGGCCCCGGACCGTCCGACGCCTCCGCTTCCGAGGAGGCGGCCGCCGCCGCGACCTCCTCCCGCGCCGAGCCCGGCCGTCCGTCCTCTTCGAGACCCGAGCCGGGCAGCCTCTCCGGCGGGCCGGGGGCCGGTCGTGGGTCCGCGGCGGGGGAGTCCACGCGGTCCGCGCCGGGCTACCGTTCGGACGAGACGCGGCCGGTGTCCCATCTCCGCGGCGAGCAGAAGGACCGGGACGACCAGTCCCCCGGGCCCGCCGGGGCTCCCACCCGGCCCGGGGCCTCCGACTCCGCCGCCGCACGCCCGTCCACCGCCTCCTCCCGGCCCTCGGTGCCCCTGCCGGTGCCGCCGGTGGTCCCGGAGGCCTCGACGCCGTTCCAGGCGTTCAGGCGTCCCGATTCCGCCAAGCCGGTGAGCGGGCCGTCCACATCCACGAGCGAGCCCTCCACGTCCCCGGGCGCGCCGCCCGCCAAGCCGTCGGCCGCCTCCGCGTCCGGCTCCGGCACCACCCGGGACGGCAAGGACCAGGACGACAAGGGCACGAAGGACGACAACGACAAGAGCCGCACGTCCGGCGGCTCCGGTGCGCCCGCCTCCTCGGGCGGCTCCGGAGCCTCCACCGCGCCCGCCTCCTCGGCCGCCTCTTCCGGCCGATCCGGCGGCGACGACGGGTCCGTGGTCGTGGTCGGCTCGCCGTCGCGCACCGGCGGGACCGGCGGCACAGGCGTCCCCGCGAAGATGCGAGAGAGCGGCGCCCCGGCGAAGGACGATAAGGAGCGGCGGCCCGGCGACGCGGCCGGCGCGTCGACGTCCGGGGCGAAGGCGACGTCCGGGACGAAGGCGGCGGGCGAGGTGAAGCCGGCGGCGGGCGAGCGGCCCGCGGACCGCGAGGCTCCCGAGCCGGCCGCCCAGTCCGCGGCCAAGCCGTCCACCGGCTCCCCGGCGGGCGCCAGGAGCGGCGCCCCGGCCAGGGACGACGACCCGTCCGACGACGACGGAGCCGACACCGCGATGTTCCCCGCCATCGGCTCCGCCGAGGCCGAGCGGCAGCAGGCCAAGGCCGCCGCGCGCCCGGCCGGCGACGCCTCCGGCGAGGGGCGCGGGCCGGCCGCGACGGACGACGGCTCCGGTGAACGTGGCGGCGCTTCAACGGCCACCTCCGGCAGGCCGGCCGGTACCTCGGGCAAGCCGGCCGGTCCCTCGGTCACGACCTCGGGCAAGCCCGCCGGCGCCTCGGCCGCGGCGGACGAGCGCGGCGACTCGGGCGGCGCGGGCGGGGCGCAGGCCGGGACGTCCAAAACGGGCGGTACCTCTGGGACGTCCAAGGCGGGCGGCGCCTCCGGCACGTCGAAGGCGGGCGGTACATCAGGCACGTCAGGCAAGAGCGGGGAGCGTCCCCGGCCGGGCATCGTCAAGGTCATCCCGGGCACCCGGCGCTACCACAGCGCCGCCTGCCCGCTGATCAAGGGCTCCGACCCCGCGACGCTCGAGACGATGTCGCGTGACGACGCCGAGGCAACCGGCCTCACCCACTGCTCGGTGTGCGAACACTACTGACCACCGTAAAAGTGCGGGCACAGGCCGGGACCACCCCGGAGGGCCCGCGGGAGCGTCACGGGCCGTACTTGTATCCTGACGATCATGAAAGCGATCACGCTGGACAAGTACGGGTCGGCCGATGACCTCCAGGTCGTCGAGATGCCCGAGCCCAAGGTCGGCCCCGCTGAGGTGCTGGTCCGGGTGAAGGCCGCGGGCGTCAACCCCGTCGACTGGAAGCTCGCGGCAGGCTACCTCGACCCGGTCATGGAGGTCCGCTTCCCCCTGATCTCGGGCTGGGACGTCGCGGGGGTCGTCGAAGCGGTCGGCATGGACGCCGGGGAGTTCACGGTGGGCGACGAGGTCTACGGTTACATCCGCGAAGACTGGGCGCAGAACGGCGCCTACGCCGAACTCGTCGCGGCGAACGTGCGGATGCTGGCCGCGAAGCCCGCCTCCCTGAGCTGGGAGCAGGCGGCCGGGGTGCCGCTCGCCGGGCTCACCGCCTACCAGTCGCTCAGGCGCGTCGGCGTCGGACCCGGCGACACCGTGCTCGTCCATGCCGCCGCCGGAGGCGTCGGCGCGTTCGGGGTGCAGATCGCCGTGGCGCTCGGCGCCCGCGTCATCGGCACCGCGAGCGAGCGCAACCACGACTTCCTGCGCTCCCTGGGGGCCGAACCCGTCACCTACGGGGAGGGGCTGGCCGACCGGGTACGCGGCCTGGCCCCGGACGGCGTCGACGCGGTCCTCGACTTCGTGGGAGGTGACGCGGTGGAGACGTCTCTGCCCCTGGTGCGGCGGCCCGAGCGCATCGTGTCCATCGCGAGCGGCGAGGCCGAGAAGCACGGCGGCCACCTGCTGTGGGTGCGCCCAGACTCCGCAGGCCTGGCCGAGCTTGCCGAACTGGCCGACGCCGGCAAGGTCACCACCCACGTGGAGCACACGCTCCCGCTGGAGCAGGCGGCCGAGGCGTGGCGGCTGAACGAGTCCGGCAGGACCCGCGGCAAGATCGTCCTCACCCTCTGACCGCCCCCCTGCCTCGCCCGCCGCATGGCCGAGCGGAAGCGCGGTTCGCTGTGGACCGCTGATACGGAGCCGGTGGGCTGCGGCCGTCTATCGTTACCTCGCTTCCGGCGCCACGGCGGTCCGCCCCGACGCCGTCACCTCCATTGAACGGCCCGGTGGTCGTACCGACACCTATACCTACGACAACGCCGGGCAACTGAGGACGCGCACGGTGGCAGGCGAAGCGGCCACCTTCGAGTGGAACGAACTCGGGGAACTCGCCAGAGCCACTGTCAACGGCCAAGGCACCTCCATGGTCTACGGTGCCGACGGTGAGTGCCGTCTGCGCCGTGACCCGGGCGGAATGGTCACGCTCTTGGGCACGTACGACGACGAGGGAAAGACCTGGGTGCACTGGTAGCAATGGGATGGACCGTGTATGGGTTCAGGGTCACAAAGTATGATCCGCGGCTTCGTGATGATCGGGGACGGTTCCTCGGCGATGAGTGGACATCGAGCTCGGACGTGGGCAGGAGTTTCGGCGGTGCCGTCCTGAGAATGGAGGGCTACACGGAGACGGAGGCGGCGTACCTTGAGGCGATCAGGCTCTTCGCGCGCGACTCGTCCGTGCGGGAACTCCGGGTCCGGGAATTCGAACCCGGGCAGGATGGAAAAGGTCCCGACCACGTCAGGTCGGGCGCCCGGCTGTCGCTAGACGAGTCCATCGACGTGGCGCAGCACGTGTTGCGCGAGCATTTCTGGTGCAAACTAGAGGATGACGATCGGTTTCGGGTGCACTTCGGATACGACTACTACATGTACATAGAGAGCGCGTGCGACTGCGGCCGTGCCATCCAGGAGGTCCGCGCCTCCGGACTCTTCGTGGAACCCGACTTCAGGAGCCCGTACGGCCGGCACTAGCGACCCTTCGAACTGTGAGCCCGCTCTCGTACCTTGCGCGCCACGGCGCCGTACAGCCATGACGACATGAGGATCGGCCGGCTCGCGGACCTGGGAGAAGAGGCGATTGGACTGGGAGAACAGCGCCGATCTCATGGGGTGTGACGATCCGGCGGAGGTCGAGGCCGCGTTCGAGCGGGGTGAGCCGTTGGTCGGGGTCGCGGTCATGGGGTTGTCCCTGTGCGTACCGGACGCGCATGGCGTCGAGCCGCTGGTGGTGCGTGCCATGCGCTCCGGCAGCAGGGAGGTCCGCCTGCAGGGGCTGACGGCTCTGAGCCACAAGGTGCGATTGACCGGTGAGGTCGGCCGGGAGGCGCTGGAAGTGCTTCACACGTTGCTGCACAGCCCCGATACGGACGTCAGGGAGCATGCCCGCAGGGTCGCCGGAGATGTCTGGATCTTCGTCCCGCACATGCGGCTACCGGCATGGTTGTGGGTCCGGGCGACGGTCCGCCGGGTGCGCTGGGGGCTTGAGTACTGCTGGTGGACGATCACGGGGAAGTACAAGTGACGTGTGCGGCGCCGATCCGCCCGCCGTGTGGTCGAGCGGAGGCGCGGTTCGCCGCGGGCCTCTGATGGGGAGCCTGTGGGCCGCGGCCGGAGGAAGGGCGACGGGACCGGCGAGAGGTCAGCCTTTGCGGGCGACGGCGCCGTAGAGCCATTTGGTGGCGGCGGGGGCGGGGTCGTCGGGGTCGGGGTGCCAGGCGTCGATGGTGACCAGGCCGGGCTCGACCAGGTCGAAGCGGTCGAAGAAGCGGGCGACCTCGGCGTGCTCGCGGAAGTAGATCGGCGTGGGGGTGGCGGCGTAGACCGACTCGATCTTCTCGACCGCCTCGCGGGAGTGGCCGTCGCGGGTGACGTGCGTGGCCGCGATGTGGCTGCCGGGGGCCAGGGCGTCGTACAGGGTGCCCATGATGCCCTCCCGCTCCTCCATGGTGAGGAAGTGCGTCATCGCGATGAGCAGGACGCCTACGGGGGCGTCGAAGTCGATGAGCTCGCGGGTGTCGGGGTGGCCGAGGACGCCCTCGGGGTTGCGCATGTCGGCGCCGGCGACCCGGGTGTTGCCGTCGGTGGCCAGCAGCGCGCGGCCGTGGGCGAGGACGATGGGGTCGCGGTCGACGTAGACGACGCGCGCGTCGGGGATGACCGACTGGGCGATCTCGTGGGTGTTGCCGGCGGTGGGCAGACCGGAGCCGATGTCGATGAACTGGCGGATGCCCTGGCGGGCCATGTGCCGCACGGCCCGGCGCAGGAAGGCGCGGTTCTCCTGGGCGAGCAGGCGGATCTCGGGCATGGCCTGCTCCACGCGGTCCACGGCGGCCCGGTCCACCGCGTAGTTGTCCTTGCCGCCGAGGTAGTAGTCGTACATCCGGGCGACACTGGGCCGCGTGGTGTCGATGTCCGCGGGGATGGAGGGGTCCAGGTCGGCCAAGGCGGTCTCCGTCGGTGTCGTGCGGAGGCCGGGGTGTGCGGCGGGGCCGTCACGCCCTGTCAGGAGGGCATCCGCTTCCTCGAAATGGGTTGGTTCATACCTTAGGACCTGTCCGATCTTGACGAGGCCTGTTTCCGCGCGGCCGGTGAGGCTCTCACCCGCCCGGCGCGGACGCGGGACGTAAGGACGAGCCGTTGATTTGCCGATCATGCCGTAGGGACCAGGGCGTCGGACGGGGGGAGTGGGCCCCGGCGTCGCATGATCGGGGCATGCGCCAAGTGAGAGCCGTCCTGGCGGCACTGCTGGCCGGGACCGTGACCCTGCCGTTGTGCACCGCCGTCCCCGCTCGCGCGAGCGGGTCGTCGTACATCCGTGCCCGCGCAGGGGAGCCGTCGTCCGCGCCCGTTCCCGCTCGCGTGAGCGGACGGCCGTACGGCGTCGCGGCCACGTCGCCGTCTCTGCCGGGTCCCGTTCGAGGAGGCGTGGCGGACACGCCGGAGGACTGTCCGGCCGACGCCCTCTGCGGGACTCTGCGCGTGCCCCTGGACCAGGAGGATCCGGCGGCCGGCACCACGGCCGTGGCCTACCGGCTGGTGTACCGGCGGGACAGGTCTCGCGCGGCCGAGGGGACGATCCTCCCCAACCCCGGCGGACCGGGCATGGCGGTCATCGGGCACCGCGACTACACCGGACGATATCGGGACCTGCTGGAGGACCACGACCTGTTGCTCGTCGATCCGCGTGGCGTCGGCAGGTCCGATCCGCTGACCTGCCGGTCGGCCGGATGGAACGGTCTGCGCGGCACGCACGCGGCGGCGGTCGCCGCCGCCAGGGCGTGCGGCCGTGAGCTCGGCCCCACCCTGCGGCACTACACGACGGCCGCCGCCGCCGACGACATCGACGCCGTCCGCGCGCACCTGGGCATCGACCGGCTCGACCTGCTCGGCCAGTCCTACGGGACGTACCTGATGACGGTGTACGCGCGCCGGCACCCGCGCCATGTCCGTTCCATCGTGCTGTCCGGGGCCTACCCGCTGCGCTTCGACATGCTGGGCCGGCCGTCGGCGCACGCCATGCGCAGAGCCCTGCGCCTGCTGTGCCACCGCTCGGGCGGCGCGTGCGACGGGGGAGAGGTGCTGGGGGACCTGTCGACCATGGCGGCGCGGCTGGACGAGCATCCCGCGCGGTACGGCGCGGGCGCCGTCCTGGACGAGACCGCGCTGGCGAGCACGGTCTACAAGCTGACCTCCGGCCATGTGGACCGGCTCGGCCGGCTGCCGTCCGCGCTGCGCGCGGGCGTCCACGGGGACCTCGGCCCGCTTGAGGAACTGGCGGGGCAGGTGCGGCCGATCAGCGGGTCATCCGGCGGCGGCCGCTTCAGCATGCCGATGTACGTCACCATCGCCTGCAACGACTATCCGGTGCTGTGGGACCGGCGCGCCCCGGTCCACGCGCGGGCCCGGCAGTTCGGGGCGCTGCTGCACCACCTGGAGGCCCGGGACTACCGGCCGTTCAGGCCGGCAGCCTGGGTCCACGGCATCGCCGACCTCGGCGACCTGTGCGTCGGCTGGCCCGATCACCGGGAGCGGGCGCGGGTGCGGCTCGGCCGGGCGCCGGACGTGCCCGTGCTGGTGCTGACCGGCGAGCTGGACACCGGCACGCCGACCGAGGAGGCGCTGCAGGCGGCCGACCAGTACCGCCGCGCCGAGGTGATCGAGGTGCCGAGCGCCGGGCATGTCGCCGAGAACGACCGCAGGGCCGGGGCGTGCGTGGTGTCCCTGGAGACGCGCTTCATCCGCCACCGGCACATCGCCGACCCCGCCTGCCTGCGCCACATCCCACCCGTCCCGGTCGACTCGGTGAACCACACCCTGACCTGACCTGGACCTGATCCGCCGCCCGACCGGCCGAATGCGGACCTGCCCCGTCGCCTGCCGGCCGGATCCACCGCCTCGCGCCGCGGACCGCTGAGCCCGCGGTCCGCCCTCTGCTCCCGGTCCTCCCTCCGGTCCCGGGCGGGCAAAGCGGTGGTGCGGACAATTCGGGCGGGCATTTTTCGTCGATCATCCCCATCCGTGTCGTGCCGCCGTCGCTGGCAGCGTGAGAGGCGGGGATGTGCGCCATGCCGGCGCGGCCTCCCCGGCGACGGAAGGGGCCACGGAGTGCAGGTCAGTGCGAAGGCGGGCGTATCGGTCACGGGGCTCGGCGCCACGACGCCGCTCGGCGGTGACGTGCCGGGCACGTGGGAGGCGATGCTTGGAGGACGGTCCGGCATTGTGCCGATCGAGGACGAGTGGGCCGAGGGCCTGCCGGTTCGCATCGCCGGACGGATGGCGGCCGACCCCGCGGGCGTGCTGGGACGGGTGGCGGCGCGCCGCCTGGACCGCTGCCAGCAGGCCGCGCTCGTCGCCGCCCGGGAGGCGTGGGCGGACGCCGGAACACCCGCGGTCGAGCCGGAACGCCTGGCGGTGGTCATCGGCACGGGAGTCGGGGGCATGCTGACCACGCTGGGCCAGGATGACCTGCTGGAGGCGTCCGGGGCCGGCAGGATCTCGCCGTACACCGTCCCGATGATGATGCCGAACGGCCCGGCGGCCGTGGTGAGCATGGAACTGGGCGCCCGCGCGGGCGCCCACACCCCGGTGAGCGCCTGCGCCTCCGGAGCCGAGGCGATCGCCATGGGACTGGACCTGATCCGGCTCGGCCGCGCCGACGTGGTCGTGGCGGGCGGCGCCGAGGCGTGCCTGCATCCGCTGACCTTCGCCGGATTCGCCCAGGCCAAGGCGCTGTCGCAGCGCAACGACGCGCCCGCCGAGGCGTCCCGTCCCTTCGACGCCGCCCGGGACGGGTTCGTCCTCGCGGAAGGGGCGGCGCTGGTGGTCCTGGAGCGCGCCGGCTTCGCCGCCGCGCGCGGCGCCCGGGCGCACGCGACGCTGGCCGGGGCGGGGGTCACCTCCGACGCCCGCCACATCACCGCGGCCGACTCCGCCGGGCAGGCACGCGCCATCCGGCTGGCCCTGTCCTCGGCCGGCCTGACCGGGGCCGACATCGGCCACGTCAGCGCGCACGCCACCTCGACCCCGCTCGGCGACGTGACCGAGGCCGAGTCGATCGCCGAGGCGGTCGGCGTCCACCCGGCGGTCACGGCCGTCAAGTCGATGACCGGCCACCTGTGCGGTGCGGCCGGGGCGCTCGGCGCGATCACCACCGTGCTCGCCCTGCGCGAGGGCGTCGTCCCGGCCACCCGCAACCTGCACGACCTCGACCCCCGGGTCAAGCTCGACGTGGTCACCGGCCGCCCCCGCCACGGCCACTGGACCGCCGCCCTCACCAACGCCTTCGGCTTCGGCGGCCACAACGCCTGCCTGCTCTTCACCACACCGGAGCTGGGTGACGCCACCTCCGGCTTTCACGCTGTACGGGGACCTCATCCTTCCCACCTCGGCCGAAGACTACGCTAAGGAGCTGAAAGCGGGTAAGGCGCATCTCTGTAGGACGCGGATTTACTGCACCAAGAACTGGGACTCCCCGGAAGCGCAGAACATGCTACATTTCTTCGTTTGCGGAAGAAACCCAACCTGGTGTGGCGATAACTGGGCGGATGAGGCCATACCGGAACTAAAGGAGATGGGCTCCCCGCAATCGAGCGCCGCTAAGAGGCTGCTTACCCTATTGCTAGCGACCGGTAAGCTCGCGAAGGGCGCCAAGAACTACGTTGTGTACGTGCTCCGCAACGATACGACAGGTCGAGTCGAATATGTCGGAATAACCAATAACGCGAAAAAGCGAGCCTATCAACATGGTAAACGCTTCAACAATCATACTTTCGAGATCGTGACGCGAGGTCTGACGCGGGGCCAGGCCAGGGCGATCGAGGAAACGGTGTACATGCGGAACAAGCTCAGCGGTGTGAGCGAACTGAGGAATAGAATCCACAGCATAAATCCTAAACACCCTTATTATCGAAGGATGCTGCAGTGGGGGGAGTGGTGGTTGCGCATGAACAAGCCGAACCTCTGATGGTAGGGTACCCTAGTGGGTAATCTTCGAAAGATGCGCAAGTCGCGTGTGCGTCCGCGCACGGGTGATGTCTTCGCGCTCGACGTCGAGAACGTCGGGCATGTATTCGGACGAGTAATGTTGGCTGGGCTGCCCGAGGAGCATCCGCACACCTCCGAGGCGCTTCTTTGCTATATCTACTCTTTGCGTTCGCCCGAGAGGTTCGTAGACGCCGGCGATATGAAAAAAGATGAGCTGTTGATACCTCCCTTCTTCATCAACAGCATGCCATGGCGGCTGGGATATTTTGAGACGATCGGACATGCCGAACCGACCGAGGTCGATCTCCTGCCGCGCCACTGTTTCTATTCCATCACCTGGGACAGCTATTATGACGAATGGGGCAATAAACTCAAGGAAAGATACGAGCCCTGTGGTGTATGGGGTATTCGCGCCTACGGCGGGATCGACGTCGAGGTGAGCAAGGCACTGGGGATCACGAGCTCTCCATGACCATCGGCGCGCCACCTTCGCCCATGGGGCCGCTGGTGCCTTCCTAGCCCGGGTGCCGAAGTAGTGGTCGGACTCGAGCGGGCAACAGAGCGGTGAGCTTCCATGAGGGACGGTCGTCGATGCGGCGCGGCGATAGATTCCTCCGGGGTCGTGTCGATTTGCGGGCCGCTCGTTCGACCTGTGGGTGCGAGGGCCGAGAGGCGGCCCCGGCGGAGGAGGAGAACGCGATGTCGAAGTACCTGCTGATCATGCGGGGCACCGACGAGTCGAACGCGGCCATGATGGCCGACATTGACGAGATGATGGCCACGACCCGCCGGTTCATCGAGGAGATGGTCAAGGCCGGCGTTCTCCTCGCGGCCGAAGGGCTGGACGATCCGGGCCAGGGCGTCGTGGTCGACTTCAGCGGCGAGGCCCCGGTGGTCACGGACGGGCCGTACGGCGAGACCAAGGAACTGTTCGGCGGCTTCTTCCTGCTCGACGTCGCCTCGAAACAGGAGGCGGTCGAGTGGGCCAAGCGGGTCCCGGCGGCCCGCGGGTCCAAGATCGAGGTCCGGCGGGTGCCCGGGAGCGACGAGGTCCCGCAGGTCGACCAGTGATCACCGGGGACCGGGCCGGGCGCGAGAGCGACGGCCGGATCTGATGAGCACGGCCGATGTCGAGGCCGTCTGGCGGATCGAGTCGGCGCGGATCGTCGCCGCGCTGACCCGGTTCACCGGCGATTTCGGGCTGGCCGAGGACGCGGCCCAGGAGGCGGTGGCCGAGGCGCTGGTGTCGTGGCCGCTCGCCTCTCCGGCGAATCCGGCCGGCTGGCTGATGGCCACGGCCCGGCGGCGGGCGATCGACGCGATCCGCCGCCGGGCCGCCCTCCAGGACCGATACGCCCTGCTGGCCGCCGACGTGACGGCCGACTCGGCGGTCGACGAAGAGATCGATCCTGACGAGATCGATGACGACGTGCTGGCGCTGATGTTCGTCAGCTGCCACCCGGTGCTCTCCCCCGAGGCCCGGGTGGCGCTGACCCTGCGCGTGGTCGGCGGCCTGTCCAGCGAGGAGATCGCCCGCGCGTTCCTGGTACCCGTGCCGACCGTGCAGGCCCGCATCACCCGGGGCAAGAAGACGATCGCGGCGGCCGGGGTGCCGTTCGAACTCCCGCCGGCGGCCGAGCGCCGGGAGCGGCTGGGCGGCGTGCTCAGCGTCCTCTACGTGATCTTCACCGAGGGGTCGACGGCCACGTCGGGCGACCGGCTGCTGCGCCCCGACGTCGCGTACGAGGCGATCCGGCTGGCCCGCACGCTGGCCGCGCTGCAGCCGGACGAGCCGGAGGTGCACGGTCTGCTGGCGTTGTGCGAGCTGACGGCCGCGCGTTTCCCGGCCCGGACCGGCCCGGACGGTTCGCCGGTCCTGCTCGGCGAGCAGGACCGGCGGCGGTGGGACTTCTCGGCGATCCGCCGCGGGCTGGCCGCGCTGGCCAAGGCGTCCACTCGCGGCCTCGGCCCCTACGGCCTGCAGGCCGCGATCGCCGCCACCCACGCGTCGGCGCCCTCGGTCGAGGCGACCGACTGGGACCGGATCGTGCTGCTCTACGAGGCACTCGGCCGGGTCGCACCCTCGCCGGTGGTCGAGCTCAACCGGGCCGTCGCCGTCGCCATGGCCTCGGGCCCGGCGCGAGCCCTGGCCATCGTGGACGAGCTGGTCGCCTCGGACCGGCTCCCCGGTTCGCATCTGGTCCCGACAGTGCGCGGTGAGCTGCTGGCCCGGCTCGGACGGCGACCGGAAGCGCGCGCCGAGCTCGAACTGGCGGCCCGGCTGTGCGCCAACCAGCGCGAACGCTCAGTGCTGCTGCGCAAGGCGGCCACACTGAGCTGACCTCTCCGGCTCGGCCGGCGACCATGGTCAGATGTGCCGGCGCCCTCACCGATTCGGCCGAAGTGAGCATGTCCGGCGCGTGGTCAAGAATGATCTACATCGTAAAGGGCCCCGGAACGTGTGTTCCGGGGCCCTCGATACGGTGCGGGTCAGGCGCTGGTGCGGGTGAGGTGGAAGGTGAGGCCGAGGTCGGGGTCGTGGTGGGCGGGGAGGTCCTGCGGGGGAGTGCCTTCGGTCAGGGAGGTGGCCAGGACCTCCTCGGCGAGTTTGGCGCCGCCGGTGCGCAGGGCCTCGGCGAGGTCGCCGGAGGCGGTCCACCACAGGTCGATGCGGTCGGTGATGGACAGGCCGCTGGACTTGCGGGTGTCCTGCACCAGGCGGATGACCTCGCGGACCAGGCCCGCGCGCATCAGCTCCGGGGTGACCGCGAGGTCCAGCGCCACGGTCTCGCCGGTGCCGGTGCCCACCGCGCCGCTCTCCACCGCCCAGCCGGCCCGCGGCTGCTCGGTGATGATCACCTCGTCCGGGCCGAGGTCGACCGGCTCGCCGTGCACGACCACCGTCGCCGTCCCGCCGCCGCGGATGCCCGCGGCCAGCTCGGCGGGGTCGGTCGCGGTGAGGGCGGCGGCGATGTCCTTGGTGTCGCTGCCGAACCGCTTGCCGAGCGCGCGGAAGTTCGGCTTGACGGTGAAGGACACCAGGTCGGCCGAGTACGCCGACAGGTCCTCAAGGGCCTGCACGTTCAGCTCGTCGGCGATCAGCTCGCGCAGCGAGCCGGGCAGCGACGACCAGCGCGGGCTGCCGACGAGCGCGCGCCCGAGCGGCTGGCGGGTCTTGACCCCGCTGGACGCGCGCGCCGACCTGCCCAGCTCGACCAGGCGGCGCACCAGCGCCATCTGCTCAGACAACCCGGCGTCCAGCAGGTCCTCGCGCACCTGCGGCCAGGTGGTCAGGTGCACCGACGCGGGCGCGTCGGGCGCGCGCAGCACGTCCCACACGTGGTCGGTGATGAACGGCACGAGCGGCGCCAGCAGCCGGGTGACGGTCTCCAGGCACTCGTACAGCGTCGCGAACGCCGACTCCTCGCCCGACCAGAAGCGGCGGCGCGACCTGCGGACGTACCAGTTGGACAGGTCGTCGAGGAACTCGGTGAGCCGCCGCCCGGCGCGGGTGGTGTCGAACGCCTCGAGCGCGTCGGTGACCTCGGCCACCGTGCGGTGCAGTTCGGCGAGCGCCCAGCGGTCGATGAGCGGCCGCTCGGCGTGCGGCGGGGCCTCGGCCAGCCGGGACGGCGACCAGGACTCGGCGTTGGCGTACAGCGTGAAGAAGGAGGTGGTGTTCCAGTACGTCAGCAGGACCTTGCGGACGATCTCCTCCAGCGCGGCGTGCCCGACCCGGCGCGGTGACCACGGGGACCCGGAGGTCGCCATGAACCAGCGCAGCGCGTCGGCGCCGTGCTGGTTCATCAGCGGGATCGGCTGCAGCACGTTGCCCAGGTGCTTGCTCATCTTGCGGCCGTCCTCGGCGAGGATCAGGCCGAGACACAGCACGTTCTCGTAGGAGGACCGGTCGAACACCAGGGTGCCGACGGCCATCATGGAGTAGAACCAGCCGCGCGTCTGGTCCAGCGCCTCGCAGATGAACTGGCCGGGGTAGGCCGCCTCGAAGGCCTCCTTGTTGAGGTGCGGGGCGCCCCACTGGGCGAACGGCATCGAGCCGGAGTCGTACCAGGCGTCGATGACGTCGGGAACGCGCCGGGCCTCGTCGCCGCACACCGGGCAGGGGAAGGCGACGTCGTCGACGTAGGGCCGGTGCGGGTCCAGCGCCGACAGGTCGCGCCCGGCGAGGTCGCCGAGCTCCTTCAGCGAGCCGACGCAGGTGACGTGCGACTCGTCGGTCGTGCACACCCACAGCGGCAGCGGCGTGCCCCAGTAACGCGACCGGGACAGGGCCCAGTCGACGTTGTTGCGCAGCCACTCGCCGTAGCGGCCCTCCTTGATGGTGGGGGGGTACCAGGCGGTGCGCTCGTTCTCGGCGAGCAGGCGGTCCTTGATGCGCGTGGTGCGGATGTACCAGGACGGGAGCGCGTAGTACAGCAGCGGGGTGTGGCAGCGCCAGCAGTGCGGATAGGCGTGCTCGAAGTGGTCGCCGCGGAACAGCAGGCCGCGGGCCCGCAGGTCGTCGGTCAGGCCCTCGTCGGCGTCCTTGAAGAACATCCCGCCGACCTGCGGCACGTCGGGCAGGAACCGCCCGTCCGGGCCGATCGGGTTGACCACGGGCAGGCCGTAGCGCTTGCAGACCGTCATGTCGTCGGCGCCGAACGCCGGGGCCTGGTGGACCAGTCCGGTGCCGTCCTCGACGGTGACGTAGTCGCCCAGCACGACGAAGTGGGCGCCGGGGATGTCGACCAGGTCGAACGGCCGCGAGTAGGGGGTGTGCTCCAGCTCGGTGCCCGGGAAGCGGTCGCCGGCCGTCCAGCCCTCGCCGAGGGCGCCCTCGAGCAGCGGCTCGGCCACGATGACCGGCCGCTCGCCCTCCTTGGAGGCGACCACGTAGGTCACGTCGGGGTGCACGGCGACGGCGGTGTTGGACACCAGCGTCCACGGGGTGGTGGTCCAGATGAGCAGGTCGGTGCCCACGAACCGCCCGGAGGTGACCGGCATGCGGACGTACACCGACGGGCTGGTGACGTTCTCGTACCCGCCCGGCTGCCCGAGCTCGTGGTCGGACAGGCCGGTGCCGCAGCGCGGGCAGTACGGCGTGATGCGGAAGTCGCGGAACAGCAGGTCCTTCTCCCAGATGACCTTCAGCGACCACCAGACGGACTCGACGTAGGAGGGGGCCATGGTGAGGTAAGCCTGGGACATGTCGACCCAGTAGCCCATGCGCTCGGTCATGTCTTCGAAGGCGTCGACGTGGCGCTGCACCGACTCGCGGCAGCGCTCGTTGAACTCGGCGATGCCGTACGCCTCGATCTCGGGCTTGCCGGACAGCCCGAGCTCCTTCTCCACCGCGACCTCGACCGGCAGGCCGTGGCAGTCCCAGCCGGCCCGGCGGGCCACGTTGTAGCCGCGCATCGACTTGTAGCGGGGGAAGACGTCCTTGAAGACGCGCGCCTCGACGTGGTGGACGCCGGGCATGCCGTTGGCGGTGGGCGGGCCCTCGTAGAACACCCAGGCAGGGCCGTCTGCGTTCTGCTCGAGCGAGCGCTCGAAGACCTTGCCGTCGCGCCAGCGGTCGAGCACCTCGGCCTCGAGGGCGGGCAGGTCCACCTGGGCGGCGAGCGGGCGGAAGTAGGGTGCGGACATCGTAGGGCCAGACCTCCACGCGTGCGTTTCTCCATGGCGTGGAGGGACGAGGCGCCGGGCCCCGCGGTACCACCCTCCTTGACCTCCCCCGCGGATCTCCCAAAAGAAGATCTGCCGAAAAGAGGCCCTCTCTTTGTTCACCGCTGCCGGGTCTACTGGGCCGTGACCGTCGTACGGGCGCGGCCGTTCTTCCGGCGGCTCCGGGGTGATCTTCCCTCCGGGCCTCGCCCCGGGCTCGCACCGTCCCCGGGTCGCTCGTGCGAGGGGGCTCGGAGGTACTCGTCCCCATCAATGCCTTGCAAACTGAAACGATATCCCACGTTGGGGAAGGAGCCGACACGTTTATGAGGCTGGCCATCAGGGTGCGGCCGGGCGCCGCCCGCGAGTCCGTCGGCGGCGCCTACGGCGAGGAGGCGGTCGTGGTCAAGGTCAACGCCCAGGCGGTGGACGGCAGGGCCACCGAGGCGGCGCTGCGCGCGGTCGCGGACGCCTTCGGCGTGCGGCGGGCGGAGGTACGTCTCGTAACCGGAGCGACAAGCAGGGACAAGGTCGTGGAGATAACCGGTAACGACCAGGAATTGACCGAAAGGGCTGCGGCGTTACGGATGGCGTAAACGGTCGGCGCGTCGTTTGTTCTTCGGATATGGCCGACCTATGCTTCCCGCACTGCTCAACAGGTGGATCGGCGAGGAGGCCTCGATGGCCGGTGTGACGCGGGCGGAGAAGACCGCCACGGAGACGAGCGGGGCGGCCGGCTGGACCGAGGGGGAACTCTCCGAGGTCCGAGGGCGCCTGCTCGGAGAGATCGACGAGCTGAACGCGGAGGTGGCGAGGTCGGAGTCGCAGATCGCCTCGGGCGACATCAGCGACAGCGCCGGAGACGACCAGGCCGATGCGGGGGCCAAGACCTATGAGCGGGAACGCGAGATCGCCCTTACCCTGAATGCGCGCGATCTAATCGCGCAGAACGAGCGGGCGATCGTCCGCATCGACGCAGGAACATACGGAGTGTGCGAATCGTGCCACAAGCCGATCGGCAAGGAGCGGCTGCAGGCGTTCCCGAGGGCGACGCTGTGCGTGTCGTGCAAGCAGCGGGAGGAACGCCGCTGAACGCCTCGCCGGACGTGCCCCCCTCGCCCGAGGCCCCCGAGCCCCCCGAGGCCCCCGAGCCTTCAGAGCGCGCCGAGGGGCGCGATGCGCCGCGCGGGCGGCGCATCGGCGCGCTGGCGGCCCTCGCGGTGCTGGTCTACGTTCTGGACCTGCTCAGCAAGACCATCGTGGTCGACGTGCTGGAGGGTCGTGAGCCGGTCCGCGTGATCGCCGGGGTGCTGCAGCTGCGGGTGATCCGCAACTCCGGCGCCGCCTTCAGCATCGGCACCGGCATGACGATCATCTTCACGGTCATCGCGGCCGTCGTCGTCGTCGCGATCCTGCGCACGGCCCGGCAACTGCGCAGCGTCCCGTGGGCGATCACCCTGGGCCTGCTGCTCGGCGGGGCCCTGGGCAACCTCACCGACCGCCTCTTCCGCTACCCCGCGCCCTTCCAGGGGCACGTCGTCGACTGGATCGAGGTCTTCCCGGTCACCCGCTTCCCCGTGTTCAACATCGCCGACTCGGCGATCGTGTGCGGCGGCATCCTGGCGGTGTTCCTCGCCTGGCGGGGCTACCAGATCGACGGATCGCGCGCCGGTGACGAGCGCCCCGCCCCGTCCGGCGGCGGTGGCGGCGCTGACGGCACTGCCGGCGGTGGCGGCGACGCGGAGGGCGGCGCCCGTGGGTGAGCAGCGCAGTCTCCCCGTCCCCGACGGCCTGGAGGGCGAGCGCCTGGACGCCGCTCTCGCCCGGCTGTTCGGTTTCT
Source organism: Sphaerisporangium sp. NPDC005289 (assembly GCF_040607455.1). Lineage (NCBI taxonomy): Bacteria > Bacillati > Actinomycetota > Actinomycetes > Streptosporangiales > Streptosporangiaceae > Sphaerisporangium > Sphaerisporangium sp. NPDC005289. The sequence continues at coordinate 154,973 of NZ_JBEXGS010000023.1, forward strand.
CCCGCACCCGCGCCGCCGAGCTGATCGCCGCGGGCGACGTGCAGGTCGACGGCGCCGCCGCGGCCAAGTCCGACCGCGTGCACGCCGGCGCGTGGCTGGAGGTCGTGATCCCGCCGCCGCCCGGCCAGCCGGTGCCGGTGGCCGAGCCCGTCCCGGGCATGGGCATCCTGTACGAGGACGACGACATCGTGGTGATCGACAAGCCGATCGGGGTGGCGGCGCACCCGACGGTCGGCTGGACCGGCCCGACCGTCCTCGGCGGCCTGCTCGGCGCCGGGCACCGGGTGGCCACCAGCGGCGCGGCCGAGCGCCAGGGCATCGTCCACCGCCTGGACGCCAACACCACCGGCGTCATGGTGGTGGCCAAGAGCGAGGTGGCCTACTCCCGGCTCAAGCGCGCCTTCAAGGAGCGCACGGTCGAGAAGCACTACCACGCGCTGGTGCAGGGCCACCCCGACCCGCTGCGCGGCACCATCGACGCCCCCATCGACCGGCACCCGGCCGGGGACGGCCGGTTCGCCGTCGTCGCCGGTGGCAAGCCGTCGATCACCCACTACGACACGATCGAGGCGTTCCGGGCGGCGTCGCTGCTCGACATCAAGCTGGAGACCGGCCGCACCCACCAGATCAGGGTGCACATGTCGGCCACCCGCCACCCGTGCGTGGGCGATCTCGCCTACGGCGCCGATCCCACGCTGGCGGCGCGGCTGGGCGTCACCCGCCAGTGGCTGCACGCCGTCTCGCTGTCGTTCGACCACCCGACGGGCGGCGAGCGGGTGACCTTCACCAGCGGCTATCCCGAAGAGCTGTCCCGCGCGCTGGACGCCGTCCGCGCCGAGTCCTGACCACGGCCGGGCCATCGGGCATCGTCCGGTCCGCCGGGTGATCACGGCCGGGCCGCCGGGCGCCGTCCGGTCCGCCGGGTGATCACGGTCAGGCCGCCGGGCCGCCGTCCGGGCTCACCTGCCCGACAGGGGGCCTCCGTCGACGTAGGAGGCGTCGTCGCCGCTGGTCTGGCCCTGGTCGTTGGTGACGTCGCCCTCGCCGCCGCCCCCGCCGTCCTGGCCGTCGCCGCGCGGTTCGTCGCCGCCCTCACCGGGCGGCACGGGGTCGTTCTCGCCCTTGTCGCTCTGGGTCTTGGTGGGCTTGGGCTTCGGGGTCGGCTTGGCGGAGGGCTTGGGCTTGGGCGTCGGCTTGTCCTCGCCGCCCTTGGTCCGGTCCGGCGTCGGCCGCCCCTGGCCGGTGCGGGCCGCCGAGGAGACCGGCGCGTGGACGCTGGGCCGCCCGCCGCGCGAGGGCGTGTAGCCGTCCTGGCCCGAGCGCCGGGTGACCGGCTCGGCGGTCGGGGTGACCGACACCGTGACCCGCACGGTCGGGGAGACCTCCGGCGTCGAGGTGCCCGCCGAGCGGGCGGTCACCCAGGCCAGCCCGCCGGCCACCAGGCCGACCGACAGGATCAGCGAGGTGAGCCCGGCGAGCGCGATGCCGCGCCCGCCTCCCGGCCTGGCCTGCGGCGGCACCGACGCCGGGTCGGTGATCGGGGCGGCGGCCAGTCGTTCCCTGGTCGGGCTCGACGCCTGGGCCGGCACCGGGGCCGGCGGCTGCACGGGCAGGGCCGGCGTGGTCGGCTCGGGCTGGATGCCGGCGGCGACCATCCGCAGGTAGTGCTCGGCCTCGGCGGCGGTGAGCCGCTCTGCCGGGTCCTTGCGCAGCAGGCCGTTCAGCACGGGGCCGAGCGGGCCGGCCAGCCGCATCGGCTCGGGCGGGTCGTGCATGACCGCGCCGAGCGTGGCCAGCGGATTGCCGCGCTGGAACGGCGAACGCCCCTCCACAGCGACGTACAGCGTGACGCCGAGGGACCACAGGTCCGAGGACCGGGTCGCCTGGCCGCCCGCGGCCCGTTCGGGCGCGATAAACGCCGGGGTGCCGATGAGCGTGCCGGTCCGGGTGACCGGGGAGTCGTCCTCCAGGGTCGCGATGCCGAAGTCGGTGAGCACTGCCCGGCCGCCGTGCTTGGCCAGCAGGACGTTGTCGGGCTTGACGTCCCGGTGCAGCACCCCGGCGTGGTGGGCGGCGCGCAGCGCGGCCAGCACCTCCAGGCCGATCTCGGCCACGCGCACCGGGTGGAGCGGTCCCTGGTCGCGGACGACGGCGCCGAGCGTGTCGGAGTCCACGAGCTGGAGCACGATCCAGGGGTGGCCGTTCTCCTCGAACACGTCGTAGACGGTGGCGACGCCGGGGTGGCTGACCCGTCCGGCGGCGCGCGCCTCCCGGAAGGTTCTCGTCGCGAAGATCTCGCGTTCAGGACCGGTGAGCTCCGGTGGCGCGATCAGCTCCTTGACGGCTGTTTCGCGGCCGAGAATCTCGTCATGGGCCCGCCAGACGGTGCCCATTCCACCTCGGCCGATGGGTTCCAGCAGACGGTATCGGCCTGCCACGACTCGGTCTGTGACCTGGGAGGAATCCGGCATGTTGGGCTGGCTACCCCAAAATTTCGGTCACATGCACTCGTAGTCAGGACGGCCGGAAACTTTTCACGAACATCTCGAAAAGGGGACGATCTCTCTTCCAGGTCGCGTCGGTCGTGTGCCAGTAGATCGTGTACTGCCGGCCGTCCGCCGTGGCGAAGGCGCGGTCGAGCACGTGCGCCCGCCCGGACGACATCGTCCAGGTGAACTCCCAGTCGGCGGCCGGCCGGCCCCGGTAGGTCAGGGCGCGCAGCGACAGCAGGCGGTAGCCGGGCAGGCGGTTCCTGGCCACGGCCTGCTCCTCCACCTCCCGCAGCGCCGTCAGCGGGTCGGCGGCCGTCCACGGGGTCGTGTCGACCAGCAGGAAGCCGCGCGAGCCGGGCATGCGGAAGTGCACGCGGGTCTTGTCCCGGCCGAACTCCGACCAGCGCTCGGGGAGGGCGACGCTGAAGCCCAGCGCGTCGGTGTGCGGACGCCAGCCCTCCGGCAGGACGATGCCCGCTTCCGAGGGGCTCGGGCTCGGGCGCGACGGGCTCGCGCTCGGGGTCGCGCTCGGGCTTGACGGGGAGGACGAGGGCGCCGCCGCCGAGGACGTCCGCGCCGGTGTGGGGGAGGAGGCGGCCGCCGAGCCCGCGACCTGCCGGTAGCCGTACCAGCCGCCCAGGCCGACGGCGACGGCCAGCACCGGGACGCCCACGAGCACGGCTGCCCGGGACCTCGGCCGGCGGGAGGGCCCGCCGGTCCCGGCCGCCGGCCCCTCGAAGGTGGACCACTGGGCATGGGCGGCGCCGGGCATCGTCCCGCCCTGGAACGGCGGCACGGCCCCCGGTCCAGGACCGTGCCCGGTCTGCCACCCGGGACCCTGTCCGGTCTGCCACCCGGGACCCTGCCCCGCCCGCCACGCGGCACCCTGTCCGGCGGCGACGCGGCGCAGGGCTTCGGCGGCCTCGGCGGCGGACAGGCGCGCGCCCGGCTCCTTGCGGAGCAGCCCGGCGATCACCGGGACCAGCGGCCCGGCCAGCCGGGGCGGCTCAGGCTCGTCGTTCAGCACCGCCGCCATCGTCGGCACAGGCGCCCCACGGTCGAACGGCGGGCGGCCCTCCACGGCGGCGTACAGCGTCGCACCCAGGGACCACAGGTCGGACTCGGGCACGGCGGGCCGGCCCTGCAGCCGCTCGGGCGGGATGAACGCGGGGGTGCCCGACAGGCCGCCGGTCGTGGTCAGCGCGGTCTCCTCGGGCATGGTGGCGATGCCGAAGTCGGTCAGCACCACCCTGCCGCCCTCGGTGAGCAGGACGTTCTCGGGCTTGACGTCCCGGTGGAGCACCCCTGCGGCGTGCGCGGCGCGCAGCGCGTCGAGCACCTGCCCGCCGATGTCGGCCACCGTCCGCGGCTCCAGCGGGCCCGCGGACCTGAGCACCTCGCCCAGCGAGCGCGACCGCACGAGCTGCATGACGATCCAGGGACGGCCGTCCTCCTCGATGACGTCGTGGACGACGACCACCGACGGGTGGTCCAGCCGGCCGGCCGCCCGCGCCTCGCGGATCGTGCGCCGGTTGAAGGCGGCGCGGTCCTCCTCGCTCATCGCGCGGTAGAGGACCTCCTTGACCGCGACCGGGCGGTCGAGCAGCTCGTCGTGGGCCCGCCACACCACGCCCATGCCGCCGCGCCCGATCGGCTCCAGCAGACGGTATCTGCCGGCGACCCGGCGTTGCGTCTCAGCGGTCACCTCGCCCCGCCCTCCCTTCCCGGCCACCGCATCGTCCCATAACCGGACGCGTGCGGGCACCGGACCGCCGCCCGGCGGACGTCGAACCACCGCTCCCGGTCGGCGGCCGACGACCGTCCCGGCGCCGACCACTCTCCCGGCGCCGACGGCCGACCACCGCCGGACGTCCGGCGGGCACCGGAGCGGCGACCCGCGGGCGGGGGAGCCGCTGCCACCCGATGGTGTCTCGGGTGGGCTACTTGGCGGGCTTGAAGGTGGCGGCGAGGGTGTCGAAGAGCTTCTTCTTCGCCTTCCAGTCCTTGTCCTCGGTCTTGAACAGCAGCGCGTAGCCGTTGTGCTTGTCGGTGACGAAGCCGCGGTCGATCACGCGTGACCGGAAGCGGCTGTCGCCGAAGGTGAACTCCCAGTCGGCCGCGGTCTTCCAGTAGCCCTTGACCTCCCTGATGGCGACCAGCCGGTAGCCGGGGAAGTTGCGGCTCATGCCCGGCACGTCGCGCCGCCAGACCTTCAGGGCGTCGGACTCGGGGCTCCCGGTGTGGTGGACCTCCAGGTAGGTGTGGGAGTCCCCGCGGAAACGCACCTCCCCGTTGCCCCGGCCGTCCACGTGCCACCCCTTGGGGATGGCGAGGGAGAACCCGCTGGAGTGCTTGTACTTGTGCCACCCCTTGGGGACGCCCGCCGGACTGGAGGAGGTCGGTTTGGGGGAGGACGTCGGCTCGGCCGTCTCGCTCGGCGAGGACGACGGCGAGGAGGACGCGTCCCCGGACGGCGCCGGGGACGCCCCGGAGGACGGCGGGGCCGTCCCTCCGGCGCCCGTGGGGTCGCTCGAAGCGGCCGAGGAGTGCCCGCCGGACGCCGCCGCGCCGTCCGAAGGGGGGTCGGAGGCCTCGCGCGCGCCCAGCCACATGGCCACGCCGGCCACGATGAGCAGGGCCGGGATGGCGACCAGGACGACGCGCAGGAGCGGCACCGGCCGCCGGGGGCCGCCGGAGCCGTCCTCGTCCGGCGCCATGGGGACCACCGGCGGGGCGATCGAGGTGGCGCCGTGGCCGGTCATGTCGTCATAGGCCGACGGGGCCGGGCCCTCGTAGGAGGCGGCCAAGGCCTCGGAGGAGGCCGCGGCGGGGGAGGCGGACGAGCCGCCGTAGGGGCGTTTGCGCGTCTCGGGCCGGGTGTGCGCGTCGGTGCCGCGCGCGCCTGGTCGTCTCGGGACGTTCGTCGGACGCTGCGGCTCACCGGCCCCGGCGGAGGCCGCGGGCTCGGCGGACCGCTCCACGGGACTTGCGGGCCTGACCGGCTGGACGGGCGCGTTGACCGGCCGCCCGGCGGTTCTGCCCTCCGGGCGGGACGGGGCCGTGGACCGCGGGCCGGCCGGCCCGGGGAGGTCGGCCTCCGCGGACCCGGCGGCCTGTTCCCGCTCCGCCGCGCTCCTGCCAGCGTCCGCGAGGCGGTCTTCACGCTCGGCTTCGTTCTCGCCGCTTTCGAGGTCCCGTCGCCGGGCCTCGTCGTCGTCCGTGAGGCTCCGGTCCCGCTCCGCGTCGCCGGTCGAAGGGGTGCCGGCGGTCCGCGTGGACGCGGGGACACCGGCCTCCTGGTCGCCGGCCCCCGCGGACCCGGCGTCCGGCGCGGCCTGCGCGCCCTCTCCGGCCGTCCGAGGCGTCCGAGGCTCTCCGGTCGTACGCGGTTGTGCGGTCTTTCCCGCGGCGCCCGCCGCCGCGAGCCCGGCCGCCGCGGCGGCCTTCCCGGCCGCCTTGCCCGCGGCCGGCGCCTCGGCCCCTCCGGGGGCCTCACCGGGGGAAGGCTCGGCGGAGGGGGCCTGCTTGAGCGACTGGACCTTCTCCAGCGCCCCGGCCCGGTCGCCGGACCCGGCTTCCGCGCCCGTCCGCGGCGCGGCCTGCTCGGGCTGTCCCGCGGGGCGGCGGGCCGGCTTGGGCTGCTTGCGCGGCGGGCTGGTGGGGGGAGTGGGCAGCGGCGTCGCCGGCAGCGTCCGCTGGGAGGTGGTGGGGACGCTGGAGCGGTCCTCGGCGATGCTGCGCAGCATGCGTTCGGCCTGGTCGACGCTCAGGCGGCTGTCGGGGTCCTTCTCCAGCAGCCCGGACAGGACGGCGCCGAGGCGGCCGGCGCGCAGCGCGGGCTCGGGCTCGTCGTTGAGCACGGCGTGCATCGTGGCCATCGCCATGCCCTTGTCGTGCGGCGGGCGGCCCTCGACCGCCGCGTACAGCGTCGCGCCGAGCGACCACAGGTCGGACTCGCGCTGGGCGGGGTAGCCGCGCAGGCGTTCGGGGGCGATGAACGCGGGCGTGCCGACCAGACCCGTGCGGGTCATCGTCGTGTCGGTCTCCATGCGCGCGATGCCGAAGTCGGTGAGCACCACCCGGCCGTCGTCGGTGAGCAGCACGTTCTCGGGCTTGACGTCGCGGTGCAGCACGCCGGCCGCGTGCGCGCTGCGCAGCGCCTCCAGCACCTGCAGGCCGATCTCGGCGACCATGCGCACCGGCAGCGGCCCGTCGTCGCGCAGCACCTGGCCGAGCGAGCGCGAGTCGACCAGCTGCATGACGATCCAGGGGCGGCCGTTCTCCTCGATGACGTCGTGGACCACCACGACGTTCGGATGCGCGAGCCGGCCCGCGGCCCGCGCCTCTCTCAGCGTGCGGCGGTTGAGCTCGGCGACCTCGTCGTCCTGAGGGTCACCGGGATAGCGGACCTCCTTGACGGCGACGGCCCGGTCGAGCAGCTCGTCGTGCGCCCGCCATACGATGCCCATGCCGCCACGGCCGATCGGCTCCAGTAGCTGGTAGCGGTCGGCCACGCGGCGTCCCTGTCGCCGTTCGCCCGGCCGTGCTTCCGACATCACCCGCCGCTACCCCCTTTCAGGCGAATGAATCGTCCCATAGAGGTGCGCACGTGCAAACGCGGCGCCGCTCGATCAGTCCGCCATGTGAGACGCGGCGTCCAGCAAATGGCGCATCTCTGTTACCCTTGAGGCCGTGACTTGCTATTTCGTGGTCTTCGGCCCGGCTCCGGGAGGGCCGGTCGCCGTCACGATCTAGCGACAACCGGAGCCGGCAGAGGCGGAGACGAGCGGTCTTCGTCCTTTCGTCATTCAACGACCCCGCCGGCTCGCGGGTGACGCGGCCGGCGCCCACCACAGGGAGCCGACATGTCATCGACCGGGCGACCGGGTCCGCAGGCCGTACAGATCGGGAGCCTCACCGTGGGCGCGGGGCCGGCCGTGGTGCTGGGCGGCGACCCCGCCTCCGGGACGGGCGCCGACGGGCGCTGGGTGCGACCCGGCGCCGGGCGCGCCGCCGAGGCGCTGGCGCGGGCCAGATCCGACTGGGACGGGCCGCTGCTCGCCGAGCCGGCGTCCCATGACGACCTTCCCGCCCTCGCCGCGCACGCCGACGGGGCGGTGCTCGCCGCTCCGTCGTGGTCGCGCGACCCCGGCTTCGCCCAGGCCGTGTGCGCGCTCGCCCTGCCCGTCGTGCTGACCCGCACCGCGGGCACTCCGCTGGAGGAGTGGCTGGAGGCCGCCGGCCGGTGCGCCGGGGCGGGGGCGCGCGGCGTGGTGCTGTGCGAGGACGGCGACCCCGGCGACGGCCTCGCCGCCGACCTGGCCGCGGCGCTCGTGGCCGGTGAGCGCTCGGGCCTGCCCGTGATCGCCGCTCCCGGTGGCGACGCGGGCCTCGCGGCGGCGGTCGTGGCCGCGGGGGCGGACGGACTGTGGCTCGGGCCGCAGGCCCCGGCGGCGGTGGTGGCGGCGGCGCGCGAGGCGGTGACCGTGGTCGGCGCTCTGGTACGCGACGAGAACCCCGCCACGGTGGCGGCGGCGCGCGAGGCCATCGACCGGGTGGACGCGGCCCTCGCCGTCCTGCTGGAGCGCCGCGCCGGCCTGGCGGGCACCATCCAGCGGCTCAAGCCGGTCGGCGGCTTCGCCGGGCGCGACATGGACCGCGAGCGCCGCCTGGTCGCCGCGATGGCCCGCCGCGCCCCGCGGCTCGGCGAGGAACTGCTCGCGCCGGTCATGAACGCCGTCATCGAGGCCGGGCTGCACCTGGCCGAGCGAGAGCGGGCCGAGACGGCTCGGCCCGCCGGGGACGCGGCGCCGGCCGCGACGGGCGGAGGGCCGCCGGCGACGGTCCGGACGGGCGGGGCGCCGGGCGGCGACACGCGGGAGAATGGAGGCGAACACGCGCCCGACGGCGTCCAGGGCGGCTCCCAAGGCGCCTCCGACCAGGGCGACCTGCGTGATCGCGCGGCCGTGCGGGCCCTGGCCGCTCCGGTGCCGGATCACGATTGAGACCGGCGGGCCCCGTGTGCCACGAGAGGCGCCCGGCACGGCGTAGGCTCTCATCCGCCGCACCGGATCGAGGGGAGAGGGACGGCCCGCATGGCTGAATCGTTTGTGCATCTGCACGTTCACACCGAGTACTCCATGCTCGACGGAGCGGCGCGGTTGAAGCAGATGTTCAAACAGGTCGGCGATCTCGAGATGCCCGCCATCGCGATCACCGACCACGGCAACATGCACGGCGCCTACGACTTCTACAAGCAGGCGACCGGGGCCGGCATCAAGCCCATCATCGGCATCGAGGCCTACGTCGCCCCCGCCTCCCGCCACCAGAAGAAGCCCGTGCTGTGGGGCGAGCCGCACCAGAAGCGCGACGACGTGTCGGCGGGCGGCTACTACACCCACATGACGATCTGGGCGCGCAACGCCACGGGCCTGGGCAACCTGATGAAGCTCTCCTCGCGCGCCTACACCGAGGGCTTCGTGCGCAAGTGGGCCCGCATGGACGCCGAGCTGCTCGCCGAGCACGCCGACGGCCTGATGGCCACCACCGGCTGCCCCTCGGGCGAGGTGCAGACCCGCCTGCGCCTGGGCCAGTACGACGAGGCGCTCGCGGCCGCCGCCCGCTACCAGGAGCTGTTCGGCAAGGACAACTACTACCTGGAGATCATGGACCACGGCCTCGACATCGAGCGCCGGGTCCGCGACGGGCTCACCAGGATCTCCGCCGAGCTGGGCATCCCGCCGCTGGTGACCAACGACTCCCACTACACCTACGAGTCCGACTCCACCTCCCACGACGCGCTGCTGTGCATCCAGACCGGCAAGCAGCTGTCCGACCCCGACCGGTTCCGCTTCGACGGCAGCGGCTACTACATCAAGACCGCCGACGAGATGCGCGCGGTCGACTCCTCCGACCTGTGGGCCGAGGGCTGCCGCAACACGCTGCTGGTCGCCGAGAAGGTCGACCCGGCCGGCATGTTCACCTTCAAGAACCTCATGCCGACCTTCCCCATCCCCGAAGGCCACACCGAGGAGAGCTGGTTCCGCGAGGAGATCGAGCGCGGCATGCGGCGCCGGTTCCCCGAGGGGGTGGACGAGGAGCACCAGCGGCAGATCGAGTTCGAGATGAGCGTCATCCTGCAGATGGGGTTCCCCTCCTACTTCCTCGTCGTCGCCGACTTCATCATGTGGGCCAAGAACAACGGCATCCGGGTCGGCCCCGGCCGAGGCTCGGCCGCCGGGTCGCTGGCGGCGTACGCGCTCGGCATCACCGACCTCGACCCGCTGCCGCACGGCCTGATCTTCGAGCGGTTCCTCAACCCCGACCGCGTGTCCATGCCCGACGTCGACATCGACTTCGACGAACGCCGGCGGGCCGACGTCATCCGGTACGTCACCGAGAAGTACGGCGCCGACAAGGTCGCGATGATCGCCACCTTCGGCACCATCAAGGCGAAAGCGGCCATCAAGGACGCCGCCCGCGTCCTCGGCTACCCCTACGCGCTCGGCGACAAGGTCTCCAAGGCGTTCCCGCCCGCGGTGATGGGCAAGGACATCCCGCTGTCGGGCATCTTCGACAAAGATCACCCGCGTTACAACGAGGCCGGCGAGCTGCGCAAGCTGTACGAGGAGGACGTCGACGTCAAGGCGGCGATGGACCTCGGCCGGGGCCTGGAGGGGCTGATCCGGCAGACCGGCGTGCACGCCGCGGGCGTCATCATGTCCTCGGACGTGCTCACCGACTACATCCCGATCATGCGCCGCGACTCCGACGGCGTGATCATCACGCAGTTCGACTACCCGACCTGCGAGACGCTCGGCCTGCTCAAGATGGACTTCCTGGGCCTGCGCAACCTCACGATCATCGACGACTGCCTGAAGATGATCGAGGCCAACACCGGCAACATGATCGACCTGCTGAAGCTGCCGCTGGACGATCCCAGGACCTACGAACTGCTCGGCCGGGGCGACACCCTCGGGGTGTTCCAGCTCGACGGCGGCGGCATGCGCTCACTGCTGCGGCTGATGAAGCCCGACAACTTCGAGGACATCTCCGCCGTCGGCGCGCTCTACCGGCCGGGGCCGATGGGCGCCAACTCCCACACCAACTACGCGCTGCGCAAGAACGGCCAGCAGGAGATCACCCCCATCCACGAGGAGTTCCGCGAGTCGCTGGCGGAGATCCTCGGCACGACCCACGGCCTGATCGTGTACCAGGAGCAGGTCATGGCCATCGCGCAGAAGGTCGCCGGGTTCTCGCTCGGCAAGGCCGACCTGCTGCGCCGCGCGATGGGCAAGAAGAAGAAGGCCGAGCTGGACAAGCAGTTCGCGTCCTTCGAGCAGGGCATGAAGGACAACGGCTACTCCGCCGCGGCCATCAAGACCCTGTGGGACATCCTGGTCCCCTTCTCCGACTACGCCTTCAACAAGGCCCACAGCGCCGCCTACGGGCTGGTGTCCTACTGGACCGCCTACCTCAAGGCGAACTATCCGGCCGAGTACATGGCCGGGCTGCTCACCTCGGTCAAGGACGACAAGGACAAGTCGGCGCTCTACCTCAACGAGTGCCGCCGCATGGGCATCAAGGTGCTGCCGCCGGACGTCAACGACTCCGACTTCGACTTCACCCCGCGCGGCACCGACATCCGCTTCGGCCTGTCGGCCATCCGCAACGTCGGCGGCAACGTCGTCGACGGCATCATCGGCGCGCGCAAGGAGAAGGGCCGCTTCGGCGACTTCAAGGACTTCCTGCGCAAGGTGCCGGCGCTGGTCTGCAACAAGCGGGTCATCGAGTCGCTGATCAAGGCGGGGGCGTTCGACTCGCTCGGCCACGTGCGCAAGGGCCTGGTCATGGTGCACGAGCAGGCCGTCGACGCCATCATCGACATCAAGAAGAACGAGGCCATCGGCCAGGACAGCCTGTTCGGGGCGATCGACGGGGCCGAGGACCAGACCTTCGACGTGCAGATCCCGGCGGGGGAGTGGGACAAGTCCACGCTGCTGGTGTTCGAGCGCGAGATGCTCGGCCTGTACGTCTCCGACCATCCGCTGTTCGGCGTCGAGCACATCCTGTCCTCCGGCGCCGACTGCTCGGTGGCGGCGCTGCAGTCCGACGACCGTCCTGACGGGCAGGTCATCACGGTGGGCGGCATCCTCACCGGCCTGCAGCGCAAGGTCACCAAGAAGGGCGACACCTGGGTGCTCACCACCCTGGAGGACCTCGAGGGCGCCATCGAGGTCATGATCTTCCCCTCGGCCTACCAGCTGTGCGCCACCGTGCTGGCCGAGGACGCCATCGTCTTCGTCAAGGGCCGGCTCGACAAGCGGGAGGACGTCGCCAAGATCGTGGCGATGGAGGTCACCGCCCCCGACCTGTCGCAGGAGGCCGGCGGCCCGCTGGTCGTCAGCATGCCGGTGACCCGGTGCACGCCTCCGGTGATCGGCCGCCTCAAGGAGGTCCTGTCCACCCACCGCGGCACCACCGAGGTCCACCTGCAACTGCACAGCGGCTCCAAGACCACCGTGATGCGCCTGGACGACCGCCTGAGGGTGGCCACCTCGCCCGCCCTGATGGGCGACCTCAAGCAACTCCTCGGCCCCGCCTGCCTCGGCGTCTGACCCCTCTCCCGTGGCCCCGCGACCCCATCAAGGCCGGGATGACGGCCCGGTCAGGCGGGTGCGGCCGACGCGGCGGCGCGCAGGGCGGCGCCGACGTCGCCGGTGATGGGGTCGCCGTGACCGACGCAGGCGAGGGTCGCCTCCAGCCCGGCGAGGGCGCGGAAGGACTCCATCGCCCGCTCGCGGTCGGTGTTGAAGACGCCGGGCATCACGGTTCCGACGTTCGCCACGGTGTCGCCGGTGAACAGGACTCCGGGCCCGGGCAGGTGGAGGGCGATGCTGCCGTCCGTGTGCCCAGGTATCGCGATGACCCGCGCGCCGCCGCCGAAGTCGAGGACGTCGCCGTCCACGAGTTCGCGGTCCACCGGGCAGGGCGGGGCGGCAGGCAGGTCGTCGACGCCGAGGCGTTCCCACAGGTCGCGCTCCCAGCCGGTCAGGTCGGGCGACGGCCGCGGGACCTCGCCGCGCACGATGGGCGCGTCGTCGCGGTGCGCCATGACGATGGCACCGTTCCACGCCCTGACCTCGGCCGCCGCGCCGTAGTGGTCGTTGTGGCCGTGCGTCAGGACGACGCGGTCGATGTCGCTCTCACGCAGGCCGAGCGTCCCGAGCGCCTCCGCGATGTGCGAGCCGCTTCCGGCGATCCCCGTGTCGACGAGGGTCACCGAGCCGGCGTCACGCCACAGGTACGCCTGTCCGAACGGCAGGACGAGCATGTGCAGCTCAGGGCGAAGCTGGATGATCGGCATGCCCGTACCGTAGGCCGCGCGCGTCCGAGACGGTCGCGGATCCGCTCATGGCGCACCCACCAACGGCGAATCCACTCATAGCGGAAAGATCGCCGGGGTGCGGCATGGCGCGTCGATCGGCCCCTACGACCTGATCACCATGGCCGGCGACGAGGGGTACACCCGGCGCGAGGGCGATCCGGCCCCCGGGGGGACGGCCGGCCCGGTGATCGTGGGGGGGTTCAGCGGGTCCAGGTCCATTTCTGGTTGGTGCCGCCGTGGCAGGTGTAGAGCTGGATGGTGGTGCCGTTGGCGGTGCCCTGTCCGGTGGCGTCCAGGCACAGTCCGGACTGCAC
>NZ_JBEXGS010000024.1:0-151949 GCF_040607455.1 Sphaerisporangium sp. NPDC005289
CTGGTTGGGCTCGGTCGCGTCGATCTTCATCTCGTTCTCGGCCGTCACCATGTTGAACTCACGGTTCGCGATGGTGGTGTACTGCGAGTCGCCCAACTTGCCCGAGGCGATCGCGGTGCCGAAGTACCGCCCGCTCTGCGCGGCCGCCGCGCCGAGCGTGCTCTCGGCGGCGCCGGCGGTACCCGGCGCGATCAGCACGGTGGTCAGACCGAGGGCGCCCAGAGCGCCGGCGATCAGCGTCTGGCGGAGACCGCCGACGCGGCGGCGGGGCCCGGGTGGGGCCAGGTCGTTCATGCCCATGCGTGAGCTCCTGAGAATGCATAAGGAAACGGAGAGAATGCGGAATCATCCGCCGACTCGACGTCGCGTCTGCAACGGAGACGCACACCACGGGACGTCGCGGCCAGGGCCCATGCGACACGCACCACCGACTGACAAGGGCGGCCTGGGTGCTCAGTCTGGAAACACTTCTGAAATGTGTCAAGTCCTTACTGAAACTTTCGGTCGGAGTGAGAGGAAAAGGCGTAGTCCGCTCGCGTGGCGCGTGCTCACCGGGGTGAAAGTTTCGGCACGAAGTTCTCCTGCGCTGGAGTGCTGAAGGTTTCGTCGCGACGTATCCGCTGGTCGCGCGACGTCGGTGTCCGGGATCGCCCGGCGGATGCGTGTCTGGTTTCCGGCCCCCCTCGAGCCAGGTGACAGATCCTTGACCGAGCGGACGTGATTGTGTTTACTCCCACCAACGCCACCGAACGTCCTCCGATGTGGAAGGGAGTCCGTCGCGACAAGTCGTCAACGCTCGTACATTCGTCGTTGCGTAGACGTCCTTCGACGAGAGCGCCGTGAGACCTTTGGGCCGACACCACGTTCGCTGGTCTCACTCGCACCGGTTTCGCCAGGTTGTGCACGCGACGGAGCGATCTGGGGAGGACCCTGACAACGGGACACGTGCCTGGTGAGTCGGGCGCGCCCCTTCAACCGGGGGGTTGACCCTCTCGGCCGAATCGTCACACGGCCGCGTGCCGGACGCGTTCACCCGGGCCCGTGGGGGACAAGCCTCTATGAATGGTGGGCGGCCAGGCCGATGACCAGCCACATGAACAGGGTGCCGGCGATCGTGGCCAGGAGGGTGGCCTGGGTGGGGTGGTCGGTGGTGTGGGCCTCGGGGAGGATGTCGGAGGTCGCCAGGTAGAGCAGGAAACCGGCGAAGAAACCCAGGTAGCCGGCGAGCACGGCCTCGGGGATCGCGACCAGGAAGGTCAGCGCGGCGCCGAGCACGGGGGCGATGGCGTCCAGCAGTACCAGGATCAGGGCGCGGCGGCGGGCGTTGCCGTACAGGGTCGTCAGGGTGAAGGTGTTGAAGCCGTCGGTGAAGTCGTGCGCGATGACGGCGACCGCCACCACCAGGCCCAGTTCCCCGCCCGACTGGAAGGCGGCGCCGATCGCCGTGCCGTCGATGAAGCTGTGCACGACCAGCGCCGATCCGGCGCCGAGGCCGACGGCGGAGTGCCGGTGGCTGTGGCTGGCGTAGTGACCGTCCTGGACGTCGTGGACGGCGAGCGACCGTTCGACGACGTGGATGGTGAGGAAGCCCGCCGCGAGCGCGAGCACCGGGACGGGGACGCCGAGGAGCCGGTGGGGTGACAGTTCCAGGCTCTCCGGGACCAGGTCGAAGGCCACCACGCCGAGCATCACGCCGGCGGCCGCGCCGAGCACGATGTGCCGCCGGTCGCGGACGCGCTGCGCGACGAGCCCGCCCAGCAGGGTGGTGACGAAGGCGGCGAAGGCCAGCGCGATGGGCATGGGGTAACCGTAGACAACCTGGAGCGGTGGTCGGTCCGGGGGACCGGCTTCGGACGGACTGTCGCCCTCACCGCTGGATTCCCTGCTCACCGGGCGGATGCCTCGCGCCGGGCTCGCGTCGCTCCGGGGTGCTCACACGGGCGCCTGCGAGCGCCTGCGGAACAGGTGCGGCGCTGCTTACACGGCTCGTGCCTGTCTCTGTGCGTCTGCGGCCGTTGAGCGGAAGCGGTGGTGTCGCGGGCGGCTCCGTTTCTATGAGTAGCGGCCGCGGTGGCGAGGTCGGCGAAAAATTGGGACGAAGGGGTCATCTGGCGGGGAACGGGAGGACTATGCTGGTGCGCCATGTTCGTCGGCACGTCAGCTCCTGAGATCCCCCTGTACGGCGGTGATGTGACGGAGGGGGTCGTGCGCGTGGGCGACACCGTGCGGCGGCCGATGCGCGCGTCCAGTCCGGCCGTGCATGCTCTGCTGCGTCATCTGGAGGCCGCCGGCTTCGACCGGGTGCCGCGGGTGTACGGGGTCGACGAGCGGGGGCGGGAGATCCTCTCCTATGTCCCGGGGGAGGCGGCGACGCGCCCGCTGCAGGCTCACGTGGTGAGCGATGAGGCGCTGGTGCTGCTCGCGGTGCTGGTGCGCCGGTTCCATGACGCAGTGGAGGGGTTCGTCCCTCCGCGAGGAGCGGTCTGGGTCGACGGGGCGCTGGACGACGCGCCGCCCGAGCTGGTCGGGCATTGCGACATAACCCCGGAAAACGTGATATTTCGCGACCAGAGGCCGTGGGCGCTGATCGACTTCGACATGGCACGCCCGACGACCCGGCTGTTCGACGCGGCGACCGTGCTACGCCACTGGGCGCCCATCGCCGACCCCGTCGACCGCGACCCGCTGCAGCGGCGCCTGAACGCGGGGCCGCGCCTGCGGCTGTTCTGCGACGCGTACGGCTTCTCGGCCCGCGACCGGCGCCGGTTGCTCGAGGTCAGCAGGCTCCGGTTCGGCCGTTCGTACGTTGCGATGCGGGCCCGCGCCGAGCGGGACGGCGGCGGCTGGGCCCGCATGTGGCGCGAGGGCGCGGGGGAGCGCATCCGCAGGGCGGCGGCCTGGCTGGACGCCAACTGGGATGAGCTCCATGCTCACCTGGTGTGAGCCGGCCGTGGATGAGCTCCGTGCTCACCCGGCGGTGGATGAGGTTCATGCTCACCTGGTCTGAGCCGACCGTCGAAATGAGCGTCTGTCGAATGATCCTCCGTCGAATGAGTGTTCTGTGTCTTTCGTGAAGTCGGTCGCCCGCCGAGGTACAACGGGGGACGCGCGCCCTGTGTCGTCCAGGACGTCGCCGTGGCGGGGCAGGGCCGTGGGGATCGCGCTCGGGGTCGCGCTGGACGCCGTGTTCGCCGATCCGCGAAGTGGCCTGCACCCCGTGGCGGTGTTCGGACGCGGCGCGGCGGCCGTGGAACGCCGGCTGTACGGGGATGACCGCGCGCGGGGCGTGGGACACGTGGCCGTGTGCGTCGGCGCGATGACGGCTCTGGGCGTAGCGGCCGAGTGGTCGACGCGGGGAAGGCAGGGGAAGCAGAGCACGCGGGGTACGCCAGGGGCGCGGAGCGTGTTCGGTACCCGCGGTTTGCCTGGGCTGCTGAGCGTGTTCGGTACCGGCGGTTTGCCTGGGCTGCGGGGCGGGTTCGGTACGCGGGGCTTGCCCGGAACGGAGCGGGTGTTCGACACGCGGGGCATGCCCGGGCCGCGGGGGGTGCTCGGCTCGCGGGGGATGTCGGCGGCGGGCGTGGGGCTCACCGCGCTCACCGCGCTGGCCACGTGGGCGGTGCTCGGTGGGACCACTTTGGGCCGGGAGGGGGCGTACATGGCGCGCGCCCTGGAGGCGGACGACCTCGCCGCCGCGCGAGACCGGCTGCCGCACCTGTGCGGACGCGATCCGTCCGGGTTGTCCGCCGACGAGCTGGCGCGGGCGACCGTCGAGTCGATCGCCGAGAACACCTCCGACGCCGTCGTGGCGCCGCTGGTGTGGGGCGCCGTGGCGGGGGTGCCGGGGCTGCTGGCGTACCGGGCGATCAACACGCTCGACGCGATGGTGGGCCATCGCTCCAAGCGCTACGAACGGTTCGGCTGGGCGGCCGCTCGCCTGGACGACGTGGCCAACTACGTCCCCGCACGGATCACCGGAGCGCTGGCCTGCGTGCTGGCGCCGCTGGTCGGCGGGTCGCCGCGACGGGCCGCGGCAGTGCTGCGCAGGGACGGCGGGCGGCACCCGAGCCCGAACTCCGGGCGCTGCGAGGCCGCCTTCGCCGGGGCGCTCGGCGTGCGCCTCGGCGGCCGGAACGTGTACGCCGGCAGGGTGGAGCACCGGCCCGTCCTGGGCGACGGCCGCGATCCGAGGGCAGGGGACATCGCCAGGTCGGTACGGCTGGCCCGCGCGGTCAACCTGGCGGCGGCCGGGCTCGCCGTCGCGACCGCCTGGGCCCTGGACCGGGGGCGCCGCCGAGGCGCATGAACCCGGGCGTGGCCGTCGCCCGAGGTGATCGGCCGTGGCGCGGCCCACGTCGCGGAGTAGGAGTCAGGGGACGGGAAGGTCTTGGTGTGCCTGGTCGTGGTATCAGGGCCAGGTGGTGCGGGTGCGCAGCCACTCCAAGGCGGCTTGGCCCTGGGCGTGCTGGAAGGCGCGGAGGGTCGGCAGGCCGGGTGGGGCGGGCAGGCGCGACTGGCAGGCGAAGTAGCCGGCGAACGCGGCGAGGAAGGCGGTCAGCGCGGCGGGGTCGGCCTCGCGGGCCACGCGATGCCCGGCGATCACCTCCTCAGGCGGCGGCCCGCCCTGCATCCGCACGCTTGGCAGCATCGCGACCACGTCGAACCATCGCGGACCGAGGAACGCGTGCGGCCAGTCGACGACGAAGACCTCGTCATCGGTCAGCAGCAGGTTGTCGGCCCGGATGTCACCGTGGACGAGGCTGTCGCCCTCGGTCGCCGCAGGCCATCGGCTCTCCAGCTCCGCGAGGTCGTCCAGGTGCGCCACCACCCAGGGGCCCAGGTCGGCGAGATCGTCCTCGCCCGCGTCGCGGGCGGCGGCCACGGTGCGCCAGTTCTCGAACATGCCGGTGAGCCGCTCATAGGCGGACGGGACGGCGATCGGGGACGGCGTCAGCCGCGCGGCCATTTCGTCCAGCGTGTCCAGGACCCGCGTCAGTTCGTCCGCCCGCCACGGCTGGGCGGGCTGGCGGCCGTCGATGTCCTGGAAGAGCAGCGCCACCCACCCGTCGAGGTCGAAGGAGGCGAGCAGCCGCGGCGCCGGAACCTGCGGGGGAAGCAGCGCGGCGACGCGGGCTTCCGACCGGTGGATGTCCGGACTGTGCGGGTTGGGCGTCGGACTTACGGCCTTGACGAAGGCGCGGCTGCCGTCCTGAAAGAGCAGTCTCGCGGCCACGCCGGGGGAGAACCCGCCGCTCTGCGTCACGGCCCGCGTCACCTTCGCCCCCATGTGGGACTCGATGGCGTCGCGCAGCTCGTCCGGCACGTCCTGCCAGGGACGTCGCACACCCGCCGCCGGGACGATCGTCATTCCGCCTCGCCTCCCTGGAGCGTTTCCATCGCATGGCCATCGCACGCATAGGACCGGTCTCGATGGACGGTGATGGAGCCGTCGGAGCCGCCGGTGATGAACACCATCAAAGTGCAGAGGCCCAGGTGAGGGCCACTCGATTAATCGCGCGGCACCGCGGGTCTCGGTGTCGTGATCGGCCCTGGCATCCTTGGTCCGTGCCAAAAGGGACGTTGCTGGTCGCGGGGACGACGTCGGACGCGGGCAAGAGCGTCGTCACGGCGGGCATCTGCCGGTGGCTGGCCCGCCGGGGCGTGCGCGTGGCGCCGTTCAAGGCGCAGAACATGTCGCTCAACTCGTTCGTGACCGCGGACGGCGCCGAGATCGGGCGCGCGCAGGTCGCCCAGGCGCAGGCGGCCGGGGTGGAGCCGACGGCGGACATGAACCCCATCCTGCTCAAGCCGGGCAGCGACCGGCGCAGCCAGGTGGTGGTCCTCGGCAGGCCGCTCGCCGACGTCGACGCGATGGAGTACGGCGCCTACAAGGACCGTCTCAGGCAGGTCGCGCTGGAGTCCTATCAGCGGCTGCGCGCCGCGTATGACGTCGTGGTCTGCGAGGGCGCGGGGAGTCCCGCGGAGATCAACCTGCGCCGGGGGGACATCGCCAACATGGGCCTGGCCCGGGCGGCGGATATTCCGGTGGTCGTCGTCGGGGACATCGACCGTGGCGGGGTGTTCGCCGCCCTGTACGGCACGCTGGCTCTGCTGGACGCCGGCGATCAGGCGCTCATCAGCGGTTTCCTGATCAATAAGTTCCGGGGCGCGAGAGAACTGCTCGAACCCGGACTGGACATGCTGCGCGCGATGACCGGGCGGCCGGTGTACGGCGTGCTGCCCTGGCTCGACGGGCTGTGGATGGATCTGGAGGACTCCCTCGCCCTGGACGGCCGGTCCCGGCCGGCGGTGGCGGGTCCGGCGGACGGGGACGTCCTGCGGGTGGCCGTGGTGCGGTATCCGCGGATCTCCAACTTCACCGACGTGGACGCACTCGCCGCCGAGCCGGGCGTCGTGGTGCGGTTCGTCACCTCCGGCGCCGAGGTGGGAGAGCTCCGGGAGGCCGATCTCGTCGTCCTGCCGGGCTCGCGAGCCACGGTCGCCGACCTGGACTGGCTGCGCCGCACCGGGCTCGCCGCCGCGCTCGTGGCCAGGCGCGGGCCGATCCTCGGCATCTGCGGCGGGTACCAGATGCTCGCCCGCTCGATCCGGGACGAGGTGGAGTCGAAGGCCGGGCTCGTCGAAGGACTCGGGCTGCTGCCCGCCTCCGTCGAGTTCGCCGCCGAGAAGACCCTGGCACGGCCGGTCGGGGAGGCGTACGGCTGCCGCGTCGCCGCCTACGAGATCCACCACGGGACGGTGACCGTCGCCTGGCCCGGCTCCGAGGGCGACGGTGGGACCGAGCCGTCCGCCGATGGCCGGGTCACGCCGTTCGACCAGGTGGAACCCTTTCTGGACGGGTGCCGGGTGGGGGCGGTGTGGGGGACGACCTGGCACGGGGCGCTGGAGAACGACGGGTTCCGCCGCGCGTTCCTCGCGGAGGTGGCCGCGGCGGCGGACCGGCGCTTCGTGCCCGCGTCCAGCGTCTCGTTCGCGGCCCTGAGGGAACGCCAGCTCGACGCGCTCGGCGACCTGATCGAACGGTACGTGGACACCGACGCTCTGCTCCGCCTCCTGGAGGAGGGCGCACCCGCTGGTCTCCCCGTACTGCCGCCGGGAGCACCGTAGCGTCACCCGAGGACCTCGGTGCCGTCGAAGGCACTCTCGCCATGTCGCCGAAGACACCCGTGGTGCCGCCGGGGGACGGTGAGGTGTCGAGGGCGCGTGCGAGAATCGACGGATGCTGGTGTACGACGGCGACTGCGGCTTCTGCCGGCGGTGCGTGGACTTCGGCCGCGAACACCTTCCCTTCATGCCCGAGACGCGTCCCTGGCAGGAGCTCGACCTGGCCGAGCACGGGCTGACCCTCGACGAGGTGACCCGGTCGGTGCAGCTCCTCGGCCCGCACGGTCTGCGCGCCGAGGGGGCACGGGCCGTCGCGGTGCTGCTCGCGCTCCAGCCGCGGCCCGTCCTTCGAGCGGCCGGCGTGGTGATGCTGGCGCCCCCGGTGAGCTGGGCCGCCGAGGGCGTCTACCGCCTCATCGCCCGCTACCGCCACCGCCTCCCCGGCGGCACCACCGCCTGCGCCATCGGCGAGACCCGCTGACCAGCTAGCCCGCCGTACGGCGGCGCCGTCTTCGCCGTACACCATCCCGCCGACCCGGCGCCATTCAGATGCGGCCAGGTCGGGTGAAAAGGGCGGGAGCCGCCGGGTTGGGCGGGAGCCGCCGGGTTGGGTGGGAGCGGCCGGGTCGGGCGGGAGGGGCGGGGGCGGGCAGTCCGGGTGGGAGGGGCGGAGACGGCCACACCGGGTGGGGGGGGCGTGGTTGCCGGGGTGTGGAAAGGAAGGGGGGTGTAAGTGTCCGGGGGTTGGGCTGTTGGTGGTGTCCGGGTGGGGATCAAGATGCGGGCATGACAGCAGTGGTGGAGGCCGAAGGGCTGACGAAGTTCTACGGGAGGCGCCGGGGGCTTGAGGATCTCAGTCTGGAGATCCGTCCCGGCGAGGTGTTCGGGTATCTCGGGCCGAACGGCGCCGGGAAGACGACGACGATCAGGCTGCTCCTGGACGTGATCCGACCGACGCGCGGCGTCGTGCGGGTGCTCGGCGCCGACCCGCGTGACGCGGCGGTCCGCGGGCGCATCGGCTACCTGCCCGGCGAGCTGGCCCTGGAGGGCCGCGAGAAGGCCCGCGAGTACCTGGAGTTCCTCGCGAGCGTGCGGGGCGGCGTCGCCAAGGGGAAGATCGAGACGCTGGCCGAGCGGCTGGAGGCCGACCTGTCGGTCAGGATGGGCCAGTTGTCCAAGGGCAACAAGCAGAAGGTCGGCCTGATCCAGGCGTTCATGCACGAGCCAGAGTTCCTGATCCTGGACGAGCCGACGAGCGGGCTTGATCCGCTGGTGCAGCAGGAGTTCCTGGCGATGGTGCGGGAGGTCCGCACGGCGGGGCGCACGGTGCTGATGTCGTCGCACGTCCTGGCCGAGGTGGAGCACGTGTCGGACCGGGTGGGCATCGTCCGGCGCGGGCGGCTGGTCGCGGTGGAGGACATCGCGGCGCTGCGGGAGAAGGCGGTGCGCAAGGTGGAGTTGCACTTCGACGCGCCGATCCCCGAGGAGGCGTTCCGCGACCTGCCCGGGGTGCGCGACCTGAAGATCGAGGGCGCGAGTCTGCGCTGCACGATCGACGGCCGTCCCGACGCGCTCATCAAGGCGGCGGCGCGCTTCACCGTCGTCCACCTGATCTCCGCGGAGCCGGACCTGGAGGAGATCTTCCTCACCTACTACAGCGAGGACGTGCACCATGCCCACGTTGGTGCGTAAGACCCTGCGGGAGTACCGCCGCGCGCTCATCGGCTGGACGATCGGCATCTGCGCGTTCATCGGCATGTACACCTCGTTCTACCCGCAGATGCGGGCGAACCCCGACCTCTACAGCCAGATCGCCATGGCCAAGTACCCCGAGAGCGTCCGCAAGCTCATGGGCGGCCTGGAGAACTTCACCTCCGGCGCCGGCTTCCTGCAGGCGGTCATCTACCAGCTTTTCATCCCCTTGCTCTTCATCATGTGCGCCGTGGTCCTGGGCAACAAGGCGATCGCGGCGCCCGAGGAGTCCGGGACGCTCGAGCTGACGCTCACGCTGCCGGTGACCCGCAGGCGGCTGGTGCTGGAGCGGCTGGCGGCCCTGGCGGCCGGGCTGCTCGCCGTCGCCGCGGTGTCGCTGGCCGTGCTCGTCGTGCTCGGGGCCGTGGTGGACCTCGGCGTCCCCTTCGGCAGGCTGCTGGCCGCGCACCTCGGCCTGTACCTGCTGGTGCTGTTCTACGGGACGCTGGCGCTGGCCGTGGGGGCGGCCACCGGCCGCAAGGGGACGGCCCTGGCGGTGGCGGGCGTGTACGCGGTCGCCGGCTACGTGGTCACCGTGCTGGCCCATGACATCGAGGTGATGAGATGGCTGAGCCGGGTGTCGCCCTTCCACTACTACAGTGAGGGAAACCCGCTGGCCAACGGCCTGCCGGTGGGGGACTACCTGGTGTTGCTCGCCGGGACGGCCGTGCTCGCCCTGACCGCTGTGCTGTCGTTCGACCGGCGCGACGTAGGAGTGTGATGGACGTTCTCGCTCATGTGAGCGAGGCCACCGGGGTGCCCTCCGACCTGCTCGAAGGGTGCCTTCCGGTGCTCGTCGCGGCCGGCGCGACCGGCCGCCTGCCCGGCCGGGACGCCGTCGAGGCGCTGCGCGCGCTGGGGACGGCCGCCGCCGAGCGCGGCGTGCCGATGCGCTCCCTGGCCGACGCCTGCCTGCTCACCTCCGAGCTGACCGCCCGACCGGCCGAGGCGCTGGTGCTCGGCGCGGTGCGGCGCGCGCTCGGCGCCTATTTCGAGGGATACGAGGAAGCGCAGTCGCGTGCCCTGCGGCAGGAGGAGCAGGCGCGGCGGGAGTTCATCGACGACCTGCTCCAGGGACGGGCGGACCGGCTGGCCGAGCGCGCCGAGCACTTCGGGTTGCGGTTCGCCGAGGCGTACGTCGTCGCGGTGGCCAAGGACGCCGAGCCGATCGCCGAGGGCGATCCGATCGTCCGCCGCATCGAGCAGGCGCTCATCGCGCGGTTCGGTTCGCACAACATCCTGGTCGCGGCCCGGGACGGGCTGCTGGTCTGCGTGGCGCCCGGGACGTTGGCGGCGGCCACCGGAGAGTTCACCCACCACGTGCGCGGCTCGCTCGCGGGCGAGTGGCGGGTGGGCATCGGACGCCCGCATCGCGGCCCGGGCGGGGTGGTGACCTCCTTTCGCGAGGCCGGCGACGCCATCGGGCTGGGGGAGCGGCTGGGACTGCGCCCGCAGGTGCTCAAGGCGTCCGACCTGCTGGTCTTCCCGGTGCTGTTACGCGACAGGGACGCGATCGAGGACCTGGTGTCCACCGTCCTGGACCCGCTGGTGAACGCGCGCGGCGGCGCGGGGCCTCTGCTGGAGACGCTGGAGGCGGTGTTCGCGGCGCAGGGCAATCAGACGGCCGCGGCGCGCAGGCTCGGCATCAGCACCCGGGCGGTGACCTACCGGCTGGAGCGCGTCCGCCGGCTCACGGGCTTCTCGCCGGACGATCCGACGCAGCGCTTCACCCTGGAGACCGCCGTCCTCGGCGCCCGCCTGCTCGGCTGGCCACCCGGCCCCACCTCCTGAACCGGGCTGGTCCAGCGGCTTTGTGGTCTAGAACGGAAAGAACGGGGTTCTGTCCTGGTACGGGGACTCTGCCCTACCATACGGAGCGTGATCACCCCCCTTCAGCTCGTCCGCCGGTCGATCGGCATTCTGGTGGGGCTGGGCGGCGTCTCGTGCGGCATGACCGTTCTGTTCCTGGGGTCCCGCGCGGTCATGAGCATCGGCGGGAGCTGCGGGTCGGGCGGGCCGTACGTCGTGGCCGCGTCCTGCCCGGACGGCGTCGCCTGGCTCGTCCCGGCCTCCATCTTCGCCGGCATCGCGGGCATCTTCGTCTACGCCTTCAGCGGGCTGCCGGTGGGGCCCCGGCTGACGATGCTGGCATGGCCCGCCCTGTTCCTCAGCCTCGGCTACGCCTTCCTGGAGAGCGCCTTTTCCGGCTCCTCCGTCGATGGGGGGTTCGTCGTCTGCGGCGTGGTGTTCGTGCTGATGGGCGGCGTGCCGCTGCTGGCACTGTTCAACCGGAGCGCCCTGCGGTCGGTGTTCTGGGGGACGGCGCCCGCGCCGTCCGCGCCGCCGGACAGGACGTCGCCGGGCACCGTGCGGTGGACGCGGTCGGTGGTGCTGCCGGGGGAGGACGACCGGAGCCGCGGCCGGGGACGCGACTTCAGGCCGCAGGCCGACTACCCGCCCGGCGACGTGCCGCAGGACGCGCCGCCGGACCGCCGTCCCGCGCGTCCGGCGCCGCGCTCCACCGACGCGCCCCCGGCGGACGCCGCACGGCCCTCCGACGCGCCCCCCGGGGACGCCTCGCGGCTCGCGGGCGCGGCCCGGGCGGACGGTTCGAGATTCGCCGAGCTGACGCCGGAGAACGCCCCGGCCGACGCCGCCCCGGGCGACCTGGTCGGACGGCTCGAACGGCTGTCCGCGCTGCACGCCGACGGCCGGCTCGACGACGCCGAGTACGCCGCCGCCAAGGCGCGGCTGCTCAACGGCCACCACTGAAGCGACCGGCACCGAGGCGACCGGCACTGAGACGAGAGGACGCGATGAGGAACGAGACGGCGCTGCGCGCCTGGGCCATCGCACTGCACGTGATCGCGATCGCGGGCGGCGTCTACCTGGGGATCTGGATCTTCGGCCTCGCCGCCGGCTCCGGCTGACCACGCCGGCGTTTTCCGGGAGCGGACCGCTTTGATCTGTGGGGATCGCTCTGCGCCGGCCACGAACGTTCACCGGCTCGGGCGCCATAGCCGGCGCCGGCATCGCCGCACAACGCCCCGCCGACCCGGCGCCGATCATCTCCAGCACATGGCCGGAGTGGAAAGCCGCGCCCGGTGAGAAACGTATGTGGTCATCACGCATGGCCATCGGCCCCGTTAGGGAGCCGATGGCCAGGGACGAGCGGCGGGTCAGGGGATCAGCAGGAGTTTGCCGGTGGTGCGGCGGCCCTGGAGGTCGTCGTGGGCGCGCTTGGCGTCCGCCAGCGGATACCGGCCGCCGATGTGCACCTTGAGCTCGCCGGAGGCCACCCAGCCCAGCACGTCGCCGGTGCGGGCGAGCAGCTCCTCGCGGGTGGCCGCGTAGTGGGCCAGCGTGGGCCGGGTCAGGTACAGCGAGCCGCCCGAGTTCAGCCGCTGCGGGTCGAACGGCGGCACCGGGCCGCTGGCCGCGCCGTACAGGGCCAGCACGCCGCGCGGGCGCAGCGAGGCGAGGCTGTCGTCGAAGGTGGCCGCCCCGACGCCGTCGTACACGACGTGGACGCCCTGCCCGCCGGTCAGGGCGCGCACCGCCTCGGCGAAGCCCTCGTAGCGGATCACCTCGTCGGCGCCGGCGTCCCGTGCGAGCTTCTCCTTCTCGGCGGTGGACACCGTGGCGATCACCCGGCCGCCGCGCAGCTTGACGATCTGGGTGAGCAGCAGCCCCACGCCGCCCGCCGCCGCGTGGACGAGCACGTCGTCGCCGGGCTGCACGGCGTAGGTCGAGGTGGCCAGGTAGTGGGCGGTGAGGCCCTGCAGGAGCACGGCCGCCGCCTGCTCGGGGTCGATGCCCTCCGGCAGCGGGATGGCCCTGTCGGCGGGGATCACGGCCTTCTGGGCGTACCCGCCGAGCACGCCCTGCCAGCCGACCCGGTCGCCCACGGCGATGCCCGCCACACCGGGGCCGAGGGCCGCGACGGTGCCCGCGCCCTCGGAGCCGGGGACGAAGGGCGTGGGCAGCGGGTAGCGCCCCTCGCGGTGGTAGACGTCGATGAAGTTCACGCCGCTCGCGGCGACGTCCACGAGCACCTCGCCGGGGCCGGGCTCTGGGTCGGGCACCTCGGTGGCGACGAGCGCGGACGAATCTCCTGGATCGGCGACGACGATGGCATGCATGGCGCTGAACTCCTTCGCGATCGTGTTTCTGCGAGCGGCGGGGCGTGAGGCCGTGCCTCGCGATGGCCAACCACCCGTGGCCGCCCGGTTGTTCCCCCTCCAGTCTCTTCCCTCCGGCTCACATCGGCGTCGATGGCGAGGTGCGCGGGAAGGGCCGGACGGCCAGAATGGCTGTGTCGCGTTCCACCTGGTTCGGGTGGAACGGGCAGGGCCCAGAGGCACGGCAGGACGGGAGCTTCCAGAGGATGTCCGTGACAAGCACCGCCACCCGCGGGCAGACGCTCGCTTTCCCCGACGGGTTCGTCTGGGGGGCCGCGACGGCGGCCTACCAGGTGGAGGGCGCGGCGCGGGAGGACGGCCGGGGGCCGTCGATCTGGGACACCTTCTGCCGCAGGCCGGGCGCGATCGCCGGCGGCCACACCGGTGACACCGCCTGCGACCACTACCACCGCCACGCCGAGGACATCCGCCTGATGGACCGGCTCGGCCTGGACGTCTACCGGTTCTCGGTGTCCTGGTCGCGCGTGCAGCCCGACGGGCGCGGCGCGGTCAACGCCGCCGGGCTGGACTTCTACGAGCGGCTGGTGGACGACCTGCTGGAGGCCGGCGTCACGCCGTACGTGGCGCTCTACCACTGGGACCTGCCGCAGGCGCTGGAGGACCGCGGCGGCTGGACCGACCGTGACACGGCGTACCGGTTCGCCGACTACGCCAAGATCGTGCAGGACCGGCTCGGCGACCGGGTGCGCACCTGGATGACCGTCAACGAGCCGTGGGTGGCGGCCGTGCTCGGGTACGGCATCGGCGTCCACGCGCCCGGCCGCACATCCTGGGCCGACGCCTTCCGCGCCTCCCACCACATGCTGCTCGCGCACGGGCTCGGCGTGCAGGTGCTGCGCGGCGGCGGCGCGAAGGAGATCACCCTGCCCGTCAACCTGGCGCCCGTGCTGACCCCCGGCCAGGTGAACGATCCCTCGCTGGAGCTGTCGCCCGAGGACGCCGAGGCGGTCGACCGGGTGGACGCGCTGATCAACCGGCAGTTCCTCGACCCGGTGCTGCGCGGGCGCTACCCCGAGCGGGTGCTGCCGATCATCGAGCGCGTCGCCGGGCTCGGCCACATCCACGACGGCGACCTGGCGGCCATCGGCCGGCCGATCGACCTGCTGGGCGTCAACTACTACACCCCGTGCGTCGTGCGGTCCGGGCCGGGTGAGCCGGCCAACCCCGCCTACCCCGGTACCGAGGACATCGAGTTCACCGGCGCCTACGCCCCGACGACGGCCACCGGCTGGCCCATCGTGCCGACGGGCCTGTCTGCGCTGCTGCTGCGGCTCACGCGTGACTACCCCGGCGTCGGGCTGCTGGTGACCGAGAACGGCGCCGCCTTCGACGACGCGGTGAGCGGCGAGCGGGTGCACGACGCCGACCGCACCGCGTTCCTTGAGGGCCACCTGCGCGCGGCGCACGCCGCCATCGAGGCGGGGGCCGACCTGCGGGGCTATCTGGTCTGGTCGCTGCTGGACAACTTCGAGTGGGCCGAGGGGTACAGCAAGCGGTTCGGCATCGTGCACGTCGACTACGAAAGCCAGCGCAGGCTGCTCAAGGACAGCGGCCTGTGGTACCGCGAGGTGATCCGGCGCAACGGGCTGTGGAGGGAGCGCGCCAGGCGTCCCACGCTGGAGGAGGTCGCCGCGCGGGCGGGCGTGTCGCGCTCCACGGTCTCGCGGGTGATCAACGGGCAGGCCACGGTCAGCCCGGAGTTCCGCCAGACCGTCATGAACGCCGTGGACGAGCTCGGCTACGTGCCGAACTCCGCGGCGCGCAGCCTGGTGACCCAGCGCACCGACACCGTCGGCCTGGTGGTGCCCGGGTCGCCCGACGGGGCCGACGACCCGCTGTTCGCGGCCGTCGTCCGGGCGGCGGCCCACTCCCTGGAGGCGTCGGGCAAGCAGGTCACGCTGATGCTGGGCGGTTCGGTGGGCAGCCGGCAGCGCGTCGAGCAGCACGTCGGGGCCGGTCACCTGGACGGGGTGGTCTTCGTCTCGACGGCGGGCGCCGACCCGCTGCTGAGCGCGCTCGTGCGCACAGGCGTCCCCATCGTCTCGCTGGGCCGGCCCTCGGCCCCCATCACCGTCCCCTACGTCGCGAGCGACGACGCCGGCGGCGCCAGGGCCGCGGTGGCCCACCTGCTCGCCCAGGGGCGCAGCCGGATCGCCATGATCTGCGGCCCGCTGGAGGGCACCGCCGCGCAGGACCGCCTGGCCGCCTACCGCGACGGCCTGCGCGACGCGGGGCGCCGGTCGATGGTCGCCATGGGTGACTACAGCCGCTCGTCGGGGGCCAGGGCCATGAGCGAGCTGCTCCAGGACGATCCCGGCCTGGACGCGGTCTTCGCGGCCGGCGACCTGATGGCGGTCGGCGCGCTGAGCGTCCTGCGCGAGGCGGGCCGCCGCGTGCCCGAGGACGTCGCGGTCGTCGGCTTCGACGACGCCGAGGCCGCCGCCTACACCGTCCCGCCGCTCACCACCGTCCGCACCTCCCCGGCCGACCTGGCCCGCGCCGCCGTTCGCCTCCTCCTCCGCCATCTCGACGGCGGCCCGGTCTCCTCGGTCATCCTCCCGGCGGAGCTGGTGGTCAGAAGCTCGGCGTGAGGCCCGCCTGGCATGCTGGACGGTGTGGGGGAGTTGGCGGTCCGGCTCGACGACGGGCTCCGCGTGTTCCTCGCCGGACGGCACCGGCGGTTGGGGGCCGGGGCCGCCGATGACGTCGTCGTCGCCTATGACGGGACGTCGTCGGTGGGGCATGTGGTGGAGTCCGTCGGGGTGCCGCTGACCGAGGTGGGCGGGCTGGAGGTGGACGGCCGGCCGGTGGGGCCGTCGTTCCGGCCGGGGGCGGGGGCCGTGGTGTCGGTGCTCGGGGTTCGGCGGCCGCAGACGGTGCCGGAGCATCGGTTCCTGCTGGACGTGCATCTGGGGACGCCGGCGCGGTGGCTGCGGGTGGTCGGGGTGGACGCCGCGTACAAGAACGACCGGGACGACGACGCGCTGATCGCCTGGGCGAACGCCGAGCGGCGGGTGCTGCTCACGCAGGACCGCGGGCTGCTGTGCCGCCGGAGCCTGTGGCTGGGGGCCTACGTGCGCGGCGCGCGGCCGAAGGAGCAGTTCGAGGACGTCCTCGAACGGTTCGCCCCGCCGCTGGCGCCCTGGACGAGATGCACGGCCTGCAACGGACGGCTGGCGGCGGTCCCGAAGGAGCGGGTGGCGCCGGCGCTGCGCCCGGGCACGCGGCGCAGCTACGACGCCTTCGCGCGCTGCGCGGTGTGCGCCCGGGTGTACTGGCGGGGCGCGCACGGCGCCCGGCTGGCGGCGCTGGTGACGGAAGCGGAACGTATTGTGTCAACAGCGTCGATTACCCCTCATAAGCCCTTGAACGGGATTCAGGGGGAGATATCGCTCAAGAGGCAATAGGGGTGGCTAGGGGGGACCCCACGGTATTCCAGGGATCCACGGCAGAATGTCCCACAGACCTCTCCTCGTTCTGTAATCATGACTTTTTGTAGCCTTGCCATGTCGAAGAGGGAGAAATGCGACATGGCGTCGTGGGGGGCTATGCCGACCCGACGGGCGTGACGCGGGCTCCCACGCTGGACCACGCCACCTGCGACCCTTGACACGAGGACGGACGCCGGTGAGCGAAAAGCGTGGAGAGATCGAGGCCGGAGAACATCGGGAACCGGTCACCGGGGAGGCGGGTGCCGACGCGGACGCCGACGCGGGCGACCGGCCGGCGACGTTCCGGGACGTGTTCGGGGTGGCGGAGTACCGCGCGCTGTTCGGCGCCGCCGTCCTGTCCTGGGTGGGGGACTATTTCGCCAAGGTGGCCGTGACCTTCCTGGTCTTCGCCGACACCGGCTCGGTGCTGCTGTCGGCCATCGGCTTCGCCATCAGCTACCTCCCCTGGGTGGCCGGCGGGCCGGTGCTCGCGGCGCTGGCCGAGCGCTACCCGTACCGCCGCGTCATGATCATCTGTGACGTCGCGCGGATGGCGCTGGTCGGCCTCATGGCCCTGCCGGGGATGCCGATGCCCGGACTGCTCCTGCTGCTGCTCGGCGCCTCGCTGCTCACCCCGCCGTTCCAGGCGGCCCGCTCGGCCATGGTGGCGCAACTGCTCACCGGCGACCGGTACGTCGTCGGGCTGTCCTTCCAGAACATGGCAGGCCAGGCCGCGCAGGTCGCCGGGTACGCGGTCGGTGGCGCGGTCACGGCCATCGACCCGCACGCCGCGCTGCTGATCAACGCCGCGACGTTCGCCCTGTCGACACTGCTGCTCTGGCGGGGCGTGCGTCCCCGGCCGCTCCCGGTGACCCACCTCGCGCGGCGCTCGCTGCTGCGGGAGACCGGCGACGGGCTGGGCCTGGTGTTCGGGCACCGGGTCATGCGGCCCACCGCCGTGGTGGTGTTCAGCGTGGTGGGCATCACCATCGTCCCCGAAGGGCTCGCCGCGGCGTGGGCGCCCACTTATGGAGGCGGCTCGCAGATCACCGGCCTGCTGATGGCCGCGCTGCCGATCGGCGCCGTCATCGGGGCGCTGGTGACCCGCATGACCGGTCCCGAGCGGCGGCTGCGGCTGCTCAAGCCGCTCCTGCTCGCCGGGCCGCTGCTGCTGGTGGGCGTCCTGGCCGCGCCGCCGTTCCCGGTGGTGCTCACGCTGGTGCTCCTGGCGGCCGCCGCCGTCAACACGGTGCTGGTCCCGCTGAACGGGCTGTTCGTCCAGATGCTGCCCGACGCCTACCGCGCCCGTGCCTTCGGCATCATGCTGGGCGGCATCCAGCTCACCCACGCGGTGGCCGTGCTCGCCGCCGGCGCGTTCGCCGAACGGTTCCCCGTGCCGGTCGTGGTCGGCGCCTGGGCGCTGTGCGGCCTGGTCCTGATGGCGGTCGCGGTGACCACCTGGCCCACGCGGGAGGTCATCGCCGAGGAGATCGCCCGCGCCGCCGCACTCAACCGCGCCCCCGCCCCCGTCCCTGCCGGCTCCCATCCGGCGACCACCTGATCCTCCCGGCTCCGCTCCGCTCGATCCTTGCCTGCGGTTTGGTGACGACCACGTTCGGCAAGCGTGGCTTCCCGTCCGGTATGTGCTGGAGGTGATCGGCTCGCCATCCGGCGACCACCTGATCCTCCCGGCCGGCCCTCGCCTGCCGGTTCGGTACCTACGTTCAGCGGGCACGGCTTCCCGTCCGGTATGTGCTGGAGGTGATCGGCGCCGGGTCGGCGGGTCGTGGTACGGCGATGCCGGCGCCGACCCTACGGCGCCCAGCCTGGTGCACCCGCTCGGATTTCGTGTGGTGCGGTCAGCCGTGGCCGGAGGCGCTGGGGGAGGGGCCTTGGACGACGAAGTCGTCGAAGGAGGTCTTCAGCGTCGCGCCGGCCTTGTCCGGCACGCGGGCGAGGAAGCCGACGTCGCCGTTGGGCAGGCTCGCGGGCGCGCCGGAGTCGTCGACGTAGGACTGCACCGCCTCACCGTTCACCCACATCCGCAGCCGCACCCCCTCGCCGGTGGCGGCGCATTCGGCCTGCAGGGTGGCGCCCTTGGACAGATCGCCCACCTTGACCGGCGTGGTGAGGTTGCCGCCGGTGCCCTTGGTGACCCGGCGGATGCGGGCCTCTCCCTGCGCGGTGAGCAGGAACTCGTACCGGCTGCGCCGCGACTCCTGGTCGGCCCGGCAGAACAGCCCGTACTCGCCGGGCCCCTTGGACTCGCGGACGCCCGTCGTCACGGTGATCAGCAACTGCTCGGGCGTCGTCGGGGTCGGGGTCGCGGACGGATCGGGCGTGGCGGGCTGCTTGGGGACGAACGGCAGCGGGGCCGTCTCAATGCGCTCGGCGCGCTCGTCGGTCACGTCGATGGCGTAGTACCCGCCGGAGGCGTAGCCGTAGGTGTTGTACTCCTGGCCGGTGTACGCGCTGCCGCCCCAGCCGGTGCCGCTGTCGTTGAAGTCGTCCCGGTAGAGGTAGCTCAGCTCGGTGGGTGGCCCGGACGGCGTGAGCCAGGCGCGCAGACCGAGCCCGCCCGCGGCGAGCACGACGACGCCGGCGACGGCGAGCCCGATCAGCCGCGTACGCCGGTTCGCCCCGCCGGCCCCAGCCCCGCCGGCCCCCGGCCAGCCGGTTTCCGGCCCGGCGGTCCCGTCCGCGACGGTGGGAGGGTGCCCGGCGACGGTCGGCGGTCGTCCTGCGATGGTGGGGGGTTGCCCTGAGATAGTGGGGGGTTGTCCCGCGACGGTGGGCGCCTGGCCGGGCGGCTGCCAGGCGGCCGTGGTCTGCCCGCCCGTGAGCGGGGCGGTGGGCGGCGGCCCCGCGAAGGTGGAGAACGGGGCCGGGTGGGCGGGCGTCTGACCGGGGGACGCCGTGCTCTGGCCGGGGTACACCGTGCTCTGACCGGGACGCCCCGCCTCCGGGTGTCCTGCCTCCGGCCGCTCCGCCTGCCAGGTCTGGACGACCGTGTGCTGGGCGCGTTCGGGTGTGGTGCGGCCGACCATGTGGTCGAGGATCTGCTGCGAGGTGGGCCGCCGCGCTGGGTCCTTGTCGAGCGTCGCCGAAACCAGTCCGCGCAGCGCCGCCTCCATGCCCTCCAGCGAGGGCTCGCTGTTGAGCACCTGGTACACGATCGAGGGAAGGGACTCCCCGCCGAACGGCGTGCGGCCGCTGGCGGCGAAGGCGACCAGGCAGCCCCATGAGAACACGTCGCAGGCGGGCGAGGCGGGAGCGCCCCGCAGCACCTCCGGAGCCATGTACCGGGGCGTGCCCATGAGCTGCCCGGTGCCGGTGATCCCGCTCAGCGTGTCCAGGGCCCTGGCGATGCCGAAGTCGATGACGCGCGGGCCGACCGGCGAGAGCAGCACGTTGGACGGCTTGAGGTCGCGGTGGACGACGCCCGCGCTGTGGATGGCCGTCAGGGCGGTGGCGACGCCGACGGCCAGCGCGTCCAGGCTGGAGCCGCGCAGCGGCCCTGAGGACCGCACGGCGTCGTACAGGTTCGGCCCGTCGACGTACTCGGTGACGACGTAGAGCTGGTCGCCGTCGAGGGCGGCGTCCAGGACGGCCGCCGTGCAGAAGCGGCGCACCCGGCCCGCCGCCTCGGCCTCGCGGCGGAAGCGCACGCGGAACTGGTCGTGCTGGCTGTACTCGTGGTTGATCACCTTGACGGCGACCCGCTGCCCGGTCTCGTCCTGGCCGAGGTACACGGTGCCCATGCCACCGCGGCCCAGCCGGCCGAGCAGCCGGTATCGGCCGATCTGGAGGGGGTCGCCCGGACCTAGGTTGTTCACCACGTCGCCTTACCGCTATGCACCTTTTCGGGACGGCAAGCCTACCGAGAGCGCGCCCCCCGGCGGCCTCCCTCGCATAACGGCCCGGCGGCGGTCGTCCTGCGAACCGCCACCGGGCCGTCAAGCGGCCTACTCGGCGGCGGCCACCGCGGTGGCCGGGGTGGCCGGGGTCGCCGCCGGGGTGCGGGCGGCCACCAGGACGGGGCGCTCGACGAGCCGGACGGCGGCCTGGACGCCGGGGGACAGCCGCGCGGCGTCGTGCGCGGGCAGGTCGGCCAGCAGCTCGGTGCCGTCGGCCAGGCGCAGCAGCAGCCGCACCGACGACCCGCGGAACGAGCTGGTCACCACCAGCGCCTCGCCGTCGTGCGCCGCGGTGACCAGCACGGTCTCGGGGCGGACGAGCACGTCCACCTCCGGGGTGCCGGGCGTCGCGCCGTGGACGGGCAGCCGCTGCCCGGCGACCTGCACCTCCTGGCCGTCGAGCAGGCCTGGAAGGTGGTTCATCGTCCCGACGAACTCGGCCACGAACGGCGTCGCGGGGCGGTTGTAGATCTCGGCGGGCGGCCCGGCCTGTTCCAGGCGCCCGCTCTTGAGCACCGCGACCTGGTCGGCGACCGACAGGGCCTCCTCCTGGTCGTGCGTCACGAAGATCGTCGTGATGCCCAGCGAGAGCTGGAGCCGCCGGATCTCCTCGCGCAGCGTGACCCGGACCTTGGCGTCGAGCGCCGACAGCGGCTCGTCCAGCAGCAGCACCCGCGGTTCCAGGGCGAGCGCGCGGGCCAGCGCCACCCGCTGCTGCTGGCCGCCGGAGAGCTGGTGCGGATAGCGGTCGCCGTGCGAGGGCAGGCCGACCAGCTCCAGCAGCTCGGCGGCGCGGGCGCGCCGCTTGGCGGCGGGCACCTTGCGCACCCGCAGCCCGAACGCCACGTTGTCAAAGGCGTTCAGGTTGGGGAACAGGCTGTAGGACTGGAAGACCATCCCGGCGTCGCGGCGGTTGGCCGGGACGTTGGTGATGTCCTCGCCGTCGACGAGCACGGCCCCGGCGTCGGGGCTCTCGAACCCGGCGACGCAGCGCAGCGCCGTCGTCTTGCCGCAGCCCGACGGGCCGAGCAGGGCGATCAGCTCGCCCGGTTCGACGGTCAGATCGAGGCCGTCGAGGGCGACGGTCGCGCCGAACGCGCGGCGAAGCCCCCGGAACTCCACCCGAGCCCCGTTCACGAACCACTCCTTTGCCTATTGCCGGCGGTGGAAAGGATGAGCAGCAACAGCCAGGCGAACAGCAGGCTGAAGATCGATACGGCGACCGACATGGCGGCGTTGGAGCCGGAGATCGTGACGATCCACACGGGGAACGGCTGGTAGCCGAGCAGCCGGGCCACGGTGTACTCCCCGAGCACCAGGGCCAGGGTGAGGAACGACGCGCTCGCCAGGCCGGTCCGCAGGTTGGGGATGATCACGCGGAGCATCACGTGCGGCCAGGAGGCCCCGCAGTTGCGCGCGGCCTCCACCAGCGTGCGGACGTCCATCGCGCCGAGCCCGGCGTCCAGCGCCCGGTAGACGAACGGCAGCGCCAGCACGACGTAGGCGATGACCAGCACCGCCGGGAAGGCGGGGTTCTGGACGGCGATGATCGTCTGGTAGAAGGGTGTGGTGGCCAGGTAGTCGGGCCCCCAGCGCAGCACCGTGCTGATGCCGGCCACGAAGGTGATCGGCGGCACCACCAGCGGCAGCGTGCACACCACTTCCATGACCGGCCGCAGCCGGGGCGCGCTGAGCCGCACGGCCAGCATCGCCGGCAGCGTGAGGGCCAGCACGACGACGATCGTGGCGACCGCGAGCCCGAGAGAGAGCAGCAGGCTCTGGACGAAGCCCTCGGCCGAGAAGATCTCCAGGTAGGCGTCCAGGGTGAAGCCGCGCGCCGGGTCGTTCACGGTGAACACGAACGAGGTGAGCAGCGGCGTCAGGAAGTACAGCGCGGCCACCAGCAGCACCACGCCGCGCCACACGCGCACGCGGCGCGGGCGGCCGGGGTGCGCGGCCGGGGCGCCGGCGTCGGGCAGCACCGTGGGGGTCAGCGTGGCCATCGCGGGCTCCGGTGGTCGGGGGCCGCGTGCGGGCGGGGGGTCAGCGGAGCCATCGGGCGCTCCTGCGCTGGAGGGGGAGGTAGACGGCCATGACCAGGCCGGCCACCACGATCATGTCGAGGCTGAGGGCCAGTGCCACGTTCTCGTGGCCGATCAGCACGTTGCCGGTGAGCGCGTCGGCGATCTGCAAAGTGACGAGCGGGACCACGGTGCCGACCATGGCCGCCGCGGTCGCGTACGCCGCGAAGGCGCCGCCGAACAGCAGGACCACGCCGCCGAGCAGGCTCGGGGTGAGCACCGGGATGCCGACGTAGCGCCAGAACTGCCACGCGCTCGCGCCGTTGTTCTGCGCCGCCTCCCGCCACTGCGGCCGCAGGCCGTCCAGTGCCGGCACGACGACCAGCACCATCAGCGGGACCGAGAAGTACAGGTAGACCAGGGCGAGGCCCCAGAAGCTGTAGAGGTTCCAGCCGTGGTCGCCCAGGTTGAGCTGCCGGGTGAGCACGCCGGAGTTGCCGAGGGTGGCCGTCCAGGCGAAGGCCAGCGGGACGCCGCCGAAGTTCGCCAGCACGCCGGAGGCGGTCAGCACGGCCTCGCGCAGGGCGCGGAACCGGGAGGTGACGACCGCCTGGGCGAGGAAGGTGCCGACGACGGCTCCGGCGACGGCGACGACCGCGGACAGCTTGACGCTGCCGAGCAGCGCCGTGAGGTAGGCGCCCTTGAGGGAGGCGGTGAGGTTGGCGGTGCTGGGCGCGCCGTCCGCCGTGAACGCCCCGCCGAGCAGCGCCACGGTCGGGATGCCGAAGGCCAGGCCGACGAACACCAGCAGCGGCAGGGCGCCGGTCCAGCCCTTGGAGCGGGGACGGCTCCCGCCTTCCCTCACCTTGGTGTTGAGAGGAAGGCCGGCGGGAGCCGCCGAGTGCGTTTCAGCCATGGGGGAGAGCCGATCGCATCGTCGATGTGCGGGTCATCCGGAGACCGCGTCGCCCCAGCCCGAGGCGAGGGTCTCCTTGGCCTTGGTGACCTGCGCGTCGG
Organism: Sphaerisporangium sp. NPDC005289; assembly: GCF_040607455.1. Classification (NCBI taxonomy): domain Bacteria; kingdom Bacillati; phylum Actinomycetota; class Actinomycetes; order Streptosporangiales; family Streptosporangiaceae; genus Sphaerisporangium; species Sphaerisporangium sp. NPDC005289. The sequence continues at coordinate 23,466 of NZ_JBEXGS010000024.1, forward strand.
TGGGGAACTGCGGGGTGCCCTCGACCTTGGGCAGCTTGCCGACCAGCGCCGCGTCGGCGGTGCCGTCGGTCTGCATGGCGGGCAGCAGCACGGCGCGGGCGTACCCCTTCAGGTAGAGGTTCTGGCCCTCGGGGCTGTAGAGGTACTCCTGCCACAGCCGCGCGGCGGCCGGGTGCGGGGCGTCCTTGTTGATCGCCTGGGCGTAGTACTGGGCGTACTTGCCGTCCGAGGGGACCGCGACCTTCCAGTCGACGCCCTTGCTCACGAACTCGTCGGTGTACCCGGCGTTGAGGTAGTCCCAGTCGATGCTGATCGGGGTCTCGCCGCTCTGCACGGTCGCCGGGGTGGACTCGACGGGGTTGAAGTTGCCGGCGGCCTTCAGCTTCTTGAAGAACTCGAGGCCCGGCTGGATGTCGTCGAAGGTCCCGCCGTTGGCGAGGGCCGCGGCGAAGACGCCGGCGAAGGCGGACCCGGCCTTGGTCGGGTTGCCGTTCAGCGCGACCTGGCCCTTGTACTCGGGCTTGAGCAGGTCGGTGAAGGTGGCGGGGCAGGTCTTCACGCGCTTGGCGTCGCAGCCGATGGAGACGTAGCCGCCGTAGTCGTTGTACCAGGTGCCGTTCGCGTCCTTCTGGCCCTCGGGGATCTTGTCCCAGGTCTGCACCTTGTAGGGGGCGAACAGGCCCTCCTGGGCGCCGCTGAGGGCGAACGCCTGGCCGAGGTCGAGCACGTCGGGGGCGCGGTCCTGGCCCTTGCGGGTCTTGACGGCGTTGATCTCGTCGGCGCTGGAGCCGTCGGGGTTCTCGCTGTTGACCTTGATGCCGTACTTGTCGGAGAAGGCCTTGATGATCTCGCCGTAGTTGGCCCAGTTCGGCGGGAGGGCGATGACGTTGAGCTGCCCCTCCTTCTTGGCGGCCTCGACGAGCTTGTCCAGTCCGCCGAGGTCGGCGGCGGAGGTCGCCGTCGTGACGGCGCCGCCGAGGGAGGCGCCGCCGCCGGAGCCGGCCGTCGGGGCCGCGCCGCACGCCGCGCCCAGGGAGGTTGCGACGGTCAGTGCGGCTGCCAGCCCGACGAGCCGCTTTCGAGGTGTTTGCACGCTTGTATCCCACTTTCGAGGTTGTGGGGATGAACATAGGCCGGGCCGGACAACAAAACGTATCTACTCCGCTGCGTTCGGGTGTCGTTGTGTGAACACGCGGTGACGTGATCGTTCACTGGCGCGACGGCCGGGGCGACACGCGAAGGGTGAGGTGATTTGCCCTCTGGACTCTGAGAACATATGTTCGATGTAGCACGACCCGCCTTCCCCCGGGTGCTCACGAAGTTCCACCGCGGCCCAGGGAGAAGGAGCGCCTTGAGCAGAATCTACGGGGACCCCATCGAGGTGTGGACGCGAGACGGCGAGCCCGCCCGTTTCGTCTGGCGCGACCGTCTCTACGTGGTCCACCGGGTCCTCGACCACTGGGTGACCTCCCGCGAGTGGTGGAAGATCTCCGAGAACGACCCGGGCGAGCGCCGCTTCTGGCGGGTGGAGGCGAGCCCCGGCGCCGCGACCGGCACCTACGAGCTGCGGTTCGACACCGCCGGCGACGGCTGGCTGATGCTCAGGGCGTGGGACTGATGTTCCCCCACCTCCACGTCGCCTCCGCCTACTCCCTGCGATACGGCACGGCGTTCCCCGGCGAGCTGGTCGCGCGGGCGGCCGAGCACGAGATGGACATCCTCGCGCTGACCGACCGCGACGGCATGTACGGCGCGGTCAAGCACGTCCAGGCGTGCTTCGACGCCGGCCTCCACCCGGTCGTGGGCGTCGACCTGGCGCTGCGCGGCCCGGCGGAGGACGGCGGCGACGAGCGCGTCACCGTCCTCGCGCGTACGGGCGGGTGGGCGCACCTGTGCCGGCTCACCACCGACGCCCACCACGCCGGGCGGCGGGGCGAGCCGCGGGTGACCCGCGAGCTGGTCGCCCGGCACGCCGCCGGGCTGCTGGTCATGCTCGGCCCGAGGTCCGACGTCGGGCGGGCCGTCGCCGCGCGCCACGACCAGCGGGCGCGCGCCCTGCTCGCCCCCTGGCGGGCGGCCGTCCCCGACCTGGTCGTCGAGGTCGTCGACCAGTACGGTCAGCACGAGGCGGGCACCGCCAGGCGCATGCTCGCCCTCGCCCGCTCGCTGGGCGTGCCGGCCGTCCTGACCAACGCCGTGCGCCACCTCGACGCGGGGGACTACCGGGTCGGCGACGTGCTCGACGCCGCGCGCAAACTCGTGCCGCTGCACACGCGGCACCTGGAGCATTCCGCCTCGCACGCCTACCTCAAAAGCGGCAAAGAGATGGCGCAGGTCGCCGCGCGGGTCTGCGATGGCGACCACGACCACGCCCGCCGCCTGCTCGCCGCCACGCGGCAGGTCGCCGAACGGTGCGTCCTGGACCCGCTGGACATCCTCGCGCTGCGCAACGACCCCGAACGCGTGCACCTGCCGGAGGTCGAGGAGGACCCGGTCCCCCTGCTGCGCCGCCGGTGCGAGGACGGGCTGTACGCGCGCGGCATGGAACGATCCAGACATGCGCGCGAACGGCTGGCCGAGGAACTGCGGATCATCGAGCGCAAGCAGCTCTCGGGGTACTTCATCGTCGTCTCCGGCATCACCGACCTGATCCGCGCGATGGGGGTGCGCTGCGCCATCCGCGGGTCCGGCGCGGGCAGCCTGGTCAACTACCTCATCCGCATCGGCGAGGTGAACCCGCTCGACCACGGCCTGCTCATGGAGCGCTTCCTGTCCGAGGGGCGCAAAGGGCTGCCCGACATCGACATCGACGTGGAGTCGGCGCGGCGGCTCGACTGCTACCAGGCCATCCTCGACCGCTACGGCGAGAACAGGGTCGCCTGCGTCTCGATGATGGAGACCTACCGCGCGCGCAGCGCCATCCGCGACGTCGGCGCCGCCATGGGGCTGCCGCCGCACGAGACCGACCTCATCGCCAAGGCGTTCCCGCACGTCCGGGCCCGGCAGATCCGCGCCGCCCTGTCCGACCTGCCCGAGCTGCGCGGCAGCGGCCTGGACGACCGCGCCCTGTCGGCCATGTTCCAGCTCGCCGAGCGGCTCGACGGCCTGCCCCGCCACATCGCCCTGCACCCCTGCGGCGTGCTGGTCGGCAACTCCGGGCTGCGCGACCGCACCCCCGTCGAGCGCAGCCTGCTCGACTTCCCGATGAGCCAGTTCGACAAGGAGGACGTCGAGGAGGCCGGGCTGCTCAAACTCGACGTGCTCGGCGTGCGCATGCAGTCGGCGATGGCGTACGCGCTCGGCGAGATCAGGCGGGTGGAGGGCCAGGACGTCGACCTCGACCGCGACGTCCCCCAGGACGACCGCGCCACCTACGACATGATCTGCACCGGCCGCACCATCGGCTGCTTCCAGATCGAGTCGCCCGGCCAGCGCGAGCTGGTGACCAAGCTCGAACCGCGCACCATGCACGACCTGATCGTCGACATCTCCCTGTTCCGGCCCGGCCCGGTCAACTCCGACATGGTCACCCCGTACCTGGAATCCCGGCACGGCTGGCGCGAGCCGTCCTACCCCCATGCCCTTCTCCGGCCGGCGCTGCAGGAGACCAACGGCGTCGTCGTCTTCCACGAGCAGGTCCTGAGGGTCGTCGACGTCATGACCGGCTGCGGCCTGTCGGAGGCCGAGAAGGTCCGCCGCGCCCTCGGCACCCCCGAGGGCCGCGAACGGGTGCGCGCGTGGTGGGAGGCCGAAGTGCTGCCCGAGTTCGACCGCGAGACCACCGACCGCGCCTGGCAGGTGCTCGACGCGTTCGGCTCGTTCGGGTTCTGCAAGGCGCACGCGGCGGCGTTCGCCCTGCCCACCTACCAGTCGGCCTGGCTGAAACGGCACCACGCGGCGGCGTTCCTCGCCGGGGTGCTGACGCACGACCCCGGCATGTACCCCGGGAGGGTGATCCTGGACGAGGCCCGCAAGTGCGGCGTGGCCGTCCTGCCCCTGGACGTCAACCACTCCGGCCGCCACTGGCTCGTCGAACGCCTCCGGAATCCCCCCGGCGGCGCGCCGGGTTTCGGCGGCGCGCCGGGTTTCGGCGGCGCGCCGGGTTTCGGCGGCGCGCCGGGTTTCGGCGACGCGACGCGTCCAGGTGATGCGACGCGTTCAGGTGATGCGGAGAACAATTGCGGCGCGGGGGCCGTCGGCGGCGATCCCGGGACGTTCTCCGCGGGGTACGGCCTGCGGGTGCCGTTCTCGGCGGTCAAGGGGATCAGTGAGGCGGAGGTCGACCGCATGGTCACCGGGCGGCCCTACACCTCGCTGGCCGACTTCTGGGAGCGCGCCCGCCCGTCCCGGCCGGTCGCCGAGCGCATCGTGCAGGTCGGCGGCCTCGACGCGCTGCACGGGCTGCACCCCGGCGGCCCGCGCTGGCGTCCCGGGGAGCTGACCAGGCGCGACCTGATCGCCCAGATCGGCGTCCTGGACCGCGCGTCCTCCACCGGCGTGACCGCGCGGCGCAAGGCCCGCCCGGGCGGTCGCCCCCGCCCCGCCGCGCCCGCCTCCCCTCCTGGCCCCGGCCCGGATCCCGGATCGTCCGGCTCAGGGGCGGGCGGGCCGCCGTCCGCCGTGCAGATCCCCATGGCGTTCACCGAGCACATCGCGCCCGGCGAGCTGCCGGAGATGACCGAGGCCGAGGCCGTGGAGGCCGAGCTGGACATCCTCGGCCTGGACGTCAGCCGGCACGTGATCGGCTTCTACGACGAACTGCTCGACGCGATCGGCGTGGTCAGGTCCAGCGAGCTGCTCACGCTGCGCAACGGCGCCGAGATCCTGGTCGCCGGGGTGAAGGTCGCCACGCAGACCCCGGCGATCCGTTCCGGGCAGCGCGTCATCTTCGCCACGCTGGACGACTCGACCGGCCCCGTCGACCTCACCTTCTTCGAGTCGGTCCAGGCGCGCTGCGCCGCCACGGTGTTCGGGTCCTGGATGCTGGTCGCCAGAGGGGTCGTGCGCCGGGTCGGCGCGCGGGCGGTGTCGCTGCGCGCCGTCGACTGCTGGGACCTGGCCGAGCTCGACAGGCTGTGGCGGGAGGAAGGTCTCGACGCGGTGCGGGCCGCCCTGGGCCTCACCCCGCAGGCGGCCGGGGCGAGGTCGCGCGCTTCGCGGGAGGAGCGGGCGGGCGTCGGCGGGCGCCGCATCGAGTACGGCAACGGCTACCGGCTGTCCCCCTACGCCGACCTCGGCGCCGCGCCCGGGGTGACCGGGCCGCCCCGCAAGCTGTGGCACGCCAGCCCGGGAAGCTCCGGGCCGCTCGGGTTCAGTCCCCCGCCGGGTAGGTGTGCCGGGGAAGCGACCGCAACGCGGGCAGCAGCTTCAGAGAATGCGCGATCGACGAAGGACGGGCGCTGACCCTGGCCTGGGTGATCTCCCTGACGGTCGCCGCGCACAGCAGCGCGGCGACCACCGCCACCACCAGTTCGGCCGCGCCGAGACCGGTCAGGTCCCTGCCCTGCGGCGAGTGGGTGAACGGCAGCCGCATCAGGATGAGGAACACCATGGCCAGCCAGCACCCCCACCACGCGGCGAGCAGCACCACCCATGACCGGCGGCGGCCCTCCCGCAGCCCGGCGTCCTCCCGCAGAGCGTGCACGAGCAGCGCGGGCGCGGCGAGGTTGAGCACCGGCACGAACCAGGCGATGGCGATCATGCGGGGGGTCGCCCCGGCGTGGCGGAGCCAGGCGAAGTAGGAGCAGCCGGCGGCGACCGTCGCGGCGGCCACCAGCAGGATGAGGATGGCGAACCAGGTGACGGCGCCGACGACGGCCTCCGCCCCGGGCGCGTGCGGGTCGCTGCCGAGCCGCGCGACCTGCCGCGCGAGCTGCTTGCCGCGTGCTTCCTCGAAGACGACCAGGCAGGTCAGGGTGGCGATCTGGGCGGCGAGCGCCAGGTAGACGCCGACCGCCGACCTGCTCACTGCGGATCGGGCATAGCGCATGAGTGTCTCCCCCCGGCATGCGCTGAAAGTCGTGGTTTCATCTGTGACGTAGCGCGACGCCTGACTCACTCCTATCCCGTGCGCCTCTCCGTTAATCGGCGACGCGGAGGAGAAGATCCTGGATCTCCCCGAGATGATCTAGGGTTTGCCCGGCACTGCCCAACCACCGGCGAAACCCGTCCGAACCGGAGGAGAGCGTGATGATCGCGAGAATCTGGCGTGCGACCGCCACCACCGAGGGCGCCGAGGCCTACCGGCGGCACTTCACCCAGGCCGTCATCCCCGAGCTGAGCGGCATCGAGGGCCACCGGGGCGCCTACCTGCTCAACCGCGACAGGGACGGTCAGGTCGAGATCGAGGTGATCACCTTGTGGGCGTCCATGGACGCGGTGCGCGACTTCGCCGCGCCCGATGTGGACGCCGCCGTCGTCGAACCCGAGGCACAGAAGGTCCTCACCGCCTTCGACCCCACCGTCACCCACCACACCGTCATCACCGAAACCGCCACGACCACCCCCTGACCGCGCGAGGCGGGGCCGGGGTCGTCAGCGGACGACGCCGGCCTCCCAGGCCCAGGCGGCGATCTCGACGCGGTTGCGGGCGCCCAGCTTGGCGAAGATGCTCGCCAGGTGCGTCTTCACCGTCGACAGGGAGATGAACAGCTCCCCGCCCACCTCCTGGTTGGTGCGACCCCGGGCGATCAGGCGGACGACGTCCATCTCGCGGTCGGTGAGCGGCTCGCGCGGCGGGCGCGTCGCGACCGGGATCGGCCGGGCCAGGTGGGACAGCAGCCGCACGGTGATCGACGGCGAGACCAGGGCGTCGCCGTTGGCGGCGGCCCGCACCGCCTCGATGAGCAGCGTGGGGCCGCTGTCCTTCAGCAGGAACCCGCAGGCGCCCGCGCGCAGCGCGCCGTACACGTACTCGTCGAGGTCGAAGGTGGTCACGATGACCACGCGCAGCGGGTCGGGAACCCCCGGGCCGGCCAGGATCCTGGTGACCTCCAGGCCGTCCAGCCGGGGCATCCGGATGTCCAGCAGGCACACGTCCGGCCGCAGGCGGCGGGCCTGCTCGACCGCGGCGACGCCGTCGGCCACGGCCGCGACCACCTCGATGTCGGGCTGGGCGTCGAGAATCATCTGGAAGCCGGTGCGCACCAGTTCCTGGTCATCCGCGACGAGTACCCTCACCCGCCCGATTCTGCCAGCAAGCGCGCGCCCGCACGCCACGAAGCGAGAGCGTCCGCACGCCGGGAAGCGAGAGCGCCCGCACGCCGGGAAGCGAGAGCGCCCGCACGCCGGGAAGCGAGAGCGCCCGCACGCAAGAGCGTCCGCACGCTGGGAGGGGCGGGCGCTATCGGCCTTTCGGCCGATGGGCCGTCCGGTGGATCGGGCGGGCGGCCGATCCGCGGGCCGCCGCCCGCGGGAGAGGCTCTGCTCATGCCGTCGCAAATCGTTCTCCACGGGCTCGGCCTGAGGAAGAGTTTCGGGTCCACCGTCGCCCTGGCCGGTGTCGAGCTGATGGTCCACCAGGGTGAGGCCGTCGCCATCATGGGGCCGAGCGGCTCCGGGAAGTCCACCCTGCTCCACTGCCTCGCGGGGATCATGAAGCCGGACGCAGGTGAGGTCCACCTGCTCGGCGAGCGCATCGACAACCTGGGGGAGCGCAGGCGCAGCGCGCTGCGGCGCACCCGCTTCGGGTTCGTCTTCCAGTTCGGCCAGCTCCTGCCCGAGCTGCCGGTGGACGAGAACGTCGCGCTGCCGCTCATGCTCGGCGACGTCCCGCGCGCGCAGGCCGTCCGCCAGGCCCGCTCCTGGTTCGGGCCGCTGGGCCTGGCCGGCATGGAGGGGCGTCGCCCGGGCGAGCTGTCCGGCGGGCAGGCCCAGCGGGTCGCCATCGCCCGCGCGCTCGTGACCCGGCCCGCGGTGGTGTTCGCCGACGAGCCCACCGGCGCGCTGGACCAGGCCACCGGGCACGACACGATGCGCCTGCTGGTGGAGGCGACCAGGCACAACGACGCGTCCCTGGTCGTCGTCACCCACGACCCGCACGTGGCCCGCTGGTGCGACCGCGTGGTCGAGGTCAGAGACGGCCACATCCTCCCAACGTCCGGCGTCGGTATCGCAGGGACGCCGGCCCCGATCCCGTCCATCTCGGACGGCCCGCACACCCAGGTACCCGGCCATACGCCGCCCGGTCCGTACCCGCAGGTGCCGGCCGGTCCGTACAGCCAGGCACCGGGCCAGGCGCCGCCCGGCTCGCAAACCCAGGTGCTCGGGCAGATGCCGCCGACTCCGCACACGCAGGTGCTCGGCCAGGTGCCGACCGCCTCGCACGCTCCCGTCCACGGGGCCGAGGGGAGCGGACGATGAGGAACCTGCTCGACCTCACCTGGCGGCTGCTGCGCGGTGGCGGGCGGCGCGGGCTGCTCGGGTCGTCGCTGACGCTGGCGGCGGTGGGCGTGTCCACCGCGCTGCTGCTGTTCGCGGTCGCGATCAACTTCGCCTTCGCCGGACGGGCCGAGCGAGGCGCCTGGCGCAACCCCGAGCCGCCACCCGGTGCTACGGCCGGCGGGCCGCCACGGGCGGTCGAAGCCGTCCGCAGCGAGTTCTCGGGCGATCGGCGGATCACCGTGGTCCACGTGGCGGTCCTGTCGCCGGGCGTCTCCCCGCCTCGCGGCCTCTCCCGCCTGCCCGCGCCCGGCGAGGTCGTGATGTCGCCCGCGCTCGCCGAGCTGGCCCGGGACGACGGCTCGGTGGGCCGCCGCTTCCCGCAGAAGAGGGCCGGGACGATCGGGGACGAGGCGTTGGTCCACCCCGGCGAGCTGGTCGCCGTCGTCGGCCACGCGCCCGGCGAGGACATCATGACGGCCGAGTACAAGGGGGACTACCGCCTCGGCGTGTCCGCGACGAAGGTGCCCGACCTCACCGGGAGCCCGTCACCTGACGCGGGTGCCTACCAGGCGCTGGCGGCGATCGCGAGCGTGCTGATGGTCGTGCCGCTGCTGGTGTTCGGGGGCGCGGCGGCCCGGCTGACGGTGGCGCGCCGGGACCGGCGCCTGGCCGCGCTCCGCCTGGTCGGGGCGACCCCCGGCCAGGTCGTGGCGATGACCGTGGCCGAGGCGGTGATCACGGCGTTCGCGGGGGCGGTGCTGGGGTTGCTGCTGTACACGGTCGCCATCCCGCCGCTCAGCCAGGTGCGGATCGCCGGGGGCGCCTGGTTCGCCTCCGACATCTGGCCCGGGCCGCTGCCCATCGCGGCCGTGCTGCTTGCGGTGCCGCTGCTGGTCGGGCTGTCGGCCGTGGTGGGCCTGCGGCGGGTCGTGGTCAGCCCGCTCGGCGTGGCCAGGCGCGAGACGCCGCCCGCGATGCGGTTCGTGCGCGTGGTGGCGCTGCTGGCGTGCCTGGCCGCGGTGCCGGCCTTCGGCGCCGGGGCCAGTGTGACGGTCGTCGTGGTCGTGCTGAGCCTGTCGTTCCTCGCGGTCAACCTCGTGGGGCCGTGGGTGGTGGCGATGATCGGCCGGATCACGGCCCGCACGGCCAAGCGACCCGCGAGGTTGCTGGCCGGCCGGCGCCTGGTGGACGACCCCCGTTCCGCCTGGCGCACGGTGAGCGGGGTGGCGCTGACCGGGTTCGTCGCCGGGTTCATCGGGCTGCTCACTCCGAGCGCGTCGATCTCCGTCGAGAACGACCCGGTGACGGCCTGGCTTCTACAGGACATCAGAACGGGCACGCTGATCGTTCTGCTGGTGTCCTTCCTGGTGGCGATCGTCAGCGCGGGCATCACCGCCGCGTCCGCGGTCCTGGACCGTCGCCAGACCTACGCGCTGCTGCGCCTGGCCGGCACCGACCTTTCGGTGCTCGACCGCGCCCGGCGGCTGGAGACGCTGATCCCGCTGACCGTCATGGGCGGCGGCTCCATCGTCGCGGGCATGTTCTGCGCGGCCCCGTTCGCCCGTCTGGCGATGAGCGCGACCGGCGGGCTGACCCTGCTGGTCTGCGCCGCCGCCGGCTTCGCGGGCGTCATCGGCGCCGGCGCCCTCAGCCGCCCCCTCCTCCGCTCCGTCACCACCGACCCGGCCCCCCGGCCCGACTAGTGGGTGACCCCACCTGAGTGGTCATCGCGCTACTTCGGTCCGAGCGCGACGGTGAGTCCTTCCTCGGCCGCCAGCACCTCACCGCCGAACTCCCGCCGCGCGGCCGCCACGGAGACGGCCCGATCGTTGCCCGGCCAGAAATGGGTGAGCATCAGCCGTCGGGCACCCGCGCGGCCGGCCCATCGGCCGGCCTCCGCAGAGGTCAGCAGATTGCGGGAAGGGCGGTCGGTCTCGCCGACGTGATCGGTGGCCTCGACGATGAACAGATCGGCGTCGCGACCCAGGTCGGCGAGCGCGGAGGCCGGGCCGGTGTCACCGGTGTAGGCCAGCGCGACTCCGTCGGCCTCGACACGGATGCCGGCGTTGGGCACATAGTGCGGCAGCGGCAGTCCGGTGAGGGCGAATGGCCCCACCTGGTGGCTGCCAGGCAGCGGATGCATGTCGAAGACCGCGTGGAGGTCCGCATCGGGCTCCAGGCCGCTGATCCGGTCGAGTACGCCCGGCGGGCAGTACAACGGCAGCCGCGGCCCACCGGGGTCGCCGTAGAACCGCATCCGGAACAGCCCGTGCAGGTCGATGCAGTGGTCGGGATGTTCGTGAGTGATGACGACAGCGTCCACCGCGCCGTCCGGCCAGTGCGCGAGCAGCCGCGGCAGCGTGGCGTAGCCGAGGTCGAGCAGCAGGCGATAACCGTTCCAGTCCACTGCGAACCCGCTGCAGGCACGGCCCGGCTCCGGGAACGCACCACAACTGCCGAGAACGGTTACTTGTCGCATTCATAGAGAATGCCAGGCTCCAGGCTGCCACAGAGATTCACGTTATGTCCGGTTGAGTAGAACAAGGTACGGTTCCTCGGGTGGATCACGGTGATGGCGTCGGCGTCCTGCGGACGGCGGCGGAGGTCGAGGCGTTCCTGTCGGACCGGCTGGAGGACTCCTCCCGGGTGACCCTGCGGGCGCTCACCCGGGACGACCAGGACGAGTTCGTCGCGCTCGTCCGGGACAGCGCGGAGCTGCACGGACCCTACATGTCATTGCCGGCCACGCCGGAGGACTACCAGGCGTACCTCGCGAGATTCGACCACGTGACGGCGCAGGGCCTGCTGGTCTGCCTGCGCGACACCGGGACGATCGCCGGCACGGTGTTCCTCAACAGCATCATCCGGGGGCGCTTCCAGAACGCCTCCCTTGCCTACGGGGCCTTCGCCCCGACGGCGGGCAAGGGCTACATGTCCGAGGGCCTTCGCCTGGTGCTGCGGTACGCGTTCGAGCGGGCGCGGCTGCACCGGGTGGACGCACAGATCCAGCCGGGCAACCACGCCTCGATCAACCTGGTGCGGCGGCTCGGCTTCCGCTACGAGGGCATCTCGCCTGAGTTGCTCTTCATCGACGGCACCTGGGCGGACCACGAACGCTGGGCACTCACCAACACCATGTTCGCCCCCGGCCCCTGGCCCACCCACCCGACCCAGCCCACCCGCTGAACCACCGTCACCGCGGCGGTCCGGCATCAGCGGTCCCGCGTCCGGGAAATGACGTCAACGCGTTGAGGTCGCCGGGGTTCCGCGTCACTGTTGGGGGGTGCACGTCACCGTCCAGTTACCGATCGTGGACCTGCGTCCGCTGTTGCCTGCCGAGACCCGGCGCCGCGAGCCGCCGCGCTGGCCGCGCCCCGACCGGGCCTTCCCGGGCCGTTCACTAGAGCACCATCGCTCCGATCATGTGCGAGGCCTGGGCGCGGTACGGCCGCGGCTGCGCGGCGGGGTGGCGCCCTGGATCTCCGAGTCGTACTACGTCGACGTCGGCAACCTGGTCCGGCTCACCCGGCAGCGGCACAGTGAGGGGTTCCGCAAGTCGGTGACGGTCACGCCGGTGCTGCGCAACTTCTACGCCGACCGCGTCGTGAACCGGCTGGAGGTGGGTTTCCAGCGACGATGGCTCGACCCCAACGAGATTTGGGAGGGCCAGGAGAACGTCGTACGGCTGGCCATGTCGGCGCCGGCGTGGCTGCGAGGCGAGCGCGGGGCGCACGTTCCGCTGGTGGCGTTCGGTCCGCGATTCGCGCGGCACCTGCTCGACAGCACCTCGGCGGCGGCGGAACCGGAGGAGTGGTGGGTGCGCGCGGGCACGCCGTCGGTGGTCGTGGAGGACTACTGGTGGCGCCACAAGGCCGTCCACCACGCCTGGGTGCGCGAGGCGGGGCAGCGGGTGTCGATGTGGCACGTCACCCCCTCCCACGAGCAGGACAGGTCGGACGAGGAACTGCGGCGGATGCGGATGCTGCTGTCACGGTTGCACGCCGAGTACGCCGCCGTCGAGCAGGTGCTGGCGCTGTGCGAGGACGGCAGGCTGGACGTAGGGAGGCCGGAGGTCGAGCGCTACCTGATGCGGGCACTCGATCTGCTGCTGCGGCCCTCGCGGCACGGGTTCGCCGCCGCCGAGATGCTGGCGCAGATGCTCGCCCGCACCCGCGAGGTGTACGCCGACACCGTGCAGACCCTCGACTTCCTCGCCGGTTCCTCGGCCAACCCGGTCATCGCCGCCCGCGTCGAACAACTACGCGTGCTCATGGCCGCCGCCGATTCCGACCGGCCGTTCCACTACTCCTCGGAGGTCAACGTGACCACGTTCGACCGCAACACATTCAGCAACAGCGCGATCAGCACAGGCAGCGGAGACGCCACCGTGAACAACATGGCCGACGAGGCGGCCGACCTGCGCGCCCTGGTGGAGGAACTGCTCGACGCCGTCTACGTGCTGCGCGACCAGTTGCCCGAGGAGCAGGCGGTGGCGGTCGAGGACGCGGCCGGCGGTGTGGAGCGCGAACTGGACAAGGAGCCGGGCAAGCGCAGCGAGGGCGGTCTGAAGACCAGGCTGAAGACGATCTTCGAGATCGCCACCGACGCGGGCGCGGCCGGCACCGCGCTGGTGGGCGTGGTCACCGCCATCCAAGGCATGCTCGGCGGCTGAGGCGGCCTATCGGAAACGCATGCCGGCCGAAGCGAGGCGGCCTCCGGGGGTTGCCGCCCCCGGAGGGTGACGCTTCGCCCGGAACGACCCGCGATCCGAGCAGGCTGTGACGCCTGAAAGAGGACCTACACACAGTCGAGGCCGTGACTCCCAGGTGGCCATCGGCCCCGGGGCGGCCTGCTCACCACTTTAATGTCCGGTGACGAGGCCGGCCAGGCGTGCCGGGCCGAAGGATCGCCGACACCGACGAGCCGGCGCTCAAGGAGCGGGTCCGGACGAGGTCGTCGCGGGTCGGCGCGCGGTCATGAGGGTGGCGGTCGTGGGTCCGGGGTGGTGAGGTAGGCCCATACTCGGTGGCCGCCTGTCGGGGTGCCCTGGTAGCCGGCGCGGGTGGCGAGCGCGGTCACGATCGCCAGGCCGCGTCCGTTCTCCTCGTACGAGCCGTGCCGGTCGTCGCCGAACCGGGGGACACCGCCGCCGCCGAGGTCGTACACGGTGACCAGGACGCTGACCGCCGATGCCGGAACGGTGAGAGCCTCGTGGCGGGCGGAGGTCAGCGTGATCTCCACGGTGAAGTGGCCGTCGGGCGGCCCGCTGCGGGTGTGGCGGATCGCGTTGCCCGCCAGCTCGCCGACGATCAACTCGGCGTCGTCGACGAAGACGGTGCTGCCGAGAAGAAAACGGACGAACCTCCTGGCCTCGGCCGCCTGGTCCGGCCTGGCGGAGAAGGCGCGCCGCCAGATGAGGACCTCGGGGCCGAGCCGTACGGCCTCGTTGATCGGTTCGGACCTCGGCGGATGGCCGTCGGCGAGCGGGTCCGGGAGTGAGATCCCCGACCGATGGCCGTCCGGGAGCGGGTCGGGGAGTGGGGTTCCGGACCGATGGGCGTCGGCGAGCAGGTCGGGGAGCGTGACCGGATCGGCGGCCACGCGGGCCTCCTCGTCACGGGAATCGAAGGGCGGGTGCACAAGCCAGAACCATGGCCGGTGTGACGCGGCTCGCTGATCCCCGCCTCGCCCGGCCGGACCACTCTCCTGCGACGGGCCGGTGAACTGCCCGGACGAGGAGGATCGCCCGGATCGCCGCCTCTCGCGGGCGACGGCGAGCATCACAATCTTCGTCGCTCAAGGTAATCATATGGGCACGTTGTGTGTAAGATTTCCTCTACCGCGTCGTACCCGGGGAGGCGTTGCGTGATGTCAGGCGAAGCGGTCCACACCTTGCTCGAATGCCGGCGGCGCAGTGAGGCGTTGCGGGCCAAGGGCTACGGCTTCGAGCAGATCGCCGAGCTGTTCTCGGTGTACCACGAGGTGAGTCCGCTGCGGCTGTACCGGTACGCCCATGGGCGTACCGCCACCGAGGCCGTGGCGCTGTACAACGATCTCGATCCGGCCGGCACCGCCGCGCTGCGGGAGTCACGGCTGTACGACTTCGAGCACTGGCCGAGGCGCGGCAAGCGGCCGACCGCGCGCACGGTGGCGCTGTTCGCGCAGGTCTATCGCACCGCCGCCCGCCACCTGATCACCGACGAGGTGTACGCCTCCTACAGCGTCCGCGACCGGCAGCTCATCGACCGGACGGATCATCGGCACCTCCCGGCACAGCGGCCTTCTCGCGTCCCGAGCCCGATTCCCGGTCATGTCACCATGAGTCTGGAAGCGGCACGCGACACGGTTCCTGTCCCCACGCCGCAGGACTGCGCCTCGCTGCTGCGTGCTCTCGGAGCCGAGGAGGCCGATGTGAAGCGCCGCGATCTGCTGTTCGAGCTGGCCCTGGCGCTCGGCGGAGCCCCCGCTGTGATCCTGCTCCGCCATCTGTCCCCGCCGGAGAAGGACCGTCTGGCCGCGGCCGTCCGCGCCTCCGCCCGCGTGGACGCCGCTACCGTGGAGGTGATCGAGAAGCTCACCGCCCGGTGCCGCCGCCTGGACGACGACTTCGGCCCGCAGACCGTCCTGCCCATCGTCGACGGCCAACGCCGCCTCGTCACCGACCTGCTCAGCCGCACTACTTTGCTCCCGGACCTGCGTGACCGCCTCACCTACTCCTACGCCGAGCTCAGTCAGTTCGCCGGTTGGCTCCACCACGACCTGATGGATCATGAAGGCGCACGTCTGCGCTATCAGGAGGGGCTCACCGCCGCCCACGAGATCCGCGACGGCACGATGATCGCCTACCTCCACACCTGCCTCAGTTACGTGGCCGTCTATCGAGGCCAGATAGGGCAGGCGCTCGACCACGTCTACGCCGCCCAAGGTTGGGCGCGGCACAGTCCCAGCAATCTGACGCGCTCAGTTCACGCGATGGAACTCGCCCGCGTGCTGGCTCGCCGTGGCGAGACGAACGAGAGTGAGCGAGCGCTGGCCTATGCGAGCGGCATGGTCGAGCAGCCGAGAACCGAGGCCGACCCCGCCTATCTGTACTGGTGGACGGTCGGCCAAGTGCAGGCCAGCACCGCCGATTGCCAACTCCACTGGGGGCGGCCCGATGAAGCGATCGGATCCGTCCTTCGCACACTGGCGGCGCCGACGACCCTCAGCCTCGCGCGCGGGCATGCCCTGCTCCACTACGCCGAGGCGCTCACCCGGAAACGGGAGATCCCCGGCGCGGTCGACAAGATCCGTGGCGCGGCGCGGACCACCGTAAGGCACAGCTCAACCCGGCTCGCAGACTCCGTACGGCAGGCCCGCGCACGCCTGCAGCCCTGGGCGGGCAACAAGCACGTGCGGGCCCTCGATGAGGAGCTCCGCTCCCTCGGCATCCTCGCCACAGCCCAGGGCGTGCACCTGGCGTGACCCTGACCGCCGGGGCGTGCAAATAGTGCGCTCTCCACGAACGTTCACCGACTCGGGCGCCGTAGCGGGCGCCGGCATCGCCGTACCGCGACTCGCCGACTCGGCGCCGGTCACTGCAGCATGTGGCCGGGGTGGAGGGCCGCACCCGGTGAACGTCTGCGGTCACCGCACTGGATGCTGTGGAGGAGGAAGCGGGACCTCAGTTCAGGGTGAGGATGTCGTAGTGGTCGAGGCGGTCGACGGTGATGGTCAGTTGGCCCTGGTGACAGGAGGAGGCGGGGGTCTTCGATCCGGCGAAGTCGGGGGAGATCAGGGAGACCTTTCGCGGGCACTGCGGGAGCCGCGTCTGCACGCTGAGTCGGCTCTGCGGGACGATTCCCTGGGCGTAGTTGTGGTTGACGAGGTGGATGGACCGCGCTCCGGTGCCGCGCTGCTGGAGCAGGCTCGCCGACACGCCTGCCGTCCCGACGGTCACGGCCTGCGCCCCGATGTCGTTGCGCTGGAAGAGCGACCGGTGATCCTTGTAGAACCGGGTGTAGGTCCGGAAGAAGTCGAGCATGCCGTACTGTTCGGCGGTCGGGCTGCCGACCGTGTCCTTCAGGTGGAAGGCCGGGAAGAGCCCGTTGGCGTAGGCCTCGGCGCCGAAGATCTTCCAGTAGTCCTGCTTCTCGGCGAGCGGCAGGTTCAGGTAGTTGGTCATCATGTCGTTCGGCCAGTCGATGAAGACGGTCACCGGGACGTCGCCGGCGATCCGGCGGCTCTGGTCCTTCAGGTACCGGTAGTTGGCCTGCAGCGACTTGGCGCCGTTCAGGTGGCCGCCGACGACGGGGACGTAGTCGGCGCCCCGGTAGTCGGGCGTCTGCTCGTCGGGATTCCAGGGATACATCCCGACGCTGTTGAAGTCCACGTACGGCAGGAGCCCGTTGGAGGAGATCAGGATCCGGCGGTGCGCCGTCCGCAGCGCGTAGGCACGCAGCTCGTCCACCATCTGCTTCCAGTAGCGCCGCAGGTAGATCCCGGTGAACGAGGTGTCCTCGGCGTACATCCGGTTGGCGGTCACCCGCCCCCACTCGCCGGCCAGCGGATTGGCGGAGGCGAGGGGGTCTGCGTTCCAGCCGTTCGCCTTGAGGTAGGTGCGGTAGTCGAAGTTGCGCGTCAGGTCTCCGGCGGGGACGTCGCGCCTCGGGAGGTTGCCGTCGGTCATCCCGAAACGGCTCTTCCAGTCGGCGGCCGTGAAAGCGGGGTACTTGTTCAGCAGGTATCGGGTGAAGTCGGCGATGGCGTAGTCGTCGAATCCCTCGTTGCCATTGAAGCCGTACTTCTGCCCGCCGCTGAACCCGGCGTTCACCTCGTCGAAGGTGACCCCGTCCACGCCGCCGTCGACCTGGATCTCGGCCCAGTGCAGCAGGTACCGGCGATATTTCGGGTTGAACAGGTTGCCCCGGCGTGCGGGCTCGGGGAACCCGAACTCGTCGTGGGGGACCGGATCGCCGTTCGCGTCACGCGTCGACATGTCGTCGAACACTTCGGCGCTGGGGAAGTCCTGCGGGAAGATGACGCTGGACGTCCCGCTGCCCATGAACGTGATGCCCTTGTCGTGGTAACGCCTGATCTGGCCGAAGTTGTAGTCGGCCGGCTCATCACCGTTGGTGGACCATTTCCCGATGGCCCTGATGTTGACGTCCGGGACCAGCGTGTACACTTGCGGGTCTTCCTGCTCCACGTCGGATTGGCTGAAGGCGAAGACCGTGAAATCGGCCGCCCGGTTCGCAGTCGTGCCGGTGGCGGCGGCCGGGCCGCCGACCGGGCGTACGGGCCCGTTGGCGGCTGCCGAGGCGGGTTGCCCCTGAGCCAGGAGCGTCAGCCCGAGTGCGCATAGCGACCATTTCACTGCTCCGGAACGCCGTGACATCGTGTTCCTCCTCTGAGCCGCTTCCCGGGCGAGTATCGCTGGAGAATATGCCGGGAGGATCAGCTGAGGAAGTCATCTGCCGCCTATATCGGGAACAGGGTGGTACGCGCGGGTGTTCTGGACCGCCATGACGACGACTTGGACCGCCGCGTTCCGCTCAGCCGTTCTCAGCCCGGGTGAAAGCTTCAGCTTCAAGGAGCCCCGCGGCTTCGCCGGCCAGACCCTCCGGCAGATCCTCCACCTCGACGGCGGGGGAGAGGCGCTTCGCGTGCTGCTCACCAACCGCTTCGGCGACCGGCCGCTCGTGGTGGCCGCCGGCCGGGTGGCCTTACGGAAGTCCGGCGACGAGATCCTTCCCGGCACCGACGCGCCGCTCACGTTCGGCGGCGCCGCCGAGGTGACCCTCGCCCCCGGCGCCGAGGTGACCTCCGACACCGTGCATCTGGCCGTCAGCGCGGGGACCGACCTGGCCGTGAGCCTGTACCTGCCGGAGGAGACCGGCCCGGCGACCTACTCCCACACTCCGCTGGAGACCGGCTACGTGGCCGAGGGCGACGCGGTGTCGGCGTCCTCGCTTCCGGCCGCCGAGGAGGTCGACTCCCGCTTCTTCATCACCGGCGTGGACGTCCTGGCCCCCGAGGGGACCGCCGTGGCCGTGGCCTTCGGGGACTCCTGGTTCGAGGGGGCCGGCACCACCCACGGCGCCAACCGCCGCTTCCCCAACCTCCTCAACGCCCGGCTGGAGCGCGGCTGGGTGGTGAACCAGGGTCTCGGCGGCAACCGCCTGCTGACCGACGAGGTGGGCCTGCGCGGGCTCGCGCGCTTCGACCGGGACGTCCTGTCGGTGCCGGGCGCGACCCACGTCCTGCTGCACTTCGGGCTGAACGACATCGGCCTCGGCTCCGCGAACGGCGATCGGCCGCCGTCCGCCGACGACCTCACGGCCGGTTTCGCCGAGCTGGCCCGGCGGGCCCGCGACGCGGGCCTGACCGTCATCGGCGGGACCATGGGACCGTACCTGGGCACGATCTACCCGGGTGTGGACACCCCGGAGGGCCAGGTCGTGCGCAGAGCGGTCAACGACTGGATCCGCACCTCCGGGGTGTTCGACGCGGTCGTGGACTACGCGCACGCCGTGGCCGACCCCAGCGAGCCGGATGCCATCCGCCCCGACCTCGACAGCGGCGACCACCTGCACCCCAACGACGCGGGCGCCCAGGCCATGGCCGACGCCGTGGACCTCGCCTTCCTCCGCCTCTGACCGTGTCGCCCGGACCGGCGGGTCTCCGCCGGTCCGGGCGACGGCGGGGGATTCATGCCTGTTCCGGCGCCGGCGGGGTGAGCAGGAGGTCGCAGAGGGCTTCGGTGATGGGCATGGCGGTGATCTGCTCGATCAGCAGGAAGCCTCCCTCGGGGTTGACCTCCAGGAAGACGTAGCGGCCCTCGGGGGTCAGGGTCAGGTCGATCGTCCCGAAAGACAGCCCGAGGTGCCGCATGAGGCGCAGGCAGCGCCGGTGCACGTCCTCGGGCAGCCGGTGCGGGCGCAGCCGCCGCGTGCTCCTGGGCGAGTGGATCTCGGCGGCGAACAGCCGCGCGCCGGTGACGACCACCCGCAGGGCCAGCCGGCGCAGCACGTGCGCCTGGGCCACCAGCGGGAACGGGCCCGTCCCGTGCGGGTCGGAGAGCGTGATGACCTCGTCCTCTGACGGGTTGCGCTCGGGAATGGCCCACGGCCGGTCGAGCACCCGGGTGACGATCTGCCCCTGGTGGGCGAGGTAGAAGTCGAGCAGTTCGTCGTGGTCGGTGCTGATCAGCGTGGAAGGCAGCTCGAAGCCGAGCCGGCCGGCCACCGAGAGCTGGTAGAGCTTGCGCTGGGCCCGCTGGATCACCGCACGGGACGCCGGGACGGCAGGGCAGGCCAGGGTGTCCCACACGTCCGAGGCGAACCCGTTCTGCTGGACGGCGCTTTCGACGGAACCGGCCCCGGCCGGGGGGCCGGGGCGCCGGAACCAGACGGAGGTGAGCCGGTCGAGGTCGAGGCGGCGGTCTCCGGTGACCAGTGTGCGCCGGGCCGATCCCGACGGGTCGAGGGTCACCGACAGCCGCGCGGAGCCGGGGAACCATTCCGGCACCAGGACCAGCGTGTCGGCTCCCCGTCCGGCGAGGGCGCGGGCGACGTGCCGCGCCTGGGGGTCGCCGTCCTCGGTGAGGACGAGCACCGTACCGCTCATGGCTGCTGTCTCCACACCGTCGCCGCGGCCTTCCTAGGACCCTTCCCACGATGCCGTGGATCACTTGCCCGATGCTTGTCGGCCGGTCCGCCGGCTTATGGGGAAGCGCGAACTAACCATGTAAAGCTAGTAGGAATAGTTGCAAACTGCCGCCCGGCCGCCTACCGTTGAAGGTGTGATTCACGGGTGACAAGCTCGGGTGCGGTGAGAGGAGTGGGGCGCACTCTTCGAGAATGGCCACCGTACCCGCGAGCACCGGAGGGGGAGGGCGTACCGGGGCTGGCCGCCCTCCCTCCCGGTGCTCAGACCTGCGCGATCCGGCAAAGGGCCTCGTCGTCGAATCCTTGACGAGGTGCAGGAGGCATTACCGCGCCCCGGAGAAGCCGACGGGAGCCGGCACGCCCCGAGGGAGGATCGCCGCGGGAACGGGCGCATCGAGTGGCCGCTCCCGAAGCGCCCTCGGCAGTGGCCGTCGAACCGATTCGAGTACGGGCGCGGCCGAACGGCCTCGCCGCATACCCGAAGACGGGCGCGGCCATGGTGTCGATGATGGCTACTGTCGGAAAAGCCCGGCGTTTCTCCATCGGCGGTTGGATGTGACGCCAGGTCCAGAGAGCACACATGGCCGCACGGCGCCTGTCAAGCCTCCGGCCGCTTCCCTCCAGCTGCTTGAGGCGCCAACCGGTACTTCGTCAGCGACGCTCGCCCGCCTCGGAGCGTGCGAGGAATGAAACATTCATGCGCCTTGCGGGTCGGCGGGTGTGGTGAGGAGGGTCCGCGGCGTCGATGACCGTGGACGAGCCCGAGACATCCCATCTATGTGTATGAATCATTTCGACGGAGCGGGATCGAGACACCAGGTGTCCAGGGTGCGCGGCGCGGCCATTCGGGCTGGTGAGCAGCGAAATGACGTCGGCCGTACCGGAGGCCGGACCGCCGATCCCGGAAAATAGGCATGCCTAAGGTCTTGACGCGCCCGAGGCGATCCAACGTAATTGGTAGCCAAGACCTCGGGTCACACATCCTTCGAGGACTTGTACGGCTGGGCCACATCTCGGCGGGTGTGGAGGCGCCTCACGGCTCCTTCACAGCGTGGTCGGCCACGTCGGCTTCCATTGCCGGCTTCGGAGACATCCCATGTCATGCCTCGCGAGGCCATGCCAACCTGGAGAAGCACGTGACCGATCGGAACAAGCTTCGCGGACGAGGCGACCCCCGGAGGGACGCACCGGCTACACCCGGTCGCGCACGGTGGTCGCGGGACACCTGACCCCGGCCACCCCGCGGGGCCGCACGCAGAGTGCCCTGTCCGCCGCCTTCATCGCAGCCGGTGGAGGGGTGCGCCCGTCCGGCCGCGTGGCGGCCAGGTAGGGCCCCCGCACCACCAGAGGTGGAGACCGCCGGGACCGGCGGCTCCCGACCCGTGCGTGCGGGCTCCGGCGCGACGCCTGCCGGATCGTCCGGCGGACCGCGCCGGACGTCGGCCACGCCACACCCACACCCGCGCCCCACACCCACACCCGCACCCGCGCCCCACATCCGCACCCGCGGCCCACACCCATACCCGCATCCGCACAAGATCCGCCCGGAGGACCTCCACGCCGCGACGAGTGACCTTCGCCGCGATGGCGACGGCCGACCGCCACCACCACGGCCGCCGCCCTGGTCATCCGCCCACCCCCGCATCCTCGTTAGGAGCGCCCATGCGCGAAGCCGCGCCACACGCGGTACGCAGACTCGTCATGGCCGGGCTCACCGCCGTGACACCGCGCGCCGTTCCCGCCCCGGCCGGCGCCGGCGCATGCCCCGCGGGGCGGGTCGCGTGCTGAAGATGACCGGCATCGGCAAGAGCTTCCTGGGCGTCCGGGTCCTACGGGACGTGGACCTGGAAGCGGCCGCCGGACAGGTGCACGCCGTAGTGGGGGAGAACGGCGCCGGCAAGTCCACGCTCATGAAGATCCTCGCAGGGGTGCACATCCCGGACGAGGGGACGATCGAGATCGACGGCCGGCGTGTGGTGTTCGGGCATCCGGTCGAGGCGCAGCGGTCCGGGGTGGCGATCATCCATCAGGAGTTCACTCTGCTGCCGGAGCGGACGGTCGCCGAGAACGTGTTCCTCGGCCGGGAACCGGGGCGGTGGGGGCTGGTCGACCGGGCCGCGATGGAGTCGGCGACCGGTGAGCTGCTGCGCTCGCTCGGTGAGGAGTCGTTCGGCCCGCGCGATCTCGTCCGGCGGCTGTCGGTCGCGCAGCAGCAGGTCGTCGAGATCGCCAAGGCGCTGTCGCTGAACGCGCGCATCGTGGTGATGGACGAGCCGACCGCCGCCCTGGCCGACCACGAGGTCGAGTTGCTCTACACCCTGGTGCGGCGGCTCACCGGGCGCGGGATCGCGGTCCTGTACATCTCGCACCGGCTCCGCGAGATCTTCGAGCTCGCGGACCGCATCACGGTGCTCAAGGACGGCGTCCGGGTCACCACCGCCGCCGCGTCCACGCTGACCCCCGCCGCGCTGGTCGGTCTGATGGTCGGACGGGAGCTGGACTCCTATTTCCCGCCCCGGGCCGCGCAGCCGCCCGGGGAGGTGGTGCTGCGCGTGCGCGGCGGCGGCAACGCCAAGCTGCGCGGCATCGACCTCGACCTTCGGGCGGGCGAGATCGTCGGGCTGGGCGGACTGCAGGGCTCGGGCCGCACCGAACTGGCCAAGGCGCTGTTCGGCGCCGAGCCCTTCACCACCGGCGAGATGATCCCATGCCGTCCCCGGACGCCCCGCGAGGGCATCGTGGCCGGAATCGGGCTGGTCACCGAGGACCGCAAGGCCGAGGGGCTGCTCCTGGACCAGCAGGTGCGCGACAACGCCCTGCTGGTCGCCCGGGCCACCGGGCGGCGCCTGGAGGGAGTGGACCGGTTGCTGGAGCGCGTGGGGCTCAGACCACCCCGGCCCGCGCAGGAGGTCCGATTACTGTCCGGAGGAAACCAGCAGAAGGTCGTGCTGGCCAAGTGGATGGCGGTCGCGCCGCGCGTTCTGCTGTTCGACGAACCCACCCGCGGCGTCGACGTCGGAGCCAAGGCCGCCATCCACGACCTGATGCGCGAACTGGCACGCGGTGGCATGGCGATCCTCATGATCTCCTCCGAGCTTCCCGAGCTCATCGGCATGAGCGACCGCATCGTGGTGCTCCGCGAAGGCCGCGTCACCGGTGTGCTGCCGGCCGGCCCGTCCGAGGAGGACGTCATGCGCCTGGCGGCCGCGTCATGACCGAGCACGTCAAACCGCGGCGGGTCCCCGCTCGCGTGGCCCATCTCGGGTGGATGTCGGCCGATCGGCCCGCGCGCGCGGTGTACCTGGCCCTGGTCCTGCTCATCGCGCTGGGCTGGGTGCTGTTCGAACTGGACGGCGGCGGGTTCCTGGGCCTTGAGAACGTCGTCGGGATCCAGCAGCGGTCGGCGGCGCTGGGAATCGTCGCCGTGGGGCAGACCGTGGCGATCCTGACCGGAAGCCTGGACCTGTCGGTGGCCTACCTGATCAGCCTGACCTCCCTGGTGGCGGCCGAGATCATGGCAGGCGGGGACGCCGGGGTGGTGCCCGCGGTCGCCGCGGCGCTCGCGGTGAGCGCGACGGTCGGGCTGGTGAACGGACTGGTGGTCACCCGGCTCAGGGTGCACCCCTTCATCGCCACACTCGGGGTCGCGCTGATCATCAGAGGAGTGCTGGACTGGCGGTACGACGGGCCGGCCGGGAGCGTGCCGCCCTCCTTCCAGCATCTCGGGTACGACCGCATCGGCCCGCTGCCGGTGTCGGCGCTGCTGTGGGCCGCCGTGGCGGTGTCGGCGTGGTTCCTGCTGAGCAGGACGCGCCTGGGCCACCGGATCTACGCCGTCGGCGGGGACGCCGAGGTCGCGCGGCTGTCGGGCGTGCGGACCGGGCGGGTCGTGGTCGTCGCCCACGTGCTGTGCTCGCTCTGCGCCGGGATCGCCGGGCTGCTGCTCGCCTCCAGGCTCGGGGCGGGCGCTCCGACGGTGGGCACCGACGGCGGTTACGACCTGGAGTCGATCGCCGCGGTCGTGCTCGGCGGGACGGCGCTGGCCGGTGGCCGCGGCGGGGTCGCCGGCACCGTCGGCGGAGTCCTGCTCCTCGCCGTCCTCGACAGCGTCTTCAACCAGCTGGAGATCAACTCCTTCGCCAAGGACGTCGTGCGCGGCGTGGTCCTGGTGGCCGCCCTGGCGATCTACGCGCGCGGGAGGCGTACGGCATGAGGCGAGCGCTGCCGATCTTCGTCGTGCTGGCCGGGCTGCTGGTGGCCATCGCGGTCATCAACCCGTACTTCCTGGAGCCGCCCGCCTTCCTCGCCTTCGTCAAGCGCGCCGCGCCGCTGGTGATCCTCGCGGCCGGGCAGTACTTCGTGATCGTGTCCGGCGAGTACGACCTGTCGGTCGGCTCGCTGGTCACCGCCGAGGTGGTGATCGCCGCCCGGCTCATCGACGGCTCGGCGGAGGCGACCTGGCCCGTGCTGGCCCTGCTGATCGCCCTGGGGCTGCTGGCCGGGCTGGTCAACGGAGTCGTCACCACCCTGCTGCGGGTGCCGTCGTTCATCACCACCCTCGGCATGCTGCTGATCCTGTCCGGGGCCGTCTTCCTGTGGACGGGCGGAGCGCCCCGCGGCGCCCTGTCCTCGCAGTTCCGCGAGCTCGGCCGCGGGAGCCTCGGCCCGGTGCCCTGGTCGGTGCTGATCCTCGTGGTGGCCGGGGCCGTGGCGGTGCTGGCCATGCGCGCCGACTTCGGCCGCACGCTGGTGGCGGCCGGCGACAACGACCGGGCCGCGGTCCTGTCCGGAGTCCGGGTCGCGCGGGTCCGGACGGTGGCGTTCATGATCTCCGGGCTCTCCGCGGCGGTCGCGGCGATCCTGCTCGGCGGCTTCGCCGGCGTCTCCGCGCAGGTCGGCGCCGGTCTCGAATTCCAGGCCATCACCGCGGTGGTGCTCGGCGGCGTGGCCCTCGGTGGCGGCCGCGGCTCCGTGGTCGCCGCGATGGCGGGCGCCTTCACCCTGGAGGCGCTGTTCACCCTGCTCAATCTGTACGGCATCTCGGGGGCACTGGAGCCGGCCGTGCAGGGGGTCATCATCATCGCCGCGGTGGCGCTGGGAGCCGTGAGCCTCCCGCGCAGAAGAGCCGCGGCGACCTGACCCGATACCGATCGAAAGGAACGACCTTGCGATATTCCTCGCGGCAAGCCCTCGCCGGCGTGGCACTGGCCGGACTGGTGGCGTCGATGGCCGCGTGCACCACCGACAGGCCCACCGCCTCCGCCGCGCCGACGACGGCCGCGGCCTCGGCGGCTCCGTCGTCCGGCTCGAACACCGGAGAGCAGTCGAAGTTCTTCGTGCAGGGCGACTACGACGCCCAGATGGCGATGCGGTCGGCGCAGCCGACCGGCCCGGACGGCAAGCCGTGGGAGCAGAGCATCGACCCCCAGTTGGTCGACACCGCCGAGCACAAGAAGGACGGGCCCTATCACCTGTGCTTCTCCAACGCCGCGGTCAACAACCCGTGGCGGCAGGTCGGGTTGAAGACCATGCAGGCGGAGGTCGGCCTGCACAAGGAGATCAAGAAGTTCACCATGCTCGACGCCGAGGGCAAGGACGACAAACAGATCTCCGACATCGCCGAACTGCAGGGCAAGGGCTGCGACGCGCTGATCATCTCGCCGAACACCACCGCGACGCTTACCCCCGCGGTCTCCGGGGCGTGCCCGAAGCTGCCCGTGATCGTGTTCGACCGGGGAGTGCAGACCGACTGCCCGGTCACCTTCATCAAGCCGATCGGCGGCTACGCCTTCGGCGCCGAGGCCGCTGAGTTCCTCGTCGGCAAGGTGCCCGCCGGCGGGAAGATCCTCGCCCTGCGCATCCTTCCCGGCGTGGACGTCCTGGAGACCCGCTGGTCGGCGGCGAAGATCGCCTTCGACAAGAGCGACCTCGACGTCGTCGGGGTGGAGTTCACCGACGGCGACGCCGCCAAGACCAAGAGCATCGTCGGCGACTACATCCAGCGGCACGGCAAGATCGACGGCGTCTGGATGGACGCGGGCGCCAACGCCGTCGCCGCGGTCGAGGCCTTCGAGGACGCGGGGCAGCCCGTGCCGCCGATCAACGGCGAGGACCAGGAGGACTTCCTGCAGAAGTGGAGCGACGCGAAGCTGACCGCGATCGCCCCGACCTACCCGACCTACCAGTGGCGGACCCCGGTGATCGCCGCGCTCAAGATCCTCAAGGGCGAGCAGGTGCCGAAGGTGTGGAACCTGCCCCAGCCGACGGTCACCCAGGAGAACCTCGCCACCTACCTCAAGCCCGGCATGCCGCCGCTGCACTACGCGCTGTGCGGCTGCGAGGACCTGCCCGGCTACCCCGAGAAGTGGGGTGGCAAGCCTTGATCGGCGTCAACACCTGGGTGTGGGTCTCGCCGCTCACCGACGACTCCTTGGCCGCCCTGGCGCCGCGCATCGCGGAGTGGGGGTTCGACGTCATCGAACTGCCGGTCGAGCGGCCGGGCGAATGGGACCCCCGCAGGGCGGCGGACCTGCTGGCCGAGCTCGGGCTGGGCGCGTCGGTCGTGCTCACGATGCCCATAGGGCGCGAACTGGTCAGCGCGCCGAGCTGGACCATCGGGGAGACCCAGGACTATCTGCGGCACTGCGTGGACGTCGCGGTGGCCGTGGGCGCGCCCGCGGTGAGCGGGCCCGCCTACGCCTCCGTCGGCCGGGTCTGGCCGATGAGCCCGGACGAGCGCCGCGCCGTCTACGCCGAACTCGGGGAGAACCTCAAGCCCGTGCTCGCCCACGCGGGCGAGTGCGGGGTCCGGATCGGCGTCGAACCGCTCAACCGGTACGAGACCAGCCTGCTG
This sequence comes from Sphaerisporangium sp. NPDC005289, assembly GCF_040607455.1. Lineage (NCBI taxonomy): Bacteria > Bacillati > Actinomycetota > Actinomycetes > Streptosporangiales > Streptosporangiaceae > Sphaerisporangium > Sphaerisporangium sp. NPDC005289. Next base: position 50,349 of record NZ_JBEXGS010000024.1, read on the forward strand.
AACACCGTCGAGCAGGCCCTCGAAGCCCTCCCGGACGACTGCGGCCTCGCCCTGGACACCTACCACATGAACATCGAGGAGAAGGACCCGGCGCGGGCGGTACGGCTGGCAGGCGACCGGATCGCGCACATCCAGGTGTGCGGGACCGACCGCGGCGCCCCGGGCGCCGACCACTTCGACTGGCCCGGCTTCGCCGCCGCCGTTCGCGACGCGGGCTACGCCGGTCCGCTGGTGATCGAGTCCTTCACCGCCGACAACACGACCATCGCCACCGCCGCGTCCATCTGGCGCCCGCTCGCCCCGACCCAGGACGCCCTCGCCACCGAGGGACTGTCCTTCCTGCGCACCCTCTGGAGGTGACCACCCCCGTCATCGAAATCCCGCTCCTCCTCCGCGGCGCCGGCCGAGAGCCGGCGTCGTCCGTCCCCTGGAGATCCCGAATGCGAAGACCACGCCTGCTCCTCATCCTGACCGCCGTGCTGCTGATGCTGCCGTTCGGCGCGGTGCCGGCGGCCAACGCGGCGGCGCCCCTGTACAGGGTGCTGCTGTTCAGCAAGACGGCGTCCGGCGCCTACCGGCACGACTCGATCAGCGCCGGCATCACGATGTTCCAGCAACTCGCCGCCGCCAACAACTTCCAGCTCGACCGGAGCGAAGACTCCAGCGTCTTCAACACGACCAACCTGAACAACTACGACGCGGTGATCATGCTCCAGACCTCCGGCATGGTCTGGGACAACGATTCGCAGCGCGCGGCCGCGCAGGCGTACGTGCGCAGTGGCCACGGCATCGTCGCGATCCACAACGCCGTCGACCAGAACATCGAGTCGCAGTTCCCCTGGTGGGACCAGGTCGTGCTGGGCGGCGCACACATGACCCAGCACTCCTCCATCGTGCAGGGCACGGCCAAGGTCGCCGACAAGGTGCACCCGTCGACCGTGGGGCTGCCGGACCGGTGGACGCGCACCGAAGAGTGGTACAACTTCGACAAGAACATGCGCGGCAGCGTCCACGTGCTGGTCACGGCCGACGAGACGACCTACGACGCCGGTGCGAACAAGATGGGCGCCGACCACCCCATCTCCTGGTGTCACAACCCTGAGGGCGGCCGGGTGTGGGCCACCGCGATGGGCCACAACGCCTCCTCCTACTCCGAGACGTTGTTCAAGCAGCACCTGCTCGGCGGGGTCAAGTGGGCGGCGGGCTACGAACCCGGCGACTGCGGCGGCACGGTCTCGACCCGGTTCCAGAAGGTCACCCTGGACGGCGCGCCCGACCAGCCCATGGAGCTGGAAGTGGCCGCCGACGGCACGCTCTACTACATCTCCCGGTCGGGCAAGGTCAACATGATCGCCCCCGGCGGATCCCCCCGCACGATCGGCACCCTGTCGGTGTACGACGGCGGCGAGGACGGCGGCATCGGCCTGGCGCTCGACCCGAACTTCGCCACCAACCGCTGGATCTACCTCAACTACTCGCCCAGCAACGGCGGCGAGGTGAACCGGGTGTCCCGGTTCACGCTCAACGGCACCACGCTCGACCTGTCCAGCGAGAAGAAGATCCTCGAGGTTCCCGCGTACCGCAACGTCGACGAGCCCGGCCACACCGGCGGCTACATGGCGTTCGGCCCGAACGGCAACCTCTACATCGCACCCGGGGACGACACCAACCCCAACGGCTCCAGCGGGTACGCCCCGATCGACGAGCGGTCCGGGCGCGAGCACTACGACGCCCAGCGGTCCGCGGCCAACACCAACGACCTGCGCGGCAAGATCCTGCGCATCCACCCCGAGTCCGACGGCACCTACACCATCCCGAGCGGCAACCTCTTCGCGCCCGGGACCGCCAAGACGCGCCCCGAGATCTACGCGATGGGCTTCCGCAACGCGTTCCGCTTCTCGGTCGACAAGGACACCGGCTGGATCTCGGCGGCCGACTACGGTCCCGACGCGGGGTCGGCGAACTCCAACCGGGGTCCCGAGGGCACCGTCGAGTGGAACCTGATCAAGGAGCCGGGCAACTACGGCTGGCCCTACTGCGTCGGCAACAACATCCCGTTCAACGACTTCAACTTCTCCACCAACACCTCCGGCTCAAAGTTCAACTGCTCGGCGCCGGTGAACAACTCGCCCAACAACACGGGGCTGACCAACCTGCCCGCGGCCAAGTCCGCCACCATCTGGTACAACTACCACGCCTCCGCGGAGTTCCCCGAGATCAACTGCTGCGGCGGCGCGGCCCCGATGGGCGGCCCGTTCTACCACTACGACCCGAACAGCTCCTCCGACCGCAAGTTCCCGGAGTACTTCGACAAGACGCCGTTCTTCTACGAGTGGAGCCGCAACTTCGTCAAGGAACTGCGGCTTGACTCCTCCGGCAACCTGCTGAAGATCAACTCCTTCGTCCCGTCGCTCTCCCTGCACGCGCCGGTCGACATGAAGTTCGGCCCGGACGGCGCCCTGTACTACGCCGACTGGGGCAACGGCTTCGGCCACAGCAACACCGACGACGGCATCTACCGGATCGACTACATCGGCGGCGGAGGCGGCAACCGCTCCCCGATCGCCAAGGCCGGCGCCACGCCGGACACCGGCAGCGCGCCGCTGACCGTCGCGTTCTCCTCCGCCGGCTCGTCGGACCCGGACGGCGACGCGATCACCTACGCCTGGGACTTCGGAGACGGCGGAACCTCCACCAGCGCGAACCCGTCCCACACCTACAGCTCCAACGGCACCTACACCGCCAGGCTGACCGTAAAGGACTCCGGCGGGAAGACCGGCACCATCACCCTGACCATCGGGGTGGGCAACACCCGTCCCACGGTCGCCTTCAGCGCTCCGCCGGACGGCGGGTTCATCAACTTCGGTGACACCGTCAACTACAACGTGACCGTCACCGATCCCGAGGACGGCACCATCGACTGCTCGAAGGTGACGGTGATCCCCGCGCTCGGGCACGACACGCACAGCCACGACACCGGCCAGGTCACCGGTTGCTCCGGAACGATCACGACCACCGCGTCCGGGCACGACGAGGCCGCCAACGTCTACTACGTGCTGCTGGCCGAGTACACCGACAAGAGCGGCCTGAAGGGCAGCACCGGGATCACGCTGCAGCCCAAGCACAAGCAGGCGGAGTTCTTCACCGGCTCGTCGGGCGTCCAGGTCGTCGACCAGAGCGGAGCCGAGGGCGGCAGGCGCGTCGGCGAGATCTCGGGCGGCGACTGGGTCTCCTACACGCCGATGAATTTGTCCGGGATCGACTCGGTGTCCTTCCGCGTCTCGGCGGCGTCCAACACGGGCGGATCGATCGAGCTGCGCGCCGACTCGCCGACCGGGACGCTCGTCGCCTCCAGCTCGGTGCCGAGCACCGGCGGCTCGAACACCTACCAGTCCCTGCCGGCGGCGACGGTCACCAACCCCGGTGGCACCCACAACTACTACCTGGTGTTCCGGGCGCCGACGGCGAACGCCTACGACCTCGACTCGATCACCTTCAACGGCCAGGGCGTCGGCCAGGGCGGCAGTAACACCGGTGGCCCGCAGAGCGGGCGCAACTACACGCTGACCGCCGGGCACAGCGGCAAGGTCGCCGACGTCAGAGGACAGTCGACCGCCGACGGCGCCGCCGTCATCCAGTGGACGGCCGGCGGAGGCACCAACCAGCAGTGGAAGGTGACCGACGCGGGAAGCGGGACCTACACCCTGGCCGCCGTGCACAGCAGCAAGTGCATGCAGGTCGCGGGCGCCTCCACCGCCGACGGCGCCCTGGTCCAGCAGTCGGCATGCTCGGGCGCCGCCAACCAGAGATGGCGCCTGGAATCCGTCGGGACGAACGTTTACCGGGTCATCTCGGCGAACGGCGGCAAGTGCCTGGACGTTCCCAACGCCTCCACGGCGAACGACGTCCAGCTCGTCCAGTGGACCTGTAACAGCGGCACCAACCAGCAGTGGAGGTTCACCCAGCTCAACTGATCCGATCCCCGGCGCCCGTCCCGCGGGCGCCGGGGCCTTCCCCAAGCCGCCTCGGCGGGATCGGGGTGGCGCGGCTCGTGCTCGCCGCCCCGGTGCCGCGCCGCCGCCTGATCAGCCGAGCACGAGGTCGCGGACGGTGCGCAGGGTCGGCTCGTCGCGGGGGCCCATGGCCAGCAGGGTGGTCACCGGGCTCGCGCGCCACGGCGCGAGGCGCTCGCGGATGCGGCCGGGCGGGCCGACCAGGGAGATGCCGTCGGCCAGTTCGTCGGGGATGGCGCGGAAGGCCTCGTCCTTGCGCCCGGCCAGGTACAGCTCCTGGATCTTGTGGGCGGCGTCGGCGAAGCCCATGCGGCCGACGATGTCGGCGTGGAAGTTGCGCGCCTTGGCGCCCATGCCCCCGATGTACAGCGTGAGCATCAGCTTCACCCCGTCCAGGGCGGCCTGGACGTCATCGGTGATCATGACGTAGACCATCGCGGCGACGTCGAAACCCGGCCGCGCGGCGGCCAGCGACGGGCCGTACATGCTCTCGATCTTCTCGGGGAAGGTGAACAGCGGCAGCCAGCCGTCGGTGATCTCCGCGGCCAGCGCGACGTTCTTCGGCCCCTCCGCGCCGAGGTAGATCGGGATCTCGGGCCGCAGCGGGTGGGTGATCGACTTCAGCGGCTTGCCGAGCCCGGCGCCGCCGGGGTAGGGCAGCGGATAGTGCGGGCCGTCGCTCGTGACCGGCTCCTCGCGGCGCCACACCTTGCGCATGATGTCGACGTACTCGCGGGTGCGGGCGAGCGGCCTGGGGAACGGGGCGCCGTACCAGCCCTCCACCACCTGGGGCCCGGAGGCCCCGATGCCCAGCAGCAGCCGGCCTCCGGTGAGGTGGTCGAGCGTCATGGCGGTCATGGCCGTGGTGACCGGGGCGCGCGCCGACATCTGCGCCACGCTCGTGCCGAGCTTGATCGTGCTGGTGCGCGCGCCGTACCAGGCCAGCGGGGTGAACACGTCCGACCCGTACGCCTCGGCGGTCCACACCGAGTCGTACCCGAGCCGCTCGGCCGTCTGGACGACCTCGGTGGCGTCGTCGGCGTCCCGCTGCCAGTAGCCCAGGTTCAACCCCAGCCTCAGCTCACCGCTCATGCCCATCCTCCAAGGTCCGTCCGGCGTAATTAGAACACGTTCTATCCACAGGGTCGAGGGCCGCCCGCTGGGCCGAGGTGGGCCGAGTGCGGGGCCTTACGTGGGCGGGGCCGGCTCGCCTGGCCGGACCTGCTGGACGGCGTGGTGCAGCGCGCCGACCAAGGCGGTGGTCGCCGGAGGGTCCGGCGGGTCGCCGTAGGTGGCCAGGTAGACGTGCCGCCGGAAGTCGCGAAGTGCGCTGGCCTCGATTCCGGGCGCGCGGTGGGTGCGCAGTGCCAGCCCCGGCATGGTGGTCACGCCCATGCCCGCGGCGACCAGTGCCTGCTGGACGATGATGTCGTCGCTGGTGTAGGCGATGGGCGGGACGAAGCCCGCCTTGCCGCAGGCTTCGAGAAACTCACGGCGGCAGTTCTCGCAGCCCGCGATCCAGGCGGAGTCGCGGTTGCCCGCCAGTGTCTGGCCGGGTTCGAGGCTGAGCAGGTACATCGGGTCGTCGAAGAGGTGCGTGGCGCGGATGTCGTCCGGTGTCGCGTCGTCGTAGCGGAAGACGACCGCGACGTCGACCTGCCCGGCTCGCAGCAGATCGAGTGCCACGCGCGGGTGGGCCTCGATCAGGCGCAGTTCGATGCCGGGGTGCGCGCGGCGCAGGGTGCCCGCGGCGTGCGGCACCAGCGCGGCGAGCGCCGACTGGAAGCCGGCGACCCGGACCCGGCCGGTGCGCAGGCCCACCATCGCGGACAGTTCCGCGGCGGCGGTGTCGACCCGGCCCACGATCTCGGCGGCGCGGCGGGCCAGATGCTCGCCCTCCGGGGTGAGCCGGATGCCCCGGCCGACCCGCTGGACGAGCCTGGCGCCGGTCTCGGCCTCCAGCCTGGCCAGATGATGGCTGACGGCGGGCTGGGAGTAGTTCAGGTGCTTGGCGGCCTTGGTGACCGAACCGTGCGCGGCGATCGCCGCGAGCACCCGTAACCGCAGGATATCCAGCATGCATAAAGATTACGCATGAGTTCGCTCAATCCTTGTCATTAGACGAATGAGTAGCCGCGCGGGACGCTGAGGGGGACGAACCCGCTCTGCGAGGAGGACGCGGCGATGACACGCCTACTCACGACGCTCACCGGTCTCGTCACGGCCGTGCGCCAGGCGACCGACGTGCGGACCGGCTGGACGGACACCGCGGACCTGGTCGCCGATCGGCTTCGGGCGCATCTGCCCGGCCCCGAGGTCCTGACGCCCGATCAGCGTCTCGGCCGGCCCGACCGGGTCGCGGGCCACCTGCTGCACGCCGAGCCCGACGGGGCGTTCTCCATCCTCGGCCTGGTCTGGCGCCCCGGGCAGACCACCCGGATCCACGACCACATCACCTGGTGCGTCGTGGGCGTGCTGTCCGGCATCGAGCACGAGGAACTGTTCGACGAAGCGCTCAACCCCATCGGCACGCGGGACAACCCGCCCGGCGAGGTCAGCGGCTTCGCGCCGCCCGGCGACATCCACCGCATCCGCAACGCCGGCGACGAGATCGCCATCAGCCTGCACATCTACGGCACCGACATCACCCGCGTCGGGTCCAGCGCCCGCCGCTACTACAACTAGAGGAGCTCCGACCATGGACCAGCACGCCATCGACGAGGTGCTGAACCGCCCGCTCAGCCAGGAACTGCTGGCCCGCGACCTGGCCAGGCTGGCCTTCATCGCGCTCGACGGGACGCCCCGGTCGATCCCGATCGGGTTCACCTGGAACGGCGTGGAGATCGTCATGTGCACCGCGACGAACGCGCGGAAACTCCCGGCGTTGCGCCGCGATCCCGCGGTCGCGCTGACGATCGACACCGAGTCGCACCCGCCGAAGGTCCTGCTCATCCGCGGCCGGGCAGAGCTGGACGTCGTCGACGGCATCCCGGAGGAGTACCTCCAGTGGAACGGCACGTACGAGATGACGCCCGAGCAACGAGCCGAGTGGGAGGAAGGCGTGAAGTCGCTCTACCTCGGCATGGTCCGGATCGTGGTGAAGCCGACCTGGGCCAAACTGATCGACTTCGAGACGACCCTGCCCACCGCCATCGAGGAGCTCATACAGCAACAGAAGGAACGGCAGCTCACCTGAACACGCACACGCGCCCCCGAATGCGGCGACCGGCCCACGAAGGACTGGTGAGGTGGTGGCGAGCCTGCCGGGGACGGGACAACGAGGGGCGGTGGTGGCGCGAGCGGTCGGCTCACGGCGGGGGCTTCACCGCCGCGAGAGCGCGGCGCGGGCCTTGTGCGCCAGCCCGCGGGCCATGAGCTTGAGCATGTCGCTCTGGCGGGGCTGGTTGTAGATGAGGAAGTCGTCGAACCGGTGGACTCCTCGCTTGCCCGCGACGGACGCCGCCGCGTCCCGGATGGCCGCCAGGTGGGCCACGGTCATCTCGGGGGCGCGCTCGTCGGGCTGGTAGGCGGCGCCGAGCGGGTAGTCGCGGCCTGGATGGCTCGTCATCTCGACGTGGCAGCCGAGCACGTGGGCCACGGGGTGGGTCTCGGCGAAGGCGACCAGGCGATCGAGCGTCGCGAGGTAGGCGGGGAAGTCGAAGGCGTACAGCCTGCCGGGCAGGACGGTGTCGCCCGTGAGGAGGATCGCGGTCCAGGGATCGTAGACGGTGATCGCCGCCTTGTGGTGGCCCGGCGAGCCCAGGATCGAAAGGACCCGGCCGCCCAGGTCGAAGGCGACGGTCTCGGCGGGCCAGCCCTCGCCGAATCCGAAGAACCCCCGCACGGCCTCCACGTCCCGCGCCACCACGGTGGTCGCGGGGCGGCCGGCGAACTGCGGGTCGGCGGCCACGTGGTCGCCGTGCCCGTGGGTGTGCGCGACGATCAGTTCGTACTCCTCGCGCGGGTGGTGTTCGAGCCAGGCGGCGATGAGCCGGTCGACCGTCTCGCGCAGCGGGAACAGGCCGGGGTCGGCGGTGGCGCCGGTGTCGAGCAGCAGGGCCCGGTCGTTGCCGAACAGCAGGTAGAGGAACGGGGCCTCGTAATGCACCGACTTGCTCTGACGCATGATGACGGTGTGCTCGTCGTAGTGGTGGACCTGGATCAGCGGATCGCGGGCGGGCCGTCCGGGGGGCGCGCCGTGGCTCCACGCGACGTCCAGGGAGCCGGTGGCAGGGGCGGCGCTCACGAAGTCGATCAGGCCGTCAGTCGTCGGATTCATCATCGTCGTCCCGTGAGTTGAAATCTGGCATCGGCGTCGCCGCCATGAAGTACCGGACATGAAGCTGCCCGGGTTCGAGCTGGTGAGAGCCGCTCGCGGTCCTCGTCGTGTAGGGCTCGAGGAGCGCCTTCCACCTCTCCTTGAGTTCGGCGGCCTCGTCGGCGGACAGGACGGCCACCGCGGTCACCATGCCCGCCTTGTGGTCCCACGCCTGCTCGTCGCCGCCCCCGCGGTCGATGTGGTCGAGGATCGCCTGCGTCTCGCGCTCGACCACGACCCGCTGGAGCCGCCGCGTGACGACGGCGTCGCCGCCGGCCGCGATGCGCAGCGCCGGCCGCCGGTCGGGGACCCGCCACTGCCGCTCGCGCCGGTCGCGTCCTGGGCCGGCGTCTTCCACGAAGCCGTATTTGGCGAGCTGGCGCAGATGGAAGGAGCAGTTCGCCTGGGAGGAGCCGAGGACGCGCCCGCACCGGGCGGCCGTGGCCGGGCCGATCGTGGCGAGCAGTTCGAGCAGGTCGAGGCGGAGCGGGTGGGCCAGGGCCCTGATCGCCTTCGGATCGCTGATCTGCATATGTCAAACAATACTTTGGCATCGGCGGATGTCAAACACTTCTTTGGCTTTTGTCGTGTTCACCCCCTGCGTAGTTCCATGCCGGTGCTTCGGTGCTTCGGTGCTTCGGTGCTCCGGTGCTCCGGGGGCCGGACGGCCGGCGGAAGTCCTAGAAGAGCTCGGGGTAGGCGTGGGCCAGGTGCGCGGTCACGGCGTCGACCGCGGTGGCGGCGTCGCCGCAGACGATGGCGTCGTGGATGCGGCGGTGGTCCTCACGCAGCACGCGCGTGTCGCCGAGCCGGTCGACCGCTTCGATCGCGTACTTGCGCATCGCCCCGCGCAGCGCGCGCATCACCGCGGCGATGAGCCGGTTGCCCGACGCCTCGGCGATGGCCACGTGGAAGGCGATGTCGTGTCGCACGAAGTCCTCGGCGCTCGCGGCGGCCTCCATGGCCAGCATCGCCTCCATCAGCGCCTCGGCGGGCTCCGGCAGGGGGGCGGCGCGCGCGGCGTGTTCGGCGGACCAGCGTTCGATCATCAGGCGGGTGTCGATGACCTCGCGCAGCGAGAGGCTGGACAGGCCGAGGCTCAGGCGCAGCAGGTCGGTCAGCGCGCTGTCCGGCCGGGAGGTGAGCACCGCCCCCGCGTCCGGGCCGCGGCCCACCTGCGAGGACACCACCCCCAGCGTCTCGAGGACGCGAAGCGCCTCGCGGACCGAGGACCGGCTGACCTGGAGCTGCTCGGCCAGTTGCCGCTCGCCTGGCAGGCGGTCTCCCACCTTGAGGCCGTCGTCGGCGATGCGCCGTTCGACCTGGAGGAGCACCTCCTCGAACGCGCGCGTGCGTCGCGTGCCGTCCGCCACGTGACCGTCCCTCTCGCCTGGAGTATGGTCTGACCATACTCGGTTCCAGGGGCGTCCACCGGCGCGTTCGTTCCGGGTAGGTCCGGAGCGTCTTGAGGAAAGGCCGCGATGCGGGTCGCACTGTTCATCACGTGTGTCAACGACACGCTCTTCCCGGACACCGGCAAGGCGGTCGTGACGCTGCTGCGCCGCCTCGGATGCGAGGTGGAGTTCCCCGAGGCCCAGACGTGCTGCGGCCAGATGCACGCCAACACCGGCTACCGGGACGAGGGCGTCCGGCTGGCCCGGCACTTCCTGGACGTCTTCGCCGGATACGACGCCGTGGTGACGCCCTCGGGGTCGTGCGCCGCGATGGTGCGCGAGCAGTACCCGAAGCTGGCGGCGGGCATGGGCGCCACGCGGCCGGCGGCGTTCGCGAGCGCCCACGCGGGGCGCTCGCCGTTCGCGCGGGCGGTGGCCGAGACGGCGCCCAAGGTGCACGACCTGTCGGAGTTCCTGGTGGACGTGCTCGGCGCCACCGACGTCGGCGCCTATTTCCCGCACCGGGTGACCTACCACCCGACGTGCCACTCGCTGCGCGGGCTGCGCGTCGGCGACCGCCCCGCCGCCCTGCTGCGCAACGTCCGGGGCCTCGAGCTGGTCCCGCTGCCGGGGGCCGAGGAGTGCTGCGGGTTCGGAGGCACCTTCGCGGTCAAGAACGCCGCCGTCTCCTCGGCCATGTGCGCCGACAAGGTGGCCAACGTCATGACCACCGGCGCCGAGGTGCTCTGCGCGGCCGACAACTCCTGCCTGATGCACATCGGCGGCACGCTGAACCGCCAGCGCTCCGGCGTCCGGGTCATGCACCTGGCGGAGATCCTCGCGAGCACCGAGGCCGAGCGGTGAGGCGGCCCCTGTCCGCCCGCGAGGGAGCCCTGTCCGCACGCGAAACGGTTCTGTCCGCCCGCGAGGGAGCCCCGTCCGCTTGCGAAGCGGTCCTGTCCGCCCGCGAAGGAGCCCCGTGCTTCCACACCTGTGAAGGAGACACGCGATGAGCGGCCCCGGGCAGGGCACCTTTCTCGGAATGCCCTCCTTCCCGCGCAACGCCGAGAAGGCGCTGGCGGACTCCCAGCTGCGGTTCAACCTGCGCAAGGCCACCCACACCATCCGGGCCAGGCGCGGCGCGGTGGTGTCGGAGCTGCCCGACTGGCACGAACTGCGCGAGGCCGGGCGCGCCATCAAGGACGACGTACTGCGCAACCTCGACCGCTACCTGGTCCAGGCCGAGGAGGCCGTCGTCAAGGCGGGCGGCCACGTCCACTGGGCGTCGGACGCCGCCGAGGCCGACCGCATCGTCACCGGCCTGATCAAGGCCACCGGCGAGACGCGGGTCATGAAGGTCAAATCCATGGCGACGCAGGAGATCGACCTCAACGAGGCCCTGGAACGCGAGGGCATCACCGCCTACGAGACCGACCTGGCCGAGCTCATCGTCCAGCTCGGCGACGACTGGCCTTCGCACATCCTGGTGCCGGCCATCCACCGCAACCGCTCGGAGATCCGCGAGATCTTCCTCGCACACATGGGGGAGTGGGGACGTCCCGCCCCCGAAGGGCTGGGGGACGAGCCCGGCACGCTCGCCGACGCCGCCCGGCTGCACCTGCGCGAGCGCTTCCTGTCCACCAAGGTCGGCGTCTCGGGCGCCAACTTCCTGATCGCCGAGACCGGCACGCTCGTCGTGCTGGAGTCGGAGGGCAACGGCCGCATGTGCCTCACCCTGCCGCGGACCCTGATCAGCGTGGTGGGCATCGAGAAGGTCCTGCCGACCTGGCGCGACCTGGAGGTGTTCCTGCAGCTTCTGCCGCGCAGCTCCACGGGGGAGCGCATGAACCCCTACACCTCCATGTGGACCGGTGCCGCGGAGGGCCAGGAGTTCCATCTGGTGCTGCTGGACAACGGCCGCACCGACGTCCTGGCCGACGAGATCGGGCGCCAGGCACTGCGCTGCATCCGCTGCTCGGCCTGCCTGAACGTCTGCCCGGTCTACGAGCGGGTCGGCGGCCACGCGTACGGCTCGGTCTACCCGGGGCCGATCGGGGCCATCCTCACCCCGCAGCTTCGCGGCATGACCTCCGAGCTGGACGCCTCGCTGCCGTACGCCTCCAGTCTGTGCGGGGCGTGCTACGACGTGTGCCCGGTGGCCATCGACATCCCCGAGGTGCTGGTCCACCTGCGGGCCAAGGCTCCGCACGCCCCGGCCGAGCGGGCCGGGCTGGCGGCCGCCGGCTGGGTGCTGGACAAGCCCGTGCGGCTGCGGAGCGCCCAGCGCCTCGCCACCCGCCTTCGCGGGCTGGTGCCCAAGACGCACCTGCCGGGCCCCGGCGCGGCCTGGACCGCCACCCGGGACGTGCCGCCCGTGCCGCGCGAGTCGTTCCGCGACTGGTGGCGGCGCACGCAGGAGGAGGACCGATGAGCTCGCAGGGAGATATGGTCTCGGTGCGCGTCCGGAAGGTGGGCCGATGAGCTCGCACAGAGGGGTGATCGTGGCGTGCGTCCGCGAGGTGGGTCGATGAGCTCGTGCGGAGGGATGATCGTGGCGTGCGTCCGCGAGGTGGGCCGATGAGCTCGCGCGAGGCCATCTTGGCGCGCATCCGCTCGGCCGTCGCCGGCGCGCCGCCGGTGGAGGTGACGCGCGGTTACCGTCCTTACCGGGATGAGCCGGGCGACGTCGAACTGTTCGCCGAACGGGTCCGCGACTACCGGGCGACCGTGCACGCCGTCCCCGCCGGCCAGGTGGCGGCCACGGTCGCGGACGCGCTGGCCCGCCGGGGCGCGCACCGCGTGGTCGTCCCCGGCGGGCTGCCCGAGGAGTGGCTGGGCGCGTTGCCGTCCGGCGTCGAACGACTGGGCGACGTCCCGCCGCCGTCCGCCGCCGAGCTGGACGCGGCGGACGGCGTGGTCACCGGCTGCGCGGCCGCCATCGCCGAGACCGGCACGATCATCCTGGACGCGGGCCCCGGCCAGGGACGCAGGGCCCTCACCCTGGTGCCCGACTACCACCTGTGCGTCGTGCGCGCCGGGCAGATCGTGCCCGGCGTCCCCGAGGCGGTCGCGCGCCTGGACGCGTCGCGGCCGATGACGTGGATCAGCGGCCCGTCGGCGACCAGCGACATCGAGCTGAACCGCGTCGAGGGGGTGCACGGCCCCCGCACGCTCGAGGTGATCATCGTCCTCTGACGTCCACCTCGTCCGCCCCGGTACGGCTGCCGCGCGCCGTGCCGGGGTTCGTTGTTCTCAACGTCCGGTGAAGCACTTGAATGGGAGTTGAGTGCTTGCTAACTTGTTGAGTACAGGAAAGGGGGATGAGGGCATGAACGCCGGTGACGATCAGGGTGCGGGGACGCACACGGGCTCCGACACGGACATGAGCGCGGGCGAGGCGCTCGCGCAGATCGGCCGCGTGCGCAGGAGCGTCGGACGGTCCGCCGCCGCGATGGGGTGGCTCTACCTCGTCTGGGGCGTCGCGGCGCTGCTGTACTGGCCGGCGATGTTCTTCGCCTCGTCGCCCATCCCGCGGATCGCCGGCATCGCCTGGCTGGCGATGACCGCGCTGTCCTTCGTCTACGCCTACGGCCTCGGCGTCTACGGCCACTCCCGCCTGCACTCGCGGGTGGCCCTCGTCTGGGTGGCCGTCATGGTCGGCGTGGCGCTGTTCGGGTACTACGTCATGCCCGAGCGGCCCTCCGGCTGGTGGGTGGCCGCGGGCCTCGCCGCCGCGGTCGCCGCCGCCGTCCCCGTGCTGTACGCCGCCTGGCGCCTGCGCCCCTGGGACGGCGCCAGGTGACCGAGAGCGGCGCCCACCCCCGCCACGACCTGGACCAGCTCATCCACACGCCGGTCCGCCTGTCGATCATGGCGGCGCTGGCCGCCGCGGACAACGTGGAGTTCCGGTTCCTGCGCGACACCATCGAGGTCAGCGACTCGCTGCTGTCCAAGCACATGCTGACCCTCGAAGAGGCCGGCTACGTCAAGGTCGAGAAGGCCTTCATCAGCAAGAAGCCCGGCACCTGGCTCTCGCTCACCCCCCGGGGACGCGAGGCCTTCCGCGAGTACGTCTCGGTGCTCGAGAAGATCATGAAGGGATCCCCCCATGCTTGAGGTGGAAGGGCTCGAAAAGCGCTACGGGGACACCGTCGCGCTCGACGGCGTGAGCCTGACCGTTCGCCCGGGCGAGATGTTCGGCTTCGTCGGCGCCAACGGGGCCGGCAAGACGACCACCATGCGCATCGTGATGGGCGTGCTCGGCGCCGACGCCGGGCGGGTGCGCTGGAACGGCGCGCTCGTCGGCCACGACACCCGCCGCAGGTTCGGCTACATGCCCGAAGAACGCGGGCTGTACGCCAAGATGCGGGTGGCCGAGCAGGTCGAGTACTTCGGCCGGCTCAGCGGCATGGCCGCGCCGGACGCCCGCCGCTCCGCCGACGCCCTCATCGAGCGGCTGGGCCTGGCCGGGCGGCGCGGCGACGACGTCGACAGCCTGTCCCTGGGCAACCAGCAGCGCGTCCAGCTCGCCGCCGCGCTCATCCACGATCCCGAAATGCTCGTCCTGGACGAGCCGTTCTCCGGCCTGGACCCGATCGCCGTCGACGCGCTGGCCGGGGTGCTCGCCGAGCGCGCCGCCGCCGGGGTGCCGGTCGTCTTCTCCAGCCACCAGCTCGACCTGGTCGAACGGCTCTGCGACTCGGTCGGCATCATCAAGGCCGGCCGCATGGTCGCGGTGGGCACCGTCGCCGAGTTGCGCGCACGGGAGTCGCGCAAGCGCCTGCGCATCGTCGTGACCGGCGCCGAGGCCGGCTGGGCCGACCGGCTGCCCGGGGAGATCGTCGCCAGGACCGACCGCTCGCCGCTCGCGGCGGCCGAGGAGCACGAGCGCTACGACGAGGTGATCCTCGTCCCGACCGACGACCAGGAGGCGCTGCGGCTGGCCACGCGGGCCGGCCGGGTCCAGCACTTCGGCTGGCAGGAGCCCGGCCTGGCCGACATCTTCCGCGAGGTGGTCGCGTGAACCCCATCGTCCTGGTCGCCCGCCGTGAGATCACCGTGCGCGGCCGCACCAAGGGATACCGCTACGGTCTGCTCGTCACCGCCGTGCTGGTCGCCGTGCTCGCCATGCTCCCCAAACTGTTCGGCGGCCCGGACGACCACGCCATCGGGCTCGCAGGCGCGCGGGCCGACCGGCTGCAGGCCGCGCTCAGCGCCCAGGCGGCGCAGGACGCCGACCGGTCCATCAAGGTCACGCGCTACGCCGACGAGGCTGCGGCCCGCGCGGCCGTCGCCGCGGGCGACGTCGAGGCGGCGATCGTGGACAACACCTCCGTGATCTCCAAGACCGTCCTGGGCACCGGACTCTCGGTCCTGCTCGACACCGCCCACCGCATGGTCACCACGGAACAGAATCTCGCCTCGGCGGGCCTGGATCCGGCGAAGGTCGCCCAAGCCCAGCAGGTGCCGGTCATGTCGAGGGTCACGCTGAACGGCAGCGGCGAGGACGCCACCGTCCGGATGGTGATCGCGTTGACCATCGTCGTCGTCCTGTTCATGCTGCTCCTCCAGATCTGCACCTGGGTCGCGATGGGCGTCGTGGAGGAGAAGGGCAGCCGCATCGTCGAGATCCTGCTGACGCTGGTACGGCCATGGCAGCTGCTGGCCGGGAAGGTCATCGGCCTCGGCGTGCTCGGGCTGTCCCAGCTGGTCGTCATCGCCGCCGTCGGGCTCGCCGCCGCGCAGATCTCCGGCGCGGTGCCCCACCTGCCCGACGGCACCTACGGGGTGGTGGCCGGCGTGGTCGTGTGGTTCCTGCTCGGCTACGCCTTCTACGCGGCGATGTTCGCCGCGATCGCCTCACTGGTGTCGCGGCAGGAGGAGCTGAGCGGCGTTCTGAGCCCGGCCACGATGCTCATGACGGCCTCCTACCTGGTCGGGTTCTTCGTGGGCCAGTCGCCCGATAGCACGCTGGCGCGGGTGCTGTCCATCGTCCCGCCGTTCTCCTCGATGCTCATGCCGGTGCGCTCCACCGTCGTGCGGGTGCCGGTGTGGGAGACCGCCCTGGCCATGGGCCTGATGGTGGCCGCGGTGGCCGCCGTTCTGTACGCCGGCGGGCGGGTCTACCAGCGGGCGGTGCTGCGCACGGGCACCCGGGTGCGGTGGAGCGAGGTGCTGCGCCGCCACTCCTGAACCCCCGCGGCCTCCGGGCGGCCTCCGCGCGGCTTCCTCGGACGGCTCTTTGACCACCGCGGCTTCCGTGGACGGCCGTGAACTCCTGCGGCCTCCGCGGACGGCGCCCGGCGTGCGCGTCCGCTGGGACCGGTGTGACGGGAGACCACGTGGTCCCGGCCGAACCGGCGCACCGTACCGGTTCACCCGGGCCCGCCAAGTTGCGGACACCCCCCCTTGTGCGATGAGCTGATGTGTCCGCACAAGGGGGATGAAGATTGACCGGCTTCGATCAGCACCTGACGATCACCACCCGGCGGCTGCTCCTGCGGCCCTTCGGCCCACGGGACGCCGACCGGGTGCGCGCCATCCTCGAGTCGGGTGCGCAGTTCCTCCCGCCGGGCGTGCCCGGCCATCCGTCCGGCGTGCCGCAGTGGCTCTCGTACGGCGTGCACGAGCTGTGGCGCTCCGGCCAGGGCATCCACCTGGCCATGGTCGCCGAGGGCACTGTCGTCGGCGCCATCAGCCTGTTCAAGACCGTCTGGGGCGCCGGGACGGCCGAGGTCGGGTACGGAGTCCACCCCTTGCACCGTGGCCGGGGGTACGCCCCCGAGGCCGTCAGCGGCCTGACCGAGTGGGCGCTCACCAAGGGCGGCCTGCGCCGCGTCGAGCTGCGCGCCAACCTGGACAACACCGCCTCCCTGCGCGTCGCCGAGAAGTCCGGATTCACCCGTGAGGGGCTGCTGCGCGGCGCGGGCTACGAGGACGACGGCCCGCACGACCTGGTCGTGTTCGGGCTGCTCGCCCGCGACCTGGCGATGGGCCCGCCCACGATGAACGGCCGGGGCTTCGGGACGGGCGTGCGCCTCGAGAGCGAGCGGCTCATCCTGCGCCCCTTCACCGGGACCGACGCCAAGGACGTCTTCGAGGCCGTCGACGGCGACCCCGAGATCAACCGCTGGATGCCCTGGGCCGCGGGATACGACCTGCAGAGGGCCTACGAATGGTGCACCAGGTTCGCCCATGTGGACTCGGTGAACGGCGTGCAGTTCGCCATCGAGTCGAAGGCCGGCGGCCGCCTGGCCGGGTCCGCCGGCATCCAGCGGGCCGACTGGGAACGCGGCGACGTCGAGGTGGGCTACTGGATCTCGCCGTGGGCGCGCCGCCAGGGCATCGCCTGCGAGGCGACGCGCGCCGTCAGCACGTTTCTGATGATGCGCGGCTTCCACCGGGTCACGCTGCTGGTCGCCATCGGAAACGTGGCCAGCCAGGCCGTGGCCCGCAAGGCCGGCTTCACCGAGGAGGGCGTCCTGCGCGGGGCGCTGCCCATCTCCGGCGGCATATCCGACGCGGTCCTGTTCAGCCTGCTCAAGGGCGAGACCGTCTGACGAGACCGTTCGATGCGCCCTCCCGGCCGCACCCGGACATCCGATCACCCACTGAGGTCGCCGAATTGCGCGCTGTGACGATAGGAAGGCATCTCCAGGGTACGTAAGGCCCGCGGGCCGGACGACCATGAACGGAAGGTCTGGGTTCGCCCAAAAGGTGGGCAAAGGCATGTCCAAGCGTTGACAGATTCAGATATCCTCGCGACCCGACCAGAAAACCGCAGGTCAAAGGATCGGAGATCCATATGAAGCCGCCGCTTCTGCTCATAGGGCACGGCGCCCACGATGACACGGGCGCGGCAGAGTTCGGCCGCTTCGTTCACCGACTGCGGTGCCGTCTGGACCAGGTCGCCGCGGACGTGTCCGGTGGCTTCGTGGCCAAGGGCCGGCCGTCGCTGAACGACTCCGTGGCCTCTCTCCTCGCCCGCGGACACCACCGCCTCGTGACCGTCCCGCTCGCCCTCGGTGACAATGGTGATATTCCCGCCGAGATCGCTCGAGCGCAGGTCATGCACCCCACCCTCAGCTGCGACCTCGCCCGCCCGCTCGACGCCTCACCCCAGGTGCTGGGCCTGATGGCCGAGCGGCTCGCGGACGCGCTCGCCGAGATGCCCCGGCTCGCCTCTGTCACCGTGGGGGACGAGCACGGCGAGGCGGCCTGGGAGCCGATCTCCCCTGCCGAGACCGCCGTGGTGCTGGTGGGGCACGGGTCACCGGACACCGCCGCCAACGCCGAGGTCCACCGCGTGTCCCGCCTGTTCTGGGAGACCCACGCCGCCGACCTGCTGACCGTCGAGACCGCGTACGTCTCCGACGCCCCGCCGTCGGTCGCGCAGGGCATCGAACGCTGCCGCCGCCTGGGCGCCAAGCGGGTCGTCGTGCTTCCCTACCTGCTGTTCGCCGGCGGTGTCCTCGAACGCATCTGGGCGGAGGCGCTGGCCTACGCCGCCGGGCACATCGACCTCGACGTGCGCTGCGCCGAGGTGATCGGCGACTGCGAGGGCCTGGCCGACCTGATCATCGACAGATACGAACAAGCCCTCCACGCCGCCTCCCCATGGCCGAGCCACCAGAACGGCACCCCCTTCGCCCTGCGCACCCCCTTCGACGCGGACACCGCCGCCTTCGCCCCGGACGCCCCCTTCGACGCGGACAGTGCCGCTTTCGACGCGGACACCCTCTTCGAATCGGACACCCTCTTCGAGGCGGACACCGTCTTTGAATCGGACACCGCCTTCGGGGCGACCACCGCCTTCACGGCGACCGCCGCCGCTTTCGGCGCGGACACCGCCGCCTTCGGCGCGGTCGAAGGGGAGTTCCCGGCGTTCACCGATCCCGTCGAAGCCGTCCTCGACCCCGCCGACGAGCCTCTGTCCCTGGAAGGACTGGACTCCCTCCCGGCCCCTGAAATCCTCGAAGACCCGACCGCCCCCGTCCTGCGAGGCGCCGACGTCCTGCGCGAAGACGACCTGCTACGGGGAGACGACCCGCTACGGGGAGACGGCGTGCTGGGCGGAGACGAACCCCCCGTCCGCCGCCTGACCCGCGACCAGGCCACCCTCGCCGAAGGGCTCGTGTAGCCCGTCCTGCGGCTTCCCGGGCGCGCAGGTACGGTTGTCCTCCCCAAGTCGCCGCTGCCCGTGCCTCCGCCTTGCCGCCCTACGCCCGGCCGTCGACCCTGCTCGCGAGTGCCCTGACCCAGGCTCTCCCACCTGTGTCGGCTTTCCTTCGGCGCCGGGCCGGCGAGAGGGAGGGCGGCTATCCGGCGCCGCTCGCGGCGGGAACCCGGTGACCTTTCGTGGCCGGGGCCGGCCGGGGCCCCGGATGGCGAGGTCGGGAGCGCATGCGCGAGACTTCCTCGGCGCGGCAGGTCGTTCGCGAGGTTTCCTCCGCGTACTCCCTGGCGGCGAAGTGGTCGGGCCGCCAGGCCCCCCGGCGGAAGGACTGGTGTGATCGTGCACGATGGCCCCCTGGCACGCACCCTGGCGGCGATCAGGCCCGCCGACACCGAGGCGATGGACCTGGCGCGAGCCCATCAGGACCGCCTGACCAAGCCCCGCGGAGCGCTCGGAGCCCTGGAGGACGTCGCCGTACGCCTCGCCGGCGTCGCGGGGGCCTGCCCGCCCCCGCTCCCGGCTCCCGCCGCCCTGGCGATCTTCGCCGGTGACCACGGCGTGCACGCCCAGGGGGTCACTCCCTGGCCGCAGGAGGTCACCACCCAGATGGTGGCGAACTTCCTCGCCGGCGGTGCGGTGGCCAACGCCTTCGCGGCCCAGGCCGGCGCGTCGGTGACCGTGGTGGACGTCGGAGTCGCGGCCGACCTGCCGGAGGCCCCCGGCCTGGTCTCCCGCAAGGTCGCCTACGGCACGGCCGATCTGTCGCAGGGCCCGGCCATGACTCTCGACCAGGCCGTCGCGGCACTCGAGGCGGGCATCGCCGTCGCGGTCGACCTGATCGACGCGGGCGCGGCCTGTCTGATCACGGGCGACATGGGCATCGCCAACACCACGGCCTCGGCCGCGCTCATCTGCGCCTTCACCGGACACGACCCCGCGCTGGCCACGGGAAGGGGCACGGGCGTCGACGACACGACCCTCGAGCTCAAGATCGCCGTCATCCGCCGCGCCCTTGAGATCAACAACCTTTCCGCACCCCCGGCGTCAGCGGCCTCCCCGGGCGTGTCCGAAGGCGTTCCGGAGGCGCTGCGCACGTTGGCGGCGGTCGGTGGGTTGGAGCACGCCGCCCTGGCCGGGTTCATCCTCGCCTCCGCCGCGGCCCGCGTCCCCGTCATCCTGGACGGGGTGATCGCCGGATCGTCGGCCCTGGTCGCCGCCGCGCTGTCCCCGCACGCCATCGACTACTGCGTGGCGGGCCATCGCTCGGCCGAGCCCGGGCATGGGCTCGCGCTCGACCATCTCGGCCTCCGAGCGCTGGTCGACCTGGAGCTCCGTCTGGGCGAGGGCACCGGCGCGCTGCTCGCCTACCCGCTGGTCGGCTCGGCGGTCCGCGTCATGCACGAGGTCGCGACCTTCGACTCCGCCGGCGTGACCGACAAGGACACCCGGCCCACGTCCCCATGACCGGGAAGGAACGCCCACCTCGGGATCAGAGAAGCGACGTCCGCGTCCGGGACCCCTGACGGACGCGGACGCGCGCCCGAAGCCGTGGACGCTGATCGAACGCCGGATGGCCCATGTCGGTGGTGTGAGGCGCCGGCTTCGGTGGCGTTCCGGGAAAGTCGGCTAGCAGGGGAATTCTGCCGACAATGCGGTTAAATGGTGACGTTCTGCTGTCAGGCGTGATTGGACCACGATGCGTTACGGCCCGATGTTCGGACCCGACATCACCTTCCTCGGCGTGGAGCGCTGCGACCTCGGCGATCCGGCGAGCTTCGAGGGAGCGGACGTCGTGATCGTCGGGGCGCCCTTCGACGGCGGCACCAGCAACCGCCCCGGCGCCCGGTTCGGCCCGATGGCCCTGCGGCAGGCGTGCTACCTGCCCCACGACGGATCGCGTCCGAGCCTCGCTCTCCGCGTGGATCCCCTTAAGGACCTCAAGGTCCTGGACGCCGGCGACGTCGAGTGCTTCTCGGGCGACATCGAGACCTCCATCCGCAACATCGAGGAGGCCGTCCACACGATCTCCGCCTCCGGAGCCGTCCCGCTGATCCTCGGCGGCGACCACACCGTCGCCCTTCCGGACGCGCGCGGCGTCGCGCGCCACCACGGGTACGGCCGGGTCTCCATGATCCACTTCGACGCGCACGCGGACACCGGCGACGTCGAGTTCGGCAACCTCTACGGGCACGGCCAGCCGATGCGGCGCCTCATCGAGTCCGAGGCGATCCGCGGCGACAGGTTCCTGCAGATCGGGCTGCGCGGATACTGGCCCGGCCCCGACACGCTCGACTGGATGGCCCAGCAGCGCATGCGCTCCTACGAGATGACCGAGATCGTGGAGCGCGGGCTCACCGAGTGCCTGACCGAGGCGTTCGCCATCGCCACCGACGAGTGCGACGGGGTGTTCCTCTCGGTGGACATCGACGTGTGCGACCCCGGGCACGCGCCGGGCACCGGCACTCCCGAGCCCGGCGGCCTGTCCTCCCGCCAGCTCCTCGACGCCGTCCGCCGCATCTGCTACGAGCTGCCGGTGGTCGGCATCGACGTCGTCGAGGTGTCCCCGCCGTACGACCACGCGGACATCACCGCCTACCTCGGCAACCGGGTCATCCTGGAGGCGCTGTCGGCCATCGCGCGCAGGCGCGAGACGGCCGCGGGAGGCGAGCCCTGGGATCCGCGAAAGCCGCTCCTGGAAGGCAGGCGAGCCGTGCCTCCCGCGGCGGCGGGCCTGTAGGTTTACCTCACGGACAACGGGTTTTGCCTCTTCCCGGGAAAGGGAACACCGTCCCATGTCGTCGCCCTACCTGCTCGGTCTACGTCTCAACGGCAGGCGTGTGCTCGTCGTCGGCGGCGGGCGCGTGGCCCAGCGCAGGGTGCCCACTCTGCTCCAGGCCGGCGCGTCGGTCACCCTGGTGTCCCCGAGCGTGACGCCCGCGCTCGACGACCTCATCGCCGACGGCCTGGTGGCCTGGGAGCGCCGCCCGTACCAGGTCGGCGACTGCGACGGGGCCTGGCTCGTCCAGGCGTGCACCGACGAGCGGTCGGTCAACGCGGCGATCGCCGCCGAGGCCGAGGCCAAGCACATCTGGTGCGTACGCGCCGACGACCGCGACGCCTCCGCCGCCTGGACGCCCGCGAGCGGACGCGTGGACGAGATCAGCGTCGCGATCACCGCCGGAGGCGACCCGCGCCGCGCGGCGGGCATCCGGGACGCCGTGGTCGACGCTCTGCGCGACGGCACGGTGGACGCGCGCCGCGACCGCACCAAGCCCGTCGGTGTCGCTCTGGTCGGCGGGGGACCCGGAGACCCCGGCTTGATCACCGTGCGCGGGCGCCAGTTGCTGGCCCAGGCGGACGTGGTCATCGCCGACCGGCTCGCACCCCGATCGGTGCTGGACGAGCTCGCGCCCGACGTCGAGCTCATCGACGCGGCCAAGATCCCCTACGGTCGCTATCTCGCGCAGGAGAAGATCAACGAGCTGCTGGTCGAGCACGCCAGGAAGGGCCGGTTCGTCGTCCGGCTCAAGGGCGGCGACCCGTACGTCTTCGGCCGCGGCGGCGAGGAGGCCCTGGCCTGTGCGCGGGCCGGCATCCCCGTCATCGTGGTTCCCGGCGTCACCAGCGCGGTGGCCGTTCCCGCCGCCGCCGGCGTCCCGGTGACCCACCGGGGAGTGAGCCAGGAGTTCCACGTCATCTCCGTCCACGTCGCGCCCGACGATCCGAGATCAACTGTTGACTGGGCAGGACTGGCGAGATCACAGGGAACCCTGGTACTTCTGATGGCTGTTGAACGAATAGCCATGATCGCTGACACCCTGCTACGCGAGGGACGTTCGCCGGAAACCCCCGTAATGGTCGTACAGGACGGTACTCTTCCGACCCAGCGAGCTCTTTATGCCGACCTCTCCACGGTGGCGGAGCGAGTGATCGCCGCTGGGACGCGGCCGCCGGCGATCGTGGTCGTCGGTGACGTCGTCAAGGTCGGCCAGGAGATCGAGATGGTTCGAGCGGAGCGGGTTCCGTGAAATCGGCTGCGAGGAAGACCGAGCGGGCCGATGAACACACCGAGCAGTCGGGTGAAACGGTGATCGAGGGCAAGGATTCCCCCGAGGCCCCGGAGGAGCGGACGGTAACGTTCCAGGCGATCCGGGGCGATGACGATGGCCCGGCCGCCGCCGCGCCCGCCGACGCCGCCGCGCCCACCGCCGCCGAGTCCGCTTCCGCCGAGTCGGCCGCCGCCGATTCCGTCGACACCGATTCCGTCGACACCGATTCCGTCGAAGCGGAGTCCGTCGACGCGGAATCCACCGACAGCGAGTCCGCCGACGCTTCCGCCTCTGAGGACTCCTCCGGCGGTCCCGCCGCCGACCTCGCCCCCTCGACCGTCGACGCGGATGACCCGACGGCGGCCACCGCCGACGTCCAGGACCCTGTGCACGCCGGCGACGTCCCGGGCGTCGAGGACGTCCAGAACCCGGACGACACCGGCGACGCCGAGGATGCCGACAACCGGGATGACGTCCAGACCTCGGGCAACAGCGAGGACAGCGGCAACGTTGAGACCTCGGACAACGTCGAGATTTTCGGAAATGTCGAGAGCGCCGGCGCCGCGGACGACGTCGACGCTCCCCATGCCTCCGGCCCGGTCGACGACGCGGCCGCCGGCGCCGATGATGCCGGGGACGTTCGGAACCTCGACGATGTCGAAGGCGCCGACAACGCGGCGGCCGTCCAGAACGCCGACGAAGCCGACAATGCCAACAGCGCCGACGAAGGCGACGGCGACGGCGCCGAGCCCGCCGATGGCCCCGGCGACCTCGGGAACGACGACTCCGGCGACCCTGGAAACGACGACCTCGGGAACGCCGAAACCCTCCGGCACCACGAGGACGCAGAGGACGCCGAGGGTTCAGCAACCGCCAAGGGCCCAGGCGCCGCCGAGGATGCAGAAAGCGCCGAGGGCGCAGGCGGCGTAAAGGGCGTTGGGGGCGCGGCGGACGACGCCGGAGGCTTTCAGCCGGTTGAGGACATCTGGCACGCCCGCGTGACGCCGGCCGGCGATGACGCCGCCACCGACGCTCCGGAGGCGGCGCCCACGTCCGACCCGACCGCGGGCAGCCTGTTCCAGCCCGCACGCTCGGCGGCGACCGCCGAAGCCCGTTCGGTCTGGGAGTCCCACGCGAACGCCTCCTCCGTCCCCGCGACCACCGCCCAGCCCGAGTCCTCCACAGGCTCGGCGGATCATCCAGAAGCGGACCCAGGCCCGGACGCGCAGCACGATCCGTACAACCGCGTGCGCGAGGTGGCGCTGCCCAAGCCGGTTTCGCGGGCGCTGACGGCGGCGCTCACCGGGCTGCGTGACGCCGTGAGCGGGGTCCGGCTCGGTCTGGAGGTCCCCGGCGTCGTGGAGGCCCGCAAGGCGCAGGCCGAGATCCTCGCCCAGATCAAGAACTACGTCATCCCCCGGGTGCACATGAGCACCGCGCCGGCGCTCATCGCCGTCGCCGGGTCCACCGGGGCGGGCAAGTCCACGCTGGTGAACACCTTGGCCGCGGCCAAGGTCAGCGCGACGGGCGTGCGCCGTCCCACCACCGGGACGCCCGTCCTGGTCTGCCACCCCGACGACGGCGAGTGGTTCGCGAAGGGTGACGTGCTCGGCGGCCTGGTCCGTCTCGACCGGCCGGCGCCCGGCAGCGGGCTGGACAGCCTCGTGCTCGCCACGAGCGAGCGGCTGCCCCCCGCGACGGCGCTGCTCGACACCCCCGACATCGACTCGGTGGTGGAGACCCACCACGAGGTGGCGCAGCGGATGATGGACGCCGCCGACCTGTGGATCTTCGTCACGACCGCCACCCGGTACGCCGACGCGCCCGCGTGGAACCTGTTACGTCTGGCCAAGGAGCGCGGCGCGCGCATGGCGATCGTGCTGTCCCGGGTCCCGCCGAAGTCCCGGGACGTGATCGACAAGCATTTCGCCCGGATGCTCCAGGAGTACGGCCTCGGCGAGATCGACCGGTTCGTGGTCAACGAGGTCGCCGTCACCGCCGGCCGCCTTCCCGAGGAGGAGGTCGCCGACCTGCGCATGTGGCTCACCGAGCTGTCGGTCGACGACCAGCGCCGCGATCAGGCCGTCCGGGCGACCCTCGAAGGGGTCCTGAACAGCTTCCGCGGTCGCGTGCCCGCACTGGCGCGGCACATGGAGGCCCAGGTCGCCCTCCGGGCCGAGCTGCGGACCGACGTGGACGCCGCGTACATGGGCGCGCTCGCCGAGATCGACGACGCGATGAGCAACGGCTCGCTGCTGCGCGGAGAGGTCCTGGCCCGCTGGCAGGACTTCGCGGGCTCGGGCGACCTGATGAAGACCTTGCACCTGCGCCGTCCCGGCCGCCTGGCCACCAAGACCGCCCAGCAGGCCCCCGCCCGCCTGCACGCCTTCCGTTCGGCGCTCCGCTCCGGGCTCGAGGCGGTGATCGTCTCCTCGGGGCAGCGGGCGGCCGAGGAGGTCATCGCGAGGTGGCGTCAGCGCGACGGCGCCGGCGACCGTCTGGCCGAGACTCCGGGACTCGGCCGGCCGTCCGACGAGTTCGCCCGCCGGGTCGGCCGTACCATCGGGGCCTGGCAGGAGCACGTCATCGGGCTGATCCGCTCCGGCGGGGTGACCAAGCGCACGGTCGCCAAGCTGGTCGCCTTCGACGAGGAGGCGCTCTCGATGGTCTTCATGATGGGTCTGCTCGGCTACGGGAGCTCGGAGGTCGCCGCGGTCTCCGGCACCGGCACCCTCCCCGAGCGGCTGCTGCGCGGCGTGCTCGGCGCCGAGGCGCTGCGCAACATCGGGACCAAGGCGCGCAGCGACCTGCGAGCCCGCATCAGCGTCCTCTTCGACGAGGAGACGTTCAGATACGTGCAGGTGCTCGACGAGGCGGGGATCCCCGACGAGGTCGCGGCCAAGCGGCTCTACCAGGCAACGTACAACCTTGAGGTCGCCCGATGAGTGTCAGCGTTCGTCCGGGGACGACCGATACGCGAAGCGATCTGGCGTACCGGCTCTCCGCCTTGGCGAAGATCGTGGAGCTCGGTCCCGGCAGGGTCGATCCGGCGCTGATCGCCGAGTCCGGCCAGTTGCTGCTGCGCGCCGGCGACCGGCTCAAGCTGTCCGGCGAGCACACCGTCGTCGCCCTCGCGGGAGGGACCGGAAGCGGCAAGTCCTCGCTCTTCAACCGCATCTCCGGGCTCGAACTGTCCCCGACGGGGGTGCGCCGCCCGACGACCGCGCGCACGCACGCCTGCGTGTGGGGCCTGGACGGGGCGGGGCCGCTGCTCGACTGGCTGCAGGTGCAGTGGCGCCACCGGTTCGCCCGCGCGAGCGCCCTCGACCGGGGAGAGAGCCAGCTCCACGGGCTGATCCTGCTCGACCTGCCCGACCACGACTCCATCCGGGCGATCACCGACCACGAGGCCGACCGGCTGATCCAGGTCGCCGACCTGATCGTGTGGGTGCTCGACCCGCAGAAGTACGCCGACGCGGCCACGCACACCAAGTACGTCTCCGAGCTGGCGGGGCACGAGGCGGTCACCGTGTTCGCGCTCAACCAGGCCGACCGGCTGGCGCCCGAGGAGCTCGCCGAGTGCGTCGTCGACCTGTCGGACCTGCTGAAGCGCGAAGGCGTGCAGCATCCGCGCATCGTGCCCACCTCGGCGACCACAGGCAGGGGAGTGAACAGCCTCAAGAGCGTGCTCGCCGAGTCCGTCGCCCAGCGGCGGGCCGCCGTCCAGCGCCTGGAGGCCGACCTCAACCGCCTCATGGGCAAGCTCGCCAAGGTCATGCCCGCCCCTGAGGCCCTGGCGGTGCAGCCCACCGTGGACCTCGCCCGGCAGGAGGGGCTCACCGACGCCCTCTGCGACGCCGTCGGCGTCCCGGCCGTCGGCGAGGCTCTGGAGAACGTCTACGGCGTGCGCTCCATCGACTGGGTCGGCTGGCCCTACGCGCGCTGGGCCGCGCGGCTGCGCCCCGACCCGCTGCACAGCCTGCGTCTGGGCAATCTGCGCGACGAGATCAGGGCCGTGACCGCGGCCTCGGTGAGCGCCCAGCCCGCCGAGGTGGAGAACGCCGTCCAGGCCCTCGCCGACGGCCTGAGCTCCGGAATGCCCGAGGCATGGCGCAACGGCGTCCGGGATGCCGCCCGGTCTCAACTCGGCAAGCTGCCGGAGGTCCTGTCCGGCGAGCTCGCCGAGATCGCCCCGAGCCTCGACCGCGTGCCTCGCTGGTGGTGGCTGCTGAAGATCTGGCAGTACCTGCTGGTCGTGCTGTTCGTCGCCGGCGTCGGCTGGGCGGGGGCCATCCTGCTGTACGGCGTCTTCAAGATCGGCCGAGCGCCGGCCGAGCTGCTGGGCGATGTGACCACGCTGCCATGGCTCGGGCTCATGATCGTCAGCGTGCTGGGGCTGGGCCTGTTCTCGGCGATCGCGAGCCGTAACTTCGTGGTCCTCGGGGCCGGCAACGAACGCGAGCAACTCGAACGCGAGATGCGCCGCCGCATCTCGGCCGTCTCCAAGCGGATGGTCGTCCAGCCGGTGGAACAGGAACTGCGCCGCTACAACGAATTCTTCGCCGCCCTGACCTCCGCCCGCCGCTGAGCCATCGGTCGCCGAGCCACCCCTCCGCCCGCCGCTGAGCCGTCCCGCCTCTGAGTCATCCCCTCCCGCGCCGCCGGGCCATCCCTCTTCGGAGACCGGGCCCTGAGCGGCGCCGACGGCAGGCGGACCATGGCGCCGCGGACCGTGCGTGGACATCCTCATGGCGTCGCGATGTGAACAGATGAAGCGGTGAGGCAGGCGCCCTCGACGCGCTGATCGTGGTGTTGTGTCTGCTTTCTGCGGCACGAATCCGGCCGCTGTGGTGCTCTGGCCTGCGCCTTCGCGGTTCTCCACAGGTGCGCGTGCGGCGCGGCGTCCTATCCACAGAATGCAGTTCGGCAATCATGGAGAGTGACGGGCCGGGCCAGACTGGCTCCCATGTCGGCGGAGACGGTCCGCCGGTCCGCCATGGGAGGCACGATGAACGACACCTACATCACGTTGGTCGGTAACGTCACCGCCGACCCCCGCCAGTTCAACTTCAACGACGGCACCCGCGTCACGTCGCTGCGTCTGGCCTCAACGCGGCGCGTGTTCGACAGGTCTTCCCAGACATGGCATGACGGCGAGACCAGCTTCTACTCCGTGCGGTGTTATCGGACGCTCGCGGAGAACGTCGCCCAGTCCATCAAGCTGGGCCAGCCGATCGTCGTCCACGGTCGGCTGCGCATCCGCTCCTATGAGCGTGACGGCGAGCGCCGGTTCGTCGCCGAGGTCGAGGCCACCTCCGTCGGCCATGACCTGCGACGCGGGGTGAGCACCTTCGAAAGACCGCAGCGGGGGCCCGCCGCCCCCGCGTTCGACGAGGTGACACGGGAACAGTTCGCGGACACCACCCGCGACTGGGAGCTCATCGGGGCCGCGAGCCCGGCCGCTACGGATGGCCAAGGGGTCCGATTGAGAAGCGTCGACTCCATGGCAGGCGAGCAGAGGGCCGGCGAGTCCGGCCATACGGGCAACGCCGCCGACGCCTTGAGGGGCGCCCATGCTCCCGCCCTCGCCGACCCGATGGACGCGGTGGGCGAGCAATGCGCGACCGGCGACGACATGCCCTTGGCCACCCCCGACCCCACCGACCGTCTAGCAGCGTGAACCATGAGTCCGCCCATCCAGAGCACCCGGCGAACCGACGCCCGCAGCCGCCTGTCCACCGCAGCAGCGGCGAGGGCCCGAGCTGGGCTGAGGAGGTGTCTGGTGAACGGTGCCGCTGGGGTGGGCTCGGGTGACGCAGGT
The DNA here is from genome assembly GCF_040607455.1 of Sphaerisporangium sp. NPDC005289. Lineage (NCBI taxonomy): Bacteria > Bacillati > Actinomycetota > Actinomycetes > Streptosporangiales > Streptosporangiaceae > Sphaerisporangium > Sphaerisporangium sp. NPDC005289. The sequence goes on from NZ_JBEXGS010000024.1 coordinate 79,119, forward strand.
GCATGAGGTTTGGGTGAGCCTCTGGCTGACCGTGGTGAGGGAGGTGTCTGGGGTTTCATGAGTATTGCGTCGGGTCGGGTCACCGTGTGTCTGTGCCGGATGGGGCTGTACGGCCTGGCGGTTGGTCAGGTCCAGATGATGCCTCGCGCCATGGCTGTTCCTTTCGTGCATGGGCCGCTCGATGGGGAGCGGGCGCATCGGGCCAACCGGCTGTGTCGGCCGCAGTGCTCAACGTAGCGGTTCCCATCGCGGGCCGCACACTGCGCGACTATTGTGTTACACATCGTGAGACGTAGAGTCGAGGCAACGAACCGGTCCGGATGGAAGTGAGCGTTGGGGGATGTGATGACGTCCGGTGAACTCTCGGTCGAGCCACGCGGCGGCATGCTTTCGCTAGCCGACCGATGGCCGCTGCTGGCGCAGCCAGCCGTTCTGGTCGTCTATCTGTGCGGCACCGTGGGCCTCGCCTTCGGGGTGGCGGCCTATCTCGCGGCCTCCACCGAGTTCCGCTGGTCCGAAATGCTGACCTTCCTCGCGTTGATGGCGTGTGGGGCGATCTGCATCGAGGCGACCCGTCGTCTCGGCATGCCGGCGGGTGTGTCTCGTGACCTGCTCTCGGCCTGGTGGCTGCCCGTCGCATTACTGCTGCCACCGGTCTACGCGGTCCTCGCGCCGCTGCCACTGCAGTTCCTGTTGCAGATACGCGTCCGGGCGACCGTGCTGTACCGGCGGGTGTTCAGCGCGGCCGCCATCGGTCTCGCGGCCGGCGCGGCGTCGGTGATCTTCCATTCCCTTGTGCCGAGCGGTAAGGGCGGCGCGCTCGGGTCGAGCGGGCCGCTGGCGATCGCGGTGGGGTGCGCTGCGCTGTTCACCGTGCTCAACACCGCCTTGATCGCCATCGCGCTTCACATGTTCGATCCGGACACCCGCTGGCGCGACGTGCTGTGGGATCGCGAGCGTGTGCTGCTCGACGTCGTGGAGCTGTGCCTAGGGGTGCTGGTCGCCATCGCGTGCGGGCTGAGCGTGGTCCTGCTGGTGCTCACCCTTCCGCCCGTGGTCCTGCTGCAACGCAGCCTGCTCCACGCCCAGCTCAAGGCCGCGGCCCGTACGGACGCCAAGACCGGTCTGCTCAACGCGACGGCCTGGCAGCGGGAGGCCGACACCGAGATCGTCCGGGCGCGGCGCACAGGCGAGACGCTGGCGCTGCTGATCGTCGACATCGACTACTTCAAACGGGTCAACGACACCTATGGCCACCTGGTGGGCGACCAGGTCCTCGCGGGCGTCGCCACGGCCCTGCGCAGCCAGCTCCGCGACTATGACGTGGTCGGGCGGTTCGGCGGCGAAGAGTTCGTCGTGCTGCTCCCGCGTGCCGACGTCGCCGAGGCGCGAAGGGTGGCCGAGCGCCTGCGGTCACGTGTCGGCCGCATGGCCATCCCCGTCGAGGACACGATGATCTCGGTGACGGTGTCCGCGGGGGTGGCCATCATGACCCTGCACGGCGACGATCTGATCGAGCTGCTCGCCGCCGCCGACCTGGCCCTCTACCGGGCGAAAGAGCTCGGCCGCGACCGCATCTGCCTCCCCGTCGCGCCCGAGCCCCCACCCCACGCCCGAGCCGAGAACACCGACGGCGGTATCGCCTGAGCATGGCTCATCGCGTCCATCCCATGCCGGACGACGACACTATGGCGATATCGCGTGTGGCTGGCGGCCTGCTGGGGGATGGGCTCGTGGTCGGGGGTGGTGGGTGGGCGTGAGGGGACAACTCCGATGGCGGAATCCCCTACTCTTAGGAGCATGCCCGAGTACATCTATACGATGCAGCGTGTCCGCAAGGCGCACGGCGACAAGGTCATCCTTGATGACGTCACGCTGCATTTCCTGCCCGGAGCCAAGATTGGTGTGCTGGGCCCCAATGGCACTGGTAAGTCCACGCTGCTGAAGATGATGGCCGGCATCGAGCAGCCGTCCAACGGCGATGCCCGGCTGATGCCCGGCTTCACCGTCGGCATGCTGCAGCAGGAGCCGCCGCTGAACGAGTCCAAGACCGTTCTGGGCAACGTCCAGGAGGGCGTCGCCGAGACGCTCGCCATGCGCGCCCGGTTCGAAGAGATCGCCGAGCTCATGGCGACGGACTACAGCGACGAGCTGCTCGACGAGATGGGCAAGCTGCAGGAGGCGCTGGACCACCGCAACGGGTGGGATGTCGACAGCCAGCTCGAGCAGGCGATGGACGCCCTCCGCTGCCCCCCGCCGGACGCCGAGGTCACCAAGCTGTCCGGTGGCGAGCGCCGCCGCGTCGCCCTCTGCAAGCTGCTGCTCGAGCAGCCCGACCTGCTGCTGCTCGACGAGCCCACCAACCACCTCGACGCCGAGAGCGTCCAGTGGCTGGAGCAGCACCTGGAGAAGTATCCCGGCACCGTCCTGGCCGTCACCCACGACCGGTACTTCCTGGACAACGTGGCGACGTGGATTCTCGAGCTCGACCGAGGCCGTTGCTATCCGTACGAGGGCAACTACTCGACCTACCTCGAGCAGAAGGCCGCCCGGCTGAAGGTCGAGGGCCAGAAGGACGTCAAGCGCAAGAAGCGCCTGGAGGAGGAGCTCCAGTGGGTGCGCTCCAACGCCAGGGCTCGGCAGACCAAGAGCCGGGCGCGTCTGCAGCGGTACGAGGAGATGGCCGCCGAGGCCGACAAGTACCGCAAGCTCGACTTCGAAGAGATCCAGATCCCGCCGGGCCCGCGCCTGGGCACCACGGTCATCCGGGCGACCGGCCTCACCAAGGGCTTCGGCGACCGGCTCCTCATGGAGGATCTGTCGTTCGACCTGCCGCGCAACGGCATCGTCGGCATCATCGGCCCGAACGGCGTCGGTAAGACGACCCTGTTCCGCATGATCATGCAGGCTGAGAAGCCCGACAACGGCGACATCCTGATCGGCGACACCGTCAAGATCTCCTACGTGGACCAGGGGCGCGGCAACATCGAGCCGACCAAGAACGTCTGGCAGGTCGTCTCCGACGGGCTCGACCACATCAAGGTCGGTCACGTCGAGATGCCCTCCCGCGCCTACATCGCAGCCTTCGGGTTCAAGGGCCCCGACCAGCAGAAGCCCGCGGGCATCCTGTCCGGTGGCGAGCGCAACCGTCTGAACCTGGCGCTCACCCTCAAGCAGGGCGGCAACGTGCTGCTGCTGGACGAGCCGACCAACGACCTCGACACCGAGACGCTGTCCAGCCTGGAGAACGCCCTGCTCGAGTTCCCCGGCTGCGCGGTGATCACCTCGCACGACCGGTGGTTCCTCGACCGCACCGCGACGCACATCCTCGCGTGGGAGGGCGGCTCGAACTGGTTCTGGTTCGAGGGCAACTACGCCGACTACGAGAAGAACAAGATCGAGCGGATGGGCGCCGACGCGGCCCGCCCGCACCGCGTCACCTACCGCAAGCTCACCCGCGACTGACACCCCACGCCTGACGGGGCTGGGAGCGCAGGTCGCGCACCGCGGCCTCGCTCGCCCAGCGCTTGACGGTCAGCGCAGGACAGGCGAGGACCGACGGTCCGCGGCTGATGCCGTAGGCGAGCGGGCGGCATTGCCACCCCGGTCCGCGATCCGGTCGCGGACCGGGGTGGCGTTTCCTTGCCCCGGAGGAGTCGTGGCAGCGTCTGCGGAATGAACGTCATTCATGAGCGGCTGTGGGCCCGAACCACTGTCTGATCGCTTCCGTGAGCTGGTCGGTGCCGGCCCAGGCCACGTGGCCGTCGGGCCGAATCAGCAGGGCGTCGGCGGGCGGATCGTCGCACCGGGCCCTGACCACGTTGATCCATTCGTCCCCGCCCTGGTCGAGCGTGACGTTCGCGCCCAGGTCGAGCAGGACGGGGCGTCCTGCGTGCATGAGCTCGGCCACCCGGCGCTCGCCGCTGTCCGTGGTCAGGCGAAGGTCGGGGACCAGGCGGCCGACCAGAGGGTGTTCGGCCCTCTCGTACGACAGGTCGGAGCCCTGCAGCAACTCGGCGAGGTGGCGCACCGGCTGTTCGTAGGCGAAGACCTCGGCGAGCAGCGTCCGCAAGGCCTCTCCCTCCTCGCCCGTCAGGCGGTCGAGTGCCGCCTGGGCGCGCGTCTGTAGGAGAGCGCGTTCGGCGGCAGGGCGGCGCTCGGACTCGTAGGTGTCGAGCAGGCCGTCCCCCGCTCGGCCGCCGAGCCGGGCCGACACTTTCCAGCCGAGGTTGATCGCGTCCGTCATCCCGACGTTGAGTGCCGAACCGCCTGCGGGGAACAGATGGGCGGCGTCGCCGGCCAGGAAGACCCGGCCTGCCCGGTACCTTTCGGCCAGCCGGGCCTGCGCGACCGTGCTCGACAGCCAGACGGGCTCGCCCAGCGGCAGGTCCCTGCCGAGCACTCTGGCCACGGCCGCCCGGAACTCGGTGAGCGTGACGGGGCCCGCCGGACGCACACCCTTCTCCCGCACGCCGACGATGTGGATGCCCGGCTGGAGCGAGGTGAGAAGCAGGCGTCCGTTGCCCGTGCGGTTCCAGCCCGGTCGCAGCCCGGCCACCTCGGGGTCGTCGAAGACGCCGGTCGTCGTGTCGGTGGTGAAATGCCCGAGCCACAGCACCTCCTCGTCGACGGTGCCGGGGAAGCCGATCTCCGCCAGTTCGCGGACGCGGCTGTTGCCGCCGTCGCAGCCCACCACGTAGCGGGCGAGCCTTTCGAAGCCCGGCCCATGGAGTGTCACCGCGGTCTCGTCCTGGGTGAGTGAGGTCAGCTCGTGGCCCCAGCGGATCTGCACGCCCAGCTCGGCCGCGCGCTCACCCAGCAGTCGTTCCAGCCGGGGCTGCTGGATCATCAGCATGCGGAGCGGGATGCCCTCCACGCCGGCGAGACGCAGCGGGACCGATCCGAACGCGAAACCGGGCGGGACGCCGACGAACGGGCTGCCGGCGCTCAGTCTCTCCAGCAGCCCTCGGTGGTCCAGCAACTCGATGATCTGCCCCCCGAGCCCGTTGGCCTTGGGCAGGTCGCCGGGTTCGGTGCGTTTGTCCAGCACGACCGGGCGGACCCCGGTGAGGCTCAGTTCGCAGGCCAGCATGAGCCCGACGGGGCCCGCTCCTACGATCACTACTTCGTCCATGCTTGTCAGGCTAGATTGACAAAGTGACCGGTGTCAATCTAGCCTGACAGGGTGGAGCTGGAAGAACTGTCGAGCCGCATCAGGTCGAACGACCCCGCTCTGGGGCTGCGCGCCGTGGGCGCGCTGCACCGGCTGGCCGAGCAGGTCGAGGCCGTCTCGGTCACGCTGGCCAGAGAGCAAGGGTGGACCTGGGAACAGATCGGCGATGCGCTCGGCATGTCACGGCAGTCCGTACACGCCAAATACGGGAAGTGAGGACCGGCGATGCCAGGGACGGCGAGAAGCGCGTTCGCCGCCGCCGTGAAGGCGGCGGCCGAGGAGGCCAGGCAGCGCGGCGACCGGCGGGTCGGCACCGAGCATCTGCTGCTCGGACTGCTGGGCACTCCCGGGTGCGCAGTCGCTCGGGCGCTCGGTGTCGATCACGCCACCGCCCGCGCGGCCGTGGCCGAACTGGACGCCGCCGCGCTGCGCGCGATCGGGCTGGACGTGGGACAGGCACCGCAGACCCGGCCACGTAGGCATCCCCCAGTCCCGGCGACAGCGCTCAGCACCAGCGCCAGAGCCGCCGTCCATCGGGCGATCAAGGCCACGACACGCAAGAACCGGAACACCGAAGGGCCCGACCAGCTCCTCCTCGCGCTGCTCGCCCAGCAGAGACCAGACCCGGTGGCCGAACTGCTCGACCACCTGGGCGTGAACCGCACGGCCATACGAGAGCAGCTCACATCCGACGACCGCCAGGGACGCTGACCGACGTCCAGCAAGGCATGGCACGCTGCCATCTCTCACCGTCATATCGGTGCGAATCGGTCACCATGTGCCGGCCGAACTCGTTGGCGGACGCTGTCGCCTCTCATCGACGAACGCAGATTTGCGTAAGATGGCGTCCAACAGCGACGACGGAGCCGAGTAGCACCTCGATCACCGGAGTCGGAGAGAGCCGCCGGCAGCTGCGAAGGCGGACTCCGGCCGGGGCGTGAAGACCCTCCTGAGCTGCGGGGAAGAACGACCTTCGCGTCTAGTAGAGTCCCGCCGAATCGCCCACGTCACGGGTTTGCAGAGGCCACGCCGCACGACGGCGTGGTGAAGGTGTGGTGGTACCGCGAGGATCCCGCTCGCCCACGCCTCTCAGGGGACGCGTTGCGACCAGAGGAGGCCACCACCATGCAACGCATCCTGTCCACCCAGCTGTCCGCACACGTCGGTGAGACCGTACGCATCGCGGGCTGGATACATCGTCGCCGGCTGCTGAAGTCGGTCGCTTTCCTGATTCTGCGCGACGCCGCCGGCCTGACCCAGATCGTCGTGTCCGAGAAGGCCGCCCGCGCTCTGCTTGAGACCCTGCCGGAAGAGACGACGGTCGCCGTCGTGGGCACGGTCACCGTCGAGCCGTCCGCTCCGGGCGGAGTGGAGATCACTTCGCCGGTGATCGAGGCATTGACCGACCCGGCCGAGCCGGCTCCGTTCGACCTCTACCGGCCCGACCTGCGCGCGAGCCTGCCGACGATGCTGGACTACGCGCCGGTCGCGCTGCGCCACCCGAAGCTCGCCGCCGTCCACCGCATCAGTGCGGCCGCGGTCGGCGGCTTCCGCACGGCGCTCGAGGCGATGTCGTTCGTCGAGATCCACACCCCGAAGATCGTGGGTGCGGCCACCGAGAGCGGCGCCAACGTCTTCGAGCTCGACTACTTCGGCCGTCCGGCGTACCTGGCGCAGTCCCCTCAGCTCTACAAGCAGATGATGGTCGGCGTCCTGGAGCGGGTCTACGAGGTCGGACCGGTCTTCCGCGCCGAGCCGAGCGACACCGCCCGCCACCTGGCTTCCTACACCTCTCTCGATGCCGAGATGGGCTTCGTGGAAGACCACCGTGACGTCATCGCCGCGTGCCATGCGACGGTCGGGGGCATGCTGGCCGGCATCCAGGCATCGGCCGGCGCCTCACTTGAGCTTCTCGACGTCACCATGCCCGCGCTGACGGACGAACCCGTGGTGGTGCACTTCGCCGACGTACTGGAGATGATCAGCAGGGCGACCGGCGAGGACGTGACCGGCGAGCCCGACCTCGCGCCCGCGCACGAGCGGTGGATCGGCGAGTGGGCCTTGCGCGAGCATGGCTCGGACTTCGTGTTCGTCGAGGGCTACCCGACCGCGCATCGCGCGTTCTACACCCATCCGGACCCGGCTCGTCCCGGCTACTCGCGCGCGATCGATCTGATCTTCCGTGGCCTGGAGCTGGTCAGCGGGGGCCAGCGGATGCACCGGTACGCCGACTACGTGCGAGCGCTGACCGCGCGCGGCGAGACCGACCTGTCGGCGTACTCGGGCTACCTCGACGCGATGCGCTACGGCATGCCACCACACGGTGGCTTCGCATTCGGGCTCGAACGGTTCATGGCACGCCTGCTCGACGTGCCGAACGTCCGCCAGGTCGCGCTGTTCCCGCGTGACCTGCACCGGCTCGCTCCGTGAGCGACGCCCGGTGAGTGAACGCCGGGTGAGCGAGGCCGGGTGAGCGAGACCGGGGTGGGAATCGTTCCACCGGGTGGGGGTGGGGTGAACCGGGGGCGAGCGGTGGGTGGAGATCTGTAGCACTCGGCCGAGCTGTGATGTGGTTTCGCCGTACTGTGGTGGAGATATCTCCTCCCCGGTGACACACACCGGCCGGTCGTCCTGCCTGGGTTGGATTCTTTACCACCCAGGTGGACGTGCTTACCTCCGAGACGGTCTGATGCCGCCCCCGGTCTTCCCCGGTTCAGGCGGAGCGGAGCCACACGGCGGTGTTGGGGGGCAGGGAAGTCCCCTCGCCGTTGCCGCTGGACAACAGGACCTCCCGGTGCGGCGGCAACGGGACGGCCTCCTCGCCGCAGTTGATGGCGCAGATCAGCTCGCCCCGCGTGAACATGAGCGCGTCGCCGGGAGCCTCCAGCCAGGCGATGGCGTCGGGCAGCGTGCCCCGCAGCGACCGGCGCAGCTCAAGGACGCGGCGGTAGAACGCCAGCGTGGAGGCGGGGTCGCCGGCCTGGCGCTCGGCGGTGAGAGCCGCCCATGAGGCCGGCTGGGGCAGCCACGGGCCGGCGCCGCCGGGTGAGAACCCGTACGGCTGGGCGTCGCCGGACCACGGGATCGGCACCCGGCAGCCGTCCCGGCCGAGCAGCTCGCCCTTGGAGCGGGCGAAGATCGGGTCCTGGCGCGACTCCGGGGGAAGGTCCTTGACCTCCGGGAGGCCCAGTTCCTCCCCTTGGTACAGATACGCCGACCCGGGCAGGGCGAGCATGGCGAGCAGAGCGGCACGTCCGCGGGCGAGGCCGGCCGAGGGGTCCAGCGAGCCCTCGCCGTAACGGGTGATGTGGCGCACCACGTCGTGGTTGGACAGCACCCAGGTGGGCGCGGTGACGGCAGTCAGCGTGTCGTCGATGATCTTCCGGAAGGCGGTGGCCGACCAGGGGGCCTCAAGCCAGGCGAAGTTGAAGCTCTGGTGCAGCTCGTCGGGCCGGACGTAGAGCGCGAGGTCCTCGGCGGTGTCGGTCCACACCTCGCCGACGGCGGCGCGGTCGCCGGGGTAGGAGTCGAGCACCTTGCGCCACTCGCGGTACACCTCGTGCACCTCGGGCTGGCTCCAGATGGGCGAACGCGACTGGAACCCCTCCTCCGAGGGCGGCACGTCGGCCAGGTCGGCGTCCTTGTACAGGCCCATCGCCACGTCGATGCGGAACCCGTCCACGCCCCGGTCGAGCCAGAACCGCAGGATGTCCAGGAACTCCTCGTGGACCGCGGGGTTGCGCCAGTTGAAGTCGGGCTGCTCGGGAGCGAACAGGTGGAGGTACCACTGCCCGTCGGGCAGGCGGGTCCACGCCGGCCCGCTGAACACCGATGTCCAGTTGTTGGGCGGCGCGTCGCCGTCGCGGAAGATGTAGCGGTCGCGCTCGGGGCTGCCGGGCGGGGAGGCCAGCGCGGCCTGGAACCACCGGTGGGCGGAGGAGCTGTGGTTCGGCACCACGTCGACCATGATCCGCAGGCCGTGGGCATGGGCGTCGGCGACCAGGGCGTCGAAGTCGGCCAGCGTGCCGAACAGCGGGTCGACGCCCCGGTAGTCGGCCACGTCGTACCCGCCGTCGGCCATGGGAGAAGGCTGGAAGGGAGTCAGCCAGATCGCGTCCACGCCGAGTTCCGCGAGGTAGGGCAGGCGGGAACGGATCCCCTGGAGGTCGCCGACGCCGTCTCCCGAGGCGTCGGCGAAGCTGCGAACGTAGATCTCGTAAACGACGGCATCACGCCACCAAGGGGAGTTCTTCACACGTCCTTGGCTGCCCCCCGAGGCGGCCACTTATGCGTTCACGAGGCTGTGGGCCGCGTACTGCAGGTAGGTCCAGAGCTTGGCGGAGAGGTCGTCGGGCAGTTCGAGGGAGTCCACGGCGTCGCGCATGTGACGCAGCCACGCGTCGCGCTCGGGCTCGCCGATCACGAACGGGGCGTGCCGCATGCGCAGCCGCGGGTGCCCGCGCTGCTCGCCGTAGGTGGTGGGGCCACCCCAATATTGGACGAGGAACATGCGAAGCCGATCCTCGGCCCCGGTGAGGTCTTCCTCGGGGTAGAGGGGGCGCAGCAGCGGATCGTCCTTCACGCCCTGGTAGAAGCGGTGCACGAGGCGCTCGAAGGCCTCTGAGCCGCCCACGGCGTCGTAGAAGGACATGGACTCGGCAGGGGTAGCGGACACGCCTTCCAGCCTACTCAGACCCCGGCGAGGGTGATGCCCGCGCGGTCGAGCGCCCACTTGACGCGCATGCGCAGCTCGCGCGCCACCTCGGCCTGGTGGGCGGGAACCGTCTTGACGGTGATCCTGAAGATCATCGCCTTGTCGGAGATCTGCTCGAGGCCGTACACCTCAGGTTCCTCGACGATCGCCGAGTCACGGAAGGCGGGGTCGGCCCAGACCTCCTCGGCGACGTTCTTGAGCAGGTCGCGGATGGCGGCGATGTCGGCGTCGTAGGCCACCGGGACGTCGACGAGGGCGCGCGACCAGCCCTGGGACTCGTTGCCGATGCGGTTGATCGTGCCGTTGCGGACGTACCAGACGCGCCCGTCGGCGTCCCGCAGGCGGGTGATGCGCAGGGTCACGGCCTCGACGGTGCCGACGGCCGTGCCGGTGTCGATCATGTCGCCGACGCCGTACTGGTCTTCCATCAGCATGAACATGCCGGCGATGAAGTCCTTGACCAGCTCCTGCGCGCCGAAGCCGACGGCGACGCCGAGGATGCCCACGCTGGTGAGGATGGGGGTGAGGTTGAGGCCGAACCGTCCGAGGATCATCATCGCGGCGGTGCCGAAGACGATCACGGAGATGAGGCTGCGCAGCACGGAGCCGAGGGTCTCGGCCCGCTGGCGGCGGCGCTCGGTGAGCAGGGCCGCGGCGCCGTCCACGCTCGTGCCGCCCCTCAGGCGCAGGCGCTCGGGCAGCACGCCGTCGGCCGCGCGCCGGATGACCCGGTCGATCAGCCGGTGCAGGATCGCCCGCGCGACCAGCGCGGACACCGCGATGAGGACGACGCTGATCAGCCACGCGAGGGGGGAGGCCCACCCGGGCGACAGCCAGTTGAGCAGGAACGTGCACGTCACGTCGTCCCCGCCGGCGCTGACACAGGTGCCCGCCACCTGCTTGCCCATATCGGCCAGAACAGACAGGTCGGACGCCGGTGGGGCGGTGGGGTCGACGGCGAGCATGGACACGCGGTGGGCACCTCTCGGATCGGGTCGGTCGGCGGAGACAATTATCGGTCCTCGACCTAGACGGAACGGTACTTGAACCGACTGACTCCGCCGACCGGCCCGGCCGCCGTCACGTGACGCCGGGGAAGACGGGAGTGCCCGGACCCGGGGCCGCGGAGGGCGGGCCCGGGCACCCCGGTGACGAGCGGCCCGGGACGGGGCACGCACCCGGAAGCGCGCCCCGCTCCGTTTCCGATCGGGGAGATCCCCGATCACCATCGGGCCAGGATGAAGGCTCGGACCCGATGGCTGCTCTGGGATGCCGGCGCGCGCCGCGTGGCGCCGCCGGGCGATGGTTCTGGCACGTGCCAGGGAGGTGGAGCCGACGGGATGCCCAGCGTCCGTGCGGCCGTGTCTCCACGGACGCCGGACGCTCCGCACCGGGCACCCCGCCGACCCCGAAGAGCCGCGGTGTCCACGGCGGACGGCGGTGACTGCGCTGCACCGCGTCCGTCACGTGTCCTACTCGCTCACCGCGGCCAGTACGCGGGCGACCTTGGTGGCCGCTCCTGCCGGATCGTCGACCTGGTGCATGCGCTCTCCCCACGACCACCAGTAGTAGGCGGGGGTCGCCTGCGGCCGGCAGGTGACGTTCTCGGCGAGGCTGGTGGCGTTGGGGTTGATCACGCGGACGAACGCCCGCCCCGACTGTGTGTGCACCACCCGGGCGAGCAGCCCCCGAGCGTCGAGCTCGTCGGCCAGGCGTTCCAGGTGTTGGAAGCTGTCGTCCACTTCGAGCCTTCCTCTAGACCGATTCGCGGCGATCACAGCCGGTGAATCGAGGCTGGTTGGCCAAATCTGACTCACCCGTGCCGATGGGTCAACGAAGCTCGGTCGCGTCTCGGGTAAGGGGATATTTCAAGTGGGTTGAAAGAACGTCCCCGGCGGGGGACGATTCTATGTCAGCAGGTTCGAGCGTCCTTTCAGGTCCTGTCATTACTGGTCCATCATTCTCGTTAGACGCGGTTGACCGGCAAGAGGCCGCGTCCGCGCAGATGGGACCGGTCGGGGTCGGTGACCAGGATGGCGACTGGCCACGAGAGAGGGGCCGGGATGTCCGGCAGACAGCACAAGGAAACGGAGTTAGCGCGGCGAACCCGGGCGCGCGGCCTGGCGGTGGGGCGCACTACGGCCCGAATCGCCGAGGAGATTTTCGATGAGTGTTCTCCTCATTTCAGGACAACTCGAATCAAATCTCACCGTCTCGCCCATGGCATCGCTCTGGCCGACGTCATCGAACAGGTGCGCGCCTTGTTCGAACGTGACGGGAAAGCCCAGCCCGGCATCGGAGAGACGCTTCTGAGCGCCTACGAGAGCGGGCTGAAGCGCCCCGGTCCGGAGTACCTCCATTACCTGTGCTCGGTCTACCGGGTGGAGCCGGTCGCCCTCGGATACGAGGGCCCGTGCATCTGTGGCCACGGCCACCGGATGCCGGGCGTCGTACGTGGCGGTCAGCAGGAGGCCGAATCCGACAGTCCCCCCGAATCGCGCGAGCTGTGGATCAAGCCGCTCAGCGATCCCTCGTCGGACGGGGGTGAGGAGGACGAGAACGTGTTACGCAGGACGCTGCTGCAGATCATCGCGAGCGGCGCGGGTGCCGCCGGAACGTTGAGCGCTCCGGTGCTCGGCGCCGCCGACGGCATTCGCCGCCGGATGGACGAGACCCTCGTGTCGACCACCGTGTCGCCGGCCATGCTCGACCACTGGGAGGAGGCGGCGACCTCCTTCGGCCGGCAGTACATGAACACGCCGCCGATGCGGCAACTGTGCGACGTGCTGCTGGAGTTCAGCACCGTGCGCCAGGCGATGGAGCGCCACCAGCCCATCGACCTTCAGGAGCGCCTGTGCGCCCTCGCCGCCCGGCTGTCCGGCCTGGCCGGCATCATCATGATCGATCTCGGCGACCAGCGGATGGCCCGGTCGTTCTTCCGCACCTCGCGCATGGCCGCCGACGAGACCGGCGACCGCGCGCTGCGCGCCTGGGTCACCGCTCGCGAGGCGCTGGTCCCCCTGTTCCTGGGCGACCCCCGCGAGGCGCTCAGCCTGGCCAAGAAGAGCCGCGACCTGGCCGGGCAGACGCCGTGCGCGGCCAAGGCCATGGCCCCGGTCGTGGAGGCCCGGGCGCTGTCGATGCTGGCGAACTCCGGGGGCAAGAAGGACGTCGTCGACCAGGCCAAGCGGGCGCTGTCGCGGGCCCGGGCGGCCTTCGCCCAGATGACGCCGGCCCAGCAGGAGGACACGGTGTTCGGCTACACCGAGCGCCAGCTCTACTTCCACCAGGGCGACGCGCTGACGCGTCTCGGGCAGACCATCGAGGCCGACCTGATCCTGGAGCAGGCGCTGGAGAAGTACGAGGGGGACCTGCTCGACCAGACGTTGATCCGGTTCGACCAGGCGCACTGCCGGCTGCTCGAGGGGGACGGCGACGAGGCGCTGCGCATGGGCATGGAGGCCGTGCGGCAGGTCGGCGAGAGCTTTCGCACCGACATCATCCTGCGCCGTGCCACCGAGCTCGCGCGCAACATCCACGCCAGATGCGGTGACATCGCCGGGCTGCAGACCTTCAAGGACATCCTCGCCTCGCCGCCGCCTTCCACTTCCGCGACCTCGGAGGTCGATGTATGACGCTTTCGCTCAGGCGGTATCGCTGGTCCGATCGGGAAGCCGTCTGGGAGCTCCATCGCACCTGTCTGGCGCAGGTGGGCATCACCGAGGGGGACGGGGTGTACTACGAGGACGACATGCCGCGGATCAACCAGGTCTACCTGGCCGACCGCGGCGAGTTCCTGGTGGGGGAGGTCGAAGGCGCCGGGGTCGTGGCCATGGGCGGGCTGCGGCGCGTCGATGAGCGGTCCGCCGAGATGTGCCGGCTGCGCGTCCATCCCGACCACCAGCGGCGCGGGTTCGGCACGCTGATGCTGGAGGCGCTGGAGGAGGCCGCCGTCCGGCTGGGCTACCGCACGCTCCGCGGCGACACGACCCTGCTGCAGGGTGCGGCGCTGGAGCTGTACCGCAAGTACGGGTGGCGTGAAGTGCGCAGAGAGGACAGGGGAGGCCTCGTGGTTGTTTACGGCGAGAAGACGCTCGCCGCCCGCCCGTCCACCCAACTAACTCATTAGCGACATGTATTCACTTATTTAGTACAAATCATGTTCAATGCTTGCAAATTGGTGATTTTCCTCCTGATAATGGGTTCTTTGCACCTGGGAGCCGAGGAGGACACCCAATGAAGAAGATCGTCGTTCGCAAGCCGGGTATGGTCCACCTGACCGGATCCGCCAGCGCGATCCACAAGGGGTGACCGGCCGCACCGGTCACCACCTCTGGATCCACGGAGGACGCTCCAGGGACCGCCGCGGCGCGCTCCATGCCCTCGGCGCACAGGCCGGCCTGGGCATGGATGCCCGCCGGGTTCCGGTGTTCGACGCCCATCGCCGCCTGTGCGGCCCCTATACCTTCGGCGGATCCCTGCTCGCCCGGCTGCTGCCGCCCGCGTTGGAGCACTGCTCTGACGCGGTGGCGCGGCACGGGGCCGAGATCCGGGCGGCGGCGCCCGATCTTCGTGATCGGGTGGTCGCCCGCCGGGAGCCCCTCGACGCGCGCCTGTCCGCCGAGGAGCGCATCCTGGTCCCGGCGCCCCGCCGCAGCATGCGCATTGCGAACGGAATCGCCGAATTCGTACGGGACGGCGGGGTGGCGCCGCCCGTCATCGCCGTTGACAACGTGGACGATGCGGACGGCACCGACCGCGAACTCATCGCCACGCTTATGCGCCGTTCGGACCCCGGTCGATTGACAATTGTCGTGCTTTCCAGTAAACCTCCGCCGGAATTTTTCTATGGTCATGACATAAACACGGAAATATCCGCATCGGCGGGCCCGGAGGGCTCCGCGGCCGGTTACGTCGCCTCGGACGGCGTGCTCGACGACCCGCGGGCGCTCGCGGCGTACCGGGCACTGCCCGAGGCCGAGCGCGCCCGCATGCACGACCGGCGGGCCGACGAACTCGCCGCCACCGGCCGGCCCTCCTGGACCCTTGGCGCCATCCCCTACCACCGCGAACACGGCGGCGACCCGCGCGGCGCCGGCGTCGAAGCACTGTGGGCAGCGCACGAGCACTGCATGCGCGAGGGGTTCCTGGAGGCGGCCGCCGACCTCGGCGAGCGCGGCCTGCGGCTCGCCGAGCCCGAGACGCGGCGATGGTGGGAACTGCTGCAGGGCACGGCGACCGCCCAGGCGGGCCTCGGGCGCAGGGACCGGGCCCGCGAGCTGTACGAGGAGGCTCGCCGCCAGAGCGTGGACGCGGAGGTGCACTCGGCGGTGGCGTACGGCACGGCCATGCTCGACGCGCGCCATCCCGACCCGGCCCGGCGCGACCTTGGCCGGGCGCGGGGCTGGATCAACCAGGCCATCGCCATCTCCGGCCTGCTGCCCGACCGGGCCGTGCGGGCGTTCAAGCTCGGCTTCGACCTCAACGGCAAGGCGCTGATCGAGATGCGCGGCGGCCACACCGACAGGTCGCTGGCCCTGGTGGAGGAGGCCATCGAGCTGGCCGAGAGCGACCTGCCGCCGGGACGGCACCCGATCCACCGCATGGTCCTGCGCGCCAACCGGGCGCAGCTCCTCGGCATGCTGGGACGGCCGGTGGAAGCGCTGGCCGAGATGGACGCCGCGGTCGCGATCGACCCCGCCTACCCCGACCACCACCTCGACCGCGGCAATCTGCTCTACCGGATGGGCCGCCCGGAGGCGGCGCTGGCCGACTACGAGGAGGCGATCGCGCTCAGTCCGCCGCTGCCCGAGGGGTACTACAACCGCGCCCAGCTCCGCGTCGCCACGGGAGACCTCGACGGGGCGCGGGCCGATCTGGACCACGTCCTGGAGCTCGACCCCGGCTACCTGGACGCCCGCATCAACCGGGCCGGGCTGCTCGTCCAGCTCGGCTTGGAGGAGCAGGCGCGCGCCGACGTGACGGCGGGGCTGGCCCTGGACCCGGGCAACCCGCACCTGTCGTGCGTCCTCGGGCAGTTGGAAGCGGCGGTGGGACGGCACGATGTGGCCATGGCGGCCTTCGACCGGGCCATCTCGGGCGCCCCCGGGCTCGCCTCCGCCTGGGCGAACCGGGCGGTGCTGCGGCACGAGACGGGGGACGACGAAGGCGCCGTGGCCGACCTGACCACGGCCATAGAGCTGGGGGAGGACGCCGCGCTCTACTACAACCGTGCCGTCGCGCTCAGGGATCTCGGCAGGCGGGAGGAGGCGGTGGACGATCTGCGGCGCGCCCACGACCTCGACCCGCACGACCCCGACGTCCTGAAGGCCCTCAGCGAGGCCTGACCCCGGCCGGCGCGGTCACTCCCGTCCGGCCGCGTCGGTCAGCAGGGTGATCACCTCGGCCAGGGACGGGGGCTCGACCAGGTCGGGCGGCGCGGCCAGATCCGCCGGGGCGAACCAGGCGTGCCCGAGGAGGAGGTCGCGTTCCTCGCCCGTCAGCATGGCGGGGACGACCTTCGGTGTGGTGGCGGCGAAGCGTGCCAGGTAGAACCGCTCCACCTTCACATAGCGGATGCCCAGCCAGTGGTAGTCGCGCTCCACGGGGACCCACGTGTCGGCCACGGCGTCACCGGGCAGACCCGTCTCCTCGGTCAGCTCGCGGCGGGCGGCCTCCAGCGGGGTCTCGCCGGGGTCGATGCCGCCGCCGGGCGGCTCCCAGAACACCACGCCGGCGACCGGATCACGCCAGCGCAGCAGCAGCACGCGGCTGGATCCGTCCAGGCAGAGGACGCGGGCGGCGGGGCGATCGCTGATCTGCATCGGGCCGGCGCCTAGGACCGGCCGTCCTTGGGGCCCTGCAGATCGTCCGGCCCGGCGAGGTCGTCGGGGCCGTTGAGGTCGTCCGGCCAGGTGTTGGCCTTGATGATGTCCCAGAACTCGTCGGGCCGGTCGGCGCTCTTCCTGGCGCTCTGCCGCTGCAGTTCGGCGGCGATGGCGCGCTGCTCCTCGTAGGCGCCCTTCATCGCGTCGAGCCACTCCACCGGGTCCACTCCGGCACGCTCGGCCGACCGCATCGCCATGTCGGCGTACTGCTCGGGCGTGGCGTTGAACGTCCAGCCGGTGCGTTCCATGAGCTGCTCGTCGGTCAGTTCACCGCGCTGCCAGGCGATGGCCTCGGCCAGATGCTCGGCGACGAACACGGCGTTGATGTAACCGGGCAGCATGGCCGCCAGGGCGACGGCCGCGCGCTTCTCCCCAGCTGACAACTCATCCCACTTCAGCACCCGCCGGCTCCTTCCCGCTCCTTCGGGCGCCACTGTACGCCTTCGCCGGTGAGGGCCGGCGGCAGCACCGCCGCCGGGGCGGCGCCCGGTGGGCGGTCAGGCCGCGATCATTCGGCGGTGACGACGAGGTCGGTCAGGTCCAGGTGCCGGGACAGTTCCGCGACGTCGGGATAGTAGGCCACGTACTGGCGCCCCCTGCTCACGCGGAGGCAGGGCTGGTTGCCCACCACCAGCGCCTCGACCTCAAATCCCCTGCTGTCGACCCATTTCACGTCATAAAGGGTATGAAGCCCCAGGTCAACGGCGGGCAACCGCCCGCGTCGGATTACGCCACCTTATAGCTGGGTGACCGTAAGAGAGTTTGACGTCCCTAATACCCGGCGGATCGGTCCGGCCCGCCGCGCGTGGGCCGGCGGCGTCCGCCGCGCCCGTCGGGCAAGTCGCGGGGAAAGCTTCAGGAAGTCGCCGGGGCAACGACGCCCCGGAGCGGTAATCTGCCTCAACGTGAGCGAAGAGGTGGGTGCCCGGTGATCTCCGAGTATGTCCTGACCCTGTCCTGCCCCGACCGGCCGGGGGTGGTCGCGGCCGTCTCCGGGCTGCTGGCGGCGCGCGGATGCAACATCACCGAGAGCCAGCAGTTCGGCGACCAGGGCGCCGCGCGCTTCTTCATGCGCGTCCAGTTCACCTCCTCGCTGCCGGAGGACGACCTGCGCGCGGCCTTCGCCGAGCTCGCGCCCGACCTGGCCATGGACTTCCGCCTGCACGACCTGGCCGTCAAGCCGCGCGTGCTGGTCATGGTGAGCAAGCTCGGCCACTGCCTGAACGACCTGCTCTACCGGGTGCGCTCAGGGCTGCTCGACATCGAGATCGTCGCGGTCGTGTCCAACCATCCCGACCTGCGCCCGCTCACCCAGTCGTACGGCATCGACTACCACCACCTGCCGGTGACCGCCGAGACCAAGCCCCGCCAGGAGGCCGAGGTCCTCACCCTCGTCGAGCACTACCGTGCCGAACTGGTCGTGCTGGCCCGCTATATGCAGGTGCTCTCCGAAGACCTGTGCGCGAAGCTCTCGGGCAAGGTGATCAACATCCACCACTCGTTCCTGCCGTCGTTCAAGGGCGCCAAGCCCTACCACCAGGCCCACGCGCGGGGCGTGAAGCTCATCGGCGCCACAGCGCACTACGTGACGGCCGACCTGGACGAGGGCCCGATCATCGAGCAGGAGGTCGCGCGGGTCAACCACACCCACTCGCCGGAGGACCTGGCCGCCATGGGGCGCGACGTGGAGTGCCTGGCGCTGGCCCGGGCCGTGCGCTGGCACGCCCAGCAGCGCGTTCTGCTCGACGGGCACAAGACCATCGTCTTCCCCCGCTGACCGGGCGCCGTCCCGCACCGGGAGAGCCGCCGGCGGGCGAAGGTCCGGCGCCAAGGCGGCCAAGGCACCCAGGCGGCCAAGGCGGTGAAGGCGAAGGGGCAAGGCTGGAACGGGGGGACGGGCGGGCCTGCCGGAGCGTCCGGCGGCCCGCCTCAGCGGTCCCGCGAGAGAACCTCAGCCGGTCAGGCCGGTGTGCTCGGCGAGGAAGGCGAGCTGGTCGGCCATGAGCTCCACCGACCGGCTGACCGCGCGCGCCCCGTGCCCGACCTCGTTCTCGTTGCGCAGCAGGACCGGCCGCTCGTCGGCACCTTGGGCGTGCTGGAGCGCGGCGCACATCTTCCAGGCGTGCAGCGGATGGACGCGCGTGTCGGAGCCGAAGACCATGAACAGCGTCGCCGGGTAGCGCACGCCCTCGCGGACGTGGTGGTAGGGGGAGTAGCCCCACAGCCAGCCGAACTGCTCGGGGTCGTCGGCCGTACCGTACTCGACGTTCCACGTGGCCCCGAGGCCGAACTTCTCGTACCGCACCATGTCCAGCAGCGGCGCCGCGCACGCCACCGCCGCGTACAGCTCGGGCCGCTGGGTCAGCGCGGCGCCGACCAGCAGGCCGCCGTTGGACCCGCCGGAGATCGCGAGCTGATCGGCGGTGGTGACCCCCGTGGCGATCAGGTGCTCGGCGGCCGCGTGCAGGTCGTCGAAGACGTTCTGCTTGTGGCCGAGCATGCCGTCGCGGTGCCACTGCTCGCCCTGCTCCCCGCCGCCGCGCAACTGGGCGACCGCGTAGACGCCGCCGGCCTCCACCCACGCCAGGGTCGAGATGGAGAAGCCCGGGGTCATCGGCAGGCCGAACCCGCCGTAGCCGTACAGGATGGTCGGCCGGGGACCGTCGCCGGGCTTGGAGACCACGATCATGTGGACCTCGGTGCCGTCGGCCGAGCGGTAGACGACCTCCTCGGTGTCGACCTGCGGGATCTCCACGGCGCCGGGCGAGGCCGCCCACAGGGTCGTCTCGCGCGTGCGGGCGTCGTAGCGCAGGACGCACGTCGGGGTGGTGTGGTCGGTGTAGGCGAACCACGCCTCGTGGCCGCCCTCGGGCCGCTCGTGCAGGCCGCCGATCGTGCCGAGGCCGGGCGTCGGCACCTGGCCGACCTTGGCGCCGGTGGCCAGGTCGTGCACCGTGATCTCGCTGATGGCGTGCCGCGTCCAGCCGACGAGCATCACCGGATGGTCCAGGTCATCCAAGATCGCGAAGTCGGACATCACCGCCTCGGGATCCTCGGGGATGAGATCGCGCCAGTTCTCGTACCCGGCCTCGCCCGGCTCGGTCACGCAGACGCGCGAGCGGGGGGCGTCGCGGTCGGTGAAGACGTACAGGCGCCCGTCGCGGCCGTACAGCAGGCTGGTCTGCGCGTCCACGTCCTGCTGCACGACGGTCAGCTCCGGCGCCTCGATCGAGGACGCCGACAGGTCGGCCGTCCACAGGTCGTTGCGGGGAGCGGTGCCCCGGGAGGCCGAGATGGTCAGCCAGCGGCCGTCCTTGGAGACCGCCACGCCGTAGTAGTTGGTCTTCTCCAGTCCTTCGCCGAGGACCATGACGTCCTGCTGGGTCGGCGTGCCCAGGCGGTGCAGGTAGACGCGCCGGTGGAACTGCTCCTCGCCTTCGGGCACGTCGCCGGGCGCGAGCCTGCGCACGTAGTAGAACGCCTCGCCGCCGGGCAGCCATGCGATGGGGGAGTAGCGGCACCGGTCGATCGGCCCGTCGACGCGCTCGCCGGAGACCACGTCGACGACGTGCAGCCGCGACTCCTCGTCCCCGCCCACGGAGATCTGGTACGCCAGCCGCCGGCCCTCCTTGTCCGGCTGCCAGGAGTCGACGGTGGTCAACCCGGAGGGGTCCAGCGCCATGGGGTCGAGCAGAACGCGCTCGTGCCCGCCGGGGTCGGCCGTGTAGAGCACGGCGTGCTCCTGCTCGGGGGTGCGGCGCATGAAGAAGCCGCGCTCACCCCGCCACACCGGCGCGCCCACGGTGCCCGAGCGCACCAGGTCGGTCAGGCGGTCGCGGAAGGCGACCCGCCCGGGTGACGCGGCCATCGCCTCGCCGAACAGGTCGCCTTGTGCGTCGAGCCACTCTTTGACCTCAGGCTGCTCGGAGTCTTCCAGCCAGCGATATGGGTCGGGCACGGGCGTGCCGTGGTAATCGTCGACCACGTCGTCACGGCGTGCCTTCGGGTACGGCGTTCGCGTCATGGAGCGAGCCTATGACACCCCGTTACCCGACGTGGGCCAACATTTCCGCTCCGTTGCGCTGGTGGCGGACAGAGCGGATGTTGGCCTGATCTGGAGTGATCTTTCCCCAATAGGTTTGCTTAGCGGGGTGAACCGGACATAAACCGGGAGGCGGGGTCTGGAAGACACGACCGTTAATTGGGGTGGCGGGAGAGTCGACCGAGAGGCCACACTTGCTGAAGGGCGGTGCCGTGGAACCCATCCGCTGGGCCGTCCGGCGGAGGTGCACGTGACGGAAGCATCCGGAGCCCAAGACGACGGGCCGCAAGCCGGGGTGTGCCGTGGCACATCCCAACCGATGGAGGCGCTGACGGCGGGGAAGGCCCGCTGATGCGCCAGGTCCTGCTGCTGAACGCCACGTTCGAACCGCTCACCACCCTCAACCTGCATCGGGCCGTCGTGCTCGTGATCAGGGAGAAGGCGGACGTCGTCCACCGCGACGGCCGGGGCGCCGTGCTCCGGTCGGCCTCGCGCACGGTCGACGTCCCATCGGTCATCCGGCTTCGGCGATATGTCCGCATTCCTTATCGGTCCCGCATCCCGCTGACCCGGGCCGCGCTCATGCGCAGGGACGACTACCGGTGCGCCTACTGCGGCCTGCGGGCGGAGACCATCGACCACGTGCTGCCCCGCTCCCGCGGCGGGCTGCACACCTGGGAGAACTGCGTCGCCTCCTGCATGTCGTGCAACCACCGCAAGGCCGACCGGCTCCTGGAGGAGATCGGCTGGACGTTGCGCGTGGCCCCGGTGGTGCCGCACGGCGTCCACTGGCGGCTCATCGGCGCCCAACTCGACGGCGACCCCCAGTGGGCCCCGTACCTCACCGAGACCGCCGCCTGAC
Organism: Sphaerisporangium sp. NPDC005289; assembly: GCF_040607455.1. Classification (NCBI taxonomy): domain Bacteria; kingdom Bacillati; phylum Actinomycetota; class Actinomycetes; order Streptosporangiales; family Streptosporangiaceae; genus Sphaerisporangium; species Sphaerisporangium sp. NPDC005289. Next base: position 100,797 of record NZ_JBEXGS010000024.1, read on the forward strand.
CAGCGGAGCCCCCCCGGTCGGCGGGAGGTGCCCCGTTCCTTCCGGCGGGAACAGGGGCCATGCCCGCCTGACCAGCAGGAACCCAGCTCGGCCGACGGGGGTGCCCTGGTCGTCGTGGCGGTAAGGGGGGTCATGCCGGCCTGACCGGCGACAGGAGGCATCTCGCCGCCGGACGGGCGGGAGGGCATCTTCCGCCTGACCGGGGGAGGAAGTGTCTCCCCGCCTCACGAGGGGTGTCTCCTGCCTGACCGGTGCGAAAGGAGGTCTCTGCCCGCCGGGCGGGCGGCCGTCGTACCCTTGAGCCATGCCGCGTTACGACTATCGCTGCCGCGCCTGCGGATCGACCTTCGAGCTGTCCCGCCCCATGTCCGCCTCGGCGGACGCCGCCGTCTGCCCGCAGGGCCACGACGACACGGTGAAGCTGCTGTCCACGGTCGCCGTCACCGGCGGCGCCGCGGCCCCCCGCCCCAGCGGCGGCGGTTGCTGCGGCGGCGGTTGCTGCGGCTGACTCCCACCCCGCCCGCCGGTCGCCAGGACGGCCGGCCGAGCGCGCTTGACCGGTCACGATGGCGGTCGCGCCGTGGCCCGGCTGGGCCACAGCGCGCCTGGTGACCGGTTCGGCCAGTGCGCTGTCTGCGAACGTTCACCGGGCCGGGCGCCGTAGGCGGCGCCGACAAGTCGGCGCCGCTGGGCAGTCGGCGAATGTCGGCAGTTGAACGCTAGGCCGGGCGGCGGCCTCTCAGGGGGGTGAGGGTGCCGCCGGGGCGTCGTTCGGGAGCTGTGCGGCGCTGGAACGGCAGGTAGCGCTCGGCGCGGTGCGGCCGGGACGGCACCAGTGTCGGCTCCACCGCGACGATGCGGTCGAAGCGGAAGGCGCGGATGCCGCCCTTCGAGCGGCACCACCCCACCAGATACCAATGGTCGCGGTGGACCAGGCAGGTGACCGGCTCGACGTCACGGGAGGTGACCCGCCCGGCCGCGTCGCGGTAGTGGAGCCGCACCACCTGCCGGCCGGTGACCGCGCCCGCGATGGTGCGGGCGCGCCGGGCGACATCGGGGGGCAGTGGCGTGGTCAGCGTTTCGAGGGTCGTCGCGATGACGTCGTCGTCGAGGTCGAGCTTGTCGAACACGCGGCGCAGCCCGTGTCGGGCGGTCTGCGCCTGCGGACCCTCGCCGAGATGGGCGAGGGACAAGGCGAGAGCGGCGATTTCGGCGGTCGTCAGGAGCGGCGTGGTGACGTTGGCCATAGGTCCACACTACGTCGCGACACCGACATTTTTCGAACACCAGATCTTGTCACGGGCATCCAGAGGGTGACTGTTGTTCACCCTCCGGTGACGGCGGCCTTCCCTCCACGCCATCGCTCCGTGGGGCAACCCCGCCCTGCCCGCCGACGCGGTGGGCGCGGCGTCGTCGACCCGCGCACCACCCCCCGCGCCCCGGCGGGGGCCGTTCAAGACGGCGCCAGGCGAGCTCGCGGTCCGGCGCCGAGTGGTCTCGGCGCCGGACCGGGGGAGCTCAGTGCTGGGAGAGCTGGGACAGGTCGCGGGAGGCGCCGGTGGAGGCGGAGGTGGTCAGCGCGGCGTACGCCTGCAGCGCGGCGCTCACCGCCCGCTCGCGGTCGCGCGGGCGGTAACGGCCGAGGTCGGCCAGCAGGCGCTCGCGCCGCGCGGCCAGCTCGGCCTCGGAGACCTTCAGCTCGATGCCGCGGCCCGGGATGTCGATCTCGATGAGGTCGCCGTCCTCCACCAGGGCGATGATGCCGCCCTCGGCGGCCTCGGGCGAGGCGTGCCCGATGGACAGGCCGGAGGTTCCCCCGGAGAAGCGGCCGTCGGTGATCAGCGCGCACGCCTTGCCGAGGCCCTTGCCCTTCAGGAAGCTCGTCGGGTAGAGCATCTCCTGCATGCCGGGGCCGCCCTTGGGACCCTCGTAGCGGATGACCACCACGTCGCCGGCCTTGACCTTGTTGCCGAGGATGCCCTCGGAGGCGTCCTCCTGCGACTCGAACACCACGGCCGGCCCGCTGAACCGCCAGATCGACTCGTCGACGCCGGCCGTCTTGACGATGGCGCCCTCGGGAGCGAGGTTGCCGTACAGCACCGCCAGGCCGCCGTCACGGGTGTAGGCGTGCTCGAAGTCGCGGATGCAGCCCTCGGCGCGGTCGAGGTCGAGGGACTCCCACCGTGCCTCCTGGGAGTAGGCCTTGACGGTGCGCACGTTGCCGGGCGCGGCGTGCCAGAGCTCCACGGCCTCCTGCGACACCGTCGGGGACTTCGGGTCCCACGCGGAGAGGTAGTCGGTGAGGGTGGAGGCGTGGATGCTGTGGGTGTCGCGGTGGAGCAGCCCCGCGCGGTCGAGCTCGCCGAGGATCCCCGGGATGCCGCCGGCGCGGTGGACGTCCTCCACGTGGTACTTGGCGGTGGCGGGCGCGACCTTGCACAGGCAGGGCACCCGCAGCGACAGCTCGTTGATCTCCTTCAGCCCGAAGTCGACGCCGGCCTCGCGGGCCGCCGCGAGCAGGTGGAGGATCGTGTTGGTGGAGCCGCCCATGGCGACGTCCAGCGCCATGGCGTTCTCGAAGGCGTCGCGGGTGGCGATGTTGCGCGGCAGCACCGACGCGTCATCGCCCTCGTAGTAGCGCTTGGTGATCTCGACGACCTGGCGGCCGGCCTGCTCGAACAGCGCCTTGCGGGCCTTGTGCGTGGCCAGGGTGGTGCCGTTGCCCGGCAGGGCCAGGCCGATCGCCTCGGTGAGGCAGTTCATCGAGTTGGCGGTGAACATGCCGCTGCACGAGCCGCAGGTGGGGCAGGCGTTCTCCTCCATCTCCAGCAGCTCGGCGTCCGAGACGCTCTCGTCGGCCGCGGCGATCATCGGGTCGATGAGGTCGAGCTTGCGGCCCGGCGTCTTGCCGGCCTCCATCGGCCCGCCGGAGACGAAGACCGTCGGGATGTTCAGCCGGAAGGCCGCCAGCAGCATGCCCGGGGTGATCTTGTCGCAGTTGGAGACGCAGACCAGCGCGTCGGCGCAGTGGGCGTTGACCATGTACTCGACCGCGTCGGCGATGAGCTCGCGCGAGGGCAGGGAGTACAGCATGCCCCCGTGGCCCATCGCGATGCCGTCGTCCACGGCGATGGTGTTGAACTCGCGCGGGATCGCCCCGGCCTCGCGGATGCCGCCGGCCACGACCTCGGCCACCTCGCGCAGGTGGACATGGCCGGGGACGAACTGCGTGAAGCTGTTGGCCACGGCGATGATCGGCTTGCCGAAGTCCCCGCCGGCTACACCCGTGGCCCTGAGCAGGGCGCGCGCGCCCGCCATGTTCCTGCCATGAGTGACCGTGCGAGATCTGAGGGCCGGCATGACCGTTCTCCCATCCGACGACTGCTGAGTCTTCAAATGGTACGGCCATCGCCCGCCTGACGAGACCCGCCGTCCACAGCATGGACACCCGCGCGGCGGAGGAGGACATGACAAGGTCCTTCGGGATCCCCGGGGGCAGTGGTGGAACAGGGACGGGAATCCCGAAGGACCTTCTCGACGGGTCGGCTTCTCGGTTATTCGGGATAACGCGCCGGCAGCACCTGTTCGGCGACGGCGTAGATGTCCTCGACCTCTTCGCCGGTCAGCGAGCGCTCGCGGTTGGTGATCCACTTGCGGACGCGGGAGCCGTCGAAGACGTCCACCTCGCGGATGTTCAGGATCTTCCACGGGATCGCGGGCCCGTAGATGGCCAGGGACGGCACCACGGTGATCTCGCGGCCGAGGGCCTTGGTGATCAGCTCGCCGGCCTGGGAGGCCTCCCAGCGCGCCTCGTCGAGCCGGGGCTTCTGGTTGAACGGCCCGTGGAACAGCTTGCGGTGCGACTGCACCCGGACCGGGAGCCGCTTGTCCCACTTCTCGGAGTCGACGGCGTACACGCCGGTCGGGCCGACGACCAGGTGGTCGATCTGCGCGTCGCTGTTCGGGATGGCCCGGGCGTGCAGCGTGAGGTAGCCGTTGCGTTCGAGCTTCCTCAACTGCGCCTCGGTGCGCCGCTCGGCGGCCGACGCGCGGCGCCAGGGCGGGACCGAGGAGACCGTGCGGGCGCGGTACACCGTGTCGGCGATGGCGGCGATGATCGCCGCGACCAGGCCGAGCCGCCAGCTCCACAGCGGGATGCCGACCAGCAGCCCGGCGCCGGCGGCGATCAGCGCGCGCACGCGCAGATGCCGGTATCTGGGCTGCTGGAGCAGACCGAGCAGCGACGCGCGACCGACCGGGGCGTAGGTCTCCTCCGGGGCGGCGGGCCGTGACCTCGGCTGCGCAGGGCGGTCACTCACCCAGATGGGTGACCCATTGTGACCGTCATCGGGTTCTAGACCGGAATCCACGTAACTCACGGTAGTTGACGCCCAAGGGTGTGCCTAGTGTTGGCTAGTTCACATTTTTGTGGCCCCGCGTTCGCGCATTGTAGGGCGGAAGGACGGGTATCTCTTTCTTTTCTCTCTAGATAAGTCGTGGTCACAGGCCCTACTGTGCCGTAGCGTGGCGCACATACATGATCTTACAGCCCTGGAGCAGGCGGCGGCCGTCCGAGCCCGGGAGCTGTCCCCCGTCGAGATCACCAAGCACTACATCGAGCGCATCGAACGGCTCGACCCCCGCGTCGGCGCCTTCGTCACCCCGACCCCCGAGCGCGCGCTGGAGGAGGCCCGCCGGGCCGAGGCCCAGGTCATGGAGAGCGCCGACCTGCCGCCTCTGCTCGGCGTCCCCATCCCGGTCAAAGACCTGAACCTCGTCAAGGACGTGCCCATCCGCTTCGGCTCGGCCACCTACGAGGGCTTCGTCGCGCCCGTGGACGACAGCGTGGTCGAGCGGCTCCGCGCCGCCGGCACGATCATGCTCGGCAAGACCGCCACCCCGGAGTTCGGGCTGCCCTGCTACACCGAGACCGATGTCTCGCCCCCCCTCCCGCACCCCGTGGGACCTGACGCGCTCGGCCGGCGGCTCCAGCGGGGGAGCGGCGGCGGCGGTCGCGGCCGGGCTCGCCCCGGCGGCGCAGGGCAGCGACGGGGCCGGTTCCATCCGCATCCCCGCGTCGGTGTGCGGCCTGTACGGCATCAAGCCCACGCGCGGGCGCATCTCGTTCGCGCCGGTCGTCCCCGACCTGGCCGGCCTGTCCACCAACGGGCCGATCGCCCGCACCGTGGCCGACGCCGCCGCGCTGCTGGAGGCGATGGCGCACAACCAGCCGGGTGACCTGTACCACGCGCCGCCCTCGCCCGTCGGCTTCCTCGAAGCGGCCGGTCGCGAGCCCGGGCGCCTGCGCATCGGCAGGAACGCCACCCCCGTCGTGCCGGGCGCCGAGGTGCACCCCGAGGTCATGGCCGCCTACGAGGAGGCGTCGCGGCTGCTGGAGTCGCTCGGCCACGAGGTCGTCGACATGCCGCCGGCCTTCGACGGCTCCATCTTGGCCGAGTTCGAGCGGCTGTGGTTCTGCTTCGCCTGCATGCACCCCGTCGACCCGTCCTTGGAGCCCAGGCTGCGGCCCCTGACGCGGTGGCTGCGCGAACGGGGCTTCGCCACCCCCGCGCCGGCCTTTCTGCAGGCCCAGGCGACGTTGCAGACCGCGACGCGCTTCGCGTTCCTGGTCATGAACGACTACGACGCGATCCTCAGCCCGACGGTCACCCAGCCGCCCGTGCCGATCGGCTGGTTCGAGGACGTCGAGGACCCCGAGGAGACCTTCCACCGCATGGAGCGGTTCGCGCCGTTCGCCGCGCCGTACAACATCAGCGGCCAGCCGGCGGTCAACCTTCCCCTGCACTGGACCGGCGCGGGGCTGCCCATCGGGGTGATGCTGGCCGGCCGGTTCGGCGACGAGGCCACCCTCATCTCGCTGTCGGCGCAGGTGGAGGCCGCGGTGGGCGGCTTCTGGGGAGACCGCCGCCCCGAGATCTGGTGAGGACGCGGGCTCACACGCCGGCGCCGCGCAACGCCGGCGCGCCGATGAGCGTGACCAGGTGGGCGGCCACGTCGGACAGGAGGGCCGAGGTGGCGATGGGCGCCGCCGCGACGGCCGAGAACAGGCTGGGCAGCCCGGGCAGCGGGAAGCCGTCCTCGCGCGTCGCCTCGTGGCCGATGTCGTTCTTGTCCAGATAGGACCGGCTGCGCTCCCAGGCGTCCAGCACCTCCTCCGGGGACGGCACGCCGAACCCGTGGCCGACGGGCGCCGCGTGGCGCAGCCGGACCAGCGGGGTGTCGGCGAAGGTGAGCGCCACCTTGCAGCGCAGGCCCAGCCCATCGCGAGCCGGCTCGGGAATCCAGTCCATCGCCGTGCAGGGCTTACGGCACTTGGCGACGCAGGCCGCCATGGCGCCCGAGAGCTGGCTGTGCTGCCGGTCGAAGTACGCCCGCCAGCCCTCGCCCGGCTCGTGGGCGACGCGCAGCGTGCGCTCGGCCGCGGACTTCTCGGGCTTGGTGTGGTCGCAGTCGCGGTCGCCGATCACGCCGAACCGGCTGCCCTCCGCCCGCAGGCCCTGCGGCCAGCGCGCGGGGTCGCCGGCGTGGCCGAGCACCGGCTCGAAGGCCAGCAGCGGCAGGTACTCGCTGGCGATGTGCAGCGCCGACATCACCGAACTGAGCTCGCGCCGCTGCCAGCGCACCTGGATGACCTCCAGCAGCAGCCCGTACGCGGGCCGCAGCGAGGACAGCGCGCCGCGCGGCTGCTCGCGCGGGGTCTGCGGCATGTGGCACTCGCGCGCGCGGCGCCGCAGCGCGGCCGGAACGGCCTTGGCGTCGACCTCGGCGGCGAAGTCCTCCGCGTCCAGGGTGAGCAGGCGCTGGCCGAACTCGCACAACGCGGGGATGGCGCCGGGCTCCGGCATCACCAGCGGAGCGAGGGCTCCGAGGTCGCCGAAGGCGTACCGCCGGGCCAGCGCGGTGAGCAGGTCGAGCGGAGCGAGGGGGTAGGGGGGCACAAGTGGCTCGTCCACCCGGACACCCTCTCACGCCACCGGCGATCTTCCGTCCATGCGGGCGGCGGCCGCGCGGGCCAGCTCGACCAGCGCGTCGGGCGGCGGCGGGCCGGCAGGGGAGTGGACGTGGATGGCGAAGGTGCCCTCGGCGGTGCGGGCGGCGACCACGCCGGGGTAGAGCATGGCCGCGCCGCCGATGCCGGGAACCTGGCGTCCTTCGACCCGGGTCAGCAGGTGCCCGAGCACCATCAGGTAGCCGCCGCGCGCGCCCGCCGCCGCGTGCACGTCCACGGTCACCGGCGTGCCGCCGGTCGCCCGGTAGCGGCAGGACCGCACGGCGAGCCAGGCCGGCGTGGGCAGCGCGTCCGGGTACGGCCCGGCCTCGCCCACCGCGACGCCGAGGACGCGCCGCAGGTCGTCCGGCGTCACCAGACCCGCCGGCGCGAACGGGTCCGCGGGGTGGTCGGGGCCGTGGGCCTCGTCCCTGGCGCGGAGGGGGACCTCGCCGAGGTTCTCCGGGGCGTGCAGGACGTGCTCGCCGGTGTCGTCGTAGGACGCCGCGCCGCGGTGCCGCGACCGCTCGATGATCTCGATCTCGTGGATCCAGCCCAGCCTCCGCCCGACCCGGGCCCTGACCCTGTCGCCCTCGGCCAGCGGGCGCCACAGCTCCTCCTCGGCGCCGAGGGCCTTGACCTGACGCCGCCGGCCGTCGTCCAGCGCCACCCAGTAGGCGTACTTGGGATGCTCGTCCCCGCCCACCCGGAAGGCCCGCAGCCGGACGATCTGGCCCTCGACCTCGGTCCTGGTGGTCATGTCGGCGATGGCGAAGGCGATCGGGACGCCCGCCGCCACCGCCGCGCCGAGGTAGGCGACCGGCATGACCAGCGCGTCCGGCCAGTCGGTCAGGGCCTTGGCGACGACGCCCAGCAGCCAGAGCCAGAACCCCGTGGCGAGCCCGGCGACCACCCCGCCGAACACCACCGGCCAGGGCGGGCGCCCCCACAGGATGCGGCGGGGATAGCGCACGTCCACCACGTGCCACATGCCCCCGAAGTCCGACCAGGCCCGCCTGTCGTCGGCGGGGACGCTGATCGGCAGGCTGGTGACCGCGCGCCTGGCCAGCCCCAGGGCGGCGGCGTACGCCAGATGTCTGCCCCAGATCGTCACCGAGGCGGCGGGCCGGTCGGCGAAGCCGCCGCCGGACAGGTGGGCGCGCACGCCCAGCCAATGGCCGGCGACCCGGGCTCCCAGGGCCGTGCCGCGCTCGCCGTTGAACCTGTCCATCAGAGCGCTCAGCACGGCCAGCGCGATGAACCCCGCGCCGATGCCGCCTCCCTCATGGCCGTCGTCCGCGGTGGCGGCCACCGCGACGCCCACGGCGACGGCGGGCACGGCCGCCGCGGCGGTGAGCAGGACGGCCTGCGCGCGGCTCCACCGCGGACGCGACAGGCCCTTCTCGCGGGCCTCGGCGATGACCTTCTTGCGGAAGCTCTTCCACCAGCGGCCGAGGTTCCTTGCCCCCTCGGCCAGCGCCCCGGTGGCCACCACGCCGTCGGTGGCGAGCGAGGCCACGTGGTCCAGCACCAGCTTCTCGTACGGCGCGAGCGGTGCTCGGGGCGTGCCGAGCCGCACCAGCGACAGCTCGGGGCCGATCTCCTCGATCTGCACCGCGCCCTTGGCGGCCAGGTCGAGCAGCGTGGCGGAGGCGGCCTCGTCGCACAGGCGCCAGTCGCCGGTGATCAGGTCCACCAGGGCGGGGGACTCCTCGCCCAGCTCGCTGGTGGGCGGCCCCGGGGTGATGCCCGGATTGCGGGTGGCGAACGCCATCGCGGCGAGCAGGGCCAGCCACAGCGCGACGGCGGCGGCCGCGGCCCAAACGAAGATCATCGGATCGGGGCGTCAGAAACGGACCTGGACCGGGCCGCGCTCTTCGCCCGGCGCCTGGAAGTACTCGCGCGCCTGGAAGCCGGTCATGCCGGCCACGATGTTCGCCGGCACCGTCTGGATGCCGTTGTTGTAGGTCAGGACGGCGTCGTTGTAGTACTGCCGCGAGTAGGCGATGCGGTTCTCGCTGGTGGCCAGCTCGTCCTGGAGGGCGGCGAAGTTGTGGTCCGCTTTCAGGTCGGGGTAGGCCTCCGAGACCGCGAACAGGCTCTTCAGCGCGCCGGACAGCAGGTTCTCGGCGGAGGCCTGGTCGCGCGGGCCCTGGGCCGAGAGGGCCTGCCCGCGGGCCGCCACCACGGCCGACAGGGTGCCGCGCTCGTGCGCGGCGTACCCCTTCACGGTCTCCACCAGATTCGGGATCAGGTCGTGGCGGCGCTTGAGCTGGACGTCGATCTGGGCCCAGGCGTTGTCCACCGCGCCGCGCCTGCGCACCAGCCCGTTGTAGGTGGAGACCACCAGGAAGAGCGACACGAGGGCGAGGACGCCGACGACGGCGAGAGCGATCATGGGGGCCTCCCGGCTTACGGTGACAGCGCGCACAGTAGACCGGTCGTGGCCCGCTGTGAACGGCCGCTGCCGTTTTCGCTGGCTCTCATGTCACCGCGGAACGCTTGCAGGAGGCTTACAGCCCGCTGGGAGGGCCGGCCGCGGAACGTGCGGCCGACCGGCCCGCCTGGCGTTCAACCGGACTTGGACACCAGGCGGGCCGGGCTCAAAGGAGGGTGCACCTCGGAGCGAGGGGGCCCGCCGGCGGGCGGGCCCCGGAGGAGGGGTGGATCAGACGGCCGAGGAGTCCTTGGCGCGGGCGCGCAGGGCCCGGCCGATGGAGTCGGCGCCCTCCATCAGCAGGCGGCGCAGCGCCGGCACCGGCTGCTCGGCGGAGATGTAGTCCTGCGTCCTCGCCACCGTCCCGGGGTCGATGAGCAGCGCCGGGTAGCACCCCATCGCGAACCGCTGGGCGCTGTCGGAGGGCCAGCTCTTGTAGATGCGGCCGACCTCCTGGAAGAACCGCTCGCCGTAGGGCTGGAGCAGTTCGACGTGGTCGGGGTCCATGAAGCCGACGATGGTCGAGCGCAGCGCCGCGCCGCTCAGCGCGCCACCGGTGATCTTGGACCAGGCCTCGGCCTTGCCCTCGGGGGTCGGGATGGCCGCCTGGCACATGGCCGCAGACTGCTCGCCCCGGGCCGACGGGTCGCGCCGCAGCTCCTCGGCGATGTCGCCGGCGGACAGCACGCCGCCCGACACCAGCGCGTGCGTCAGCGTCCAGCGCAGGTCGGCGTCCACGCTCAGGCCCTCGGGGACCGACGTGCCCTCGATGATGCCCTTGACGAAGGCGAGGTCCTCGGTGGTGGTGGCCCCGGCGGTGAAGGCGTTGACATAGGCGAGCTGGTGGTCGGAGCCGGGCTCGGCCGAGGCGATCAGCCGGCGCAGCGCCGCCGACAGCTCTGCCAGGCCGGTGGCCCGCCACGCCGGGTCGGCGTACTGCTGGGCGGCCAGGCGCGCCTGGCGCAGCACCGTCTGCAGGACCGTGATGTCGGCGATCGCGTGGACGTTGGAGGTGACCAGCCGGACGTAGTCGCGCGTGGCCATCTCGGCGTCGCGGGTCATGTCCCAGGCGGCCGACCAGCTCAGCGCGCGCGGCAGCGACTCGGCGAAGCCGGCGATGCCGCCGTCGACGAGCGTGCGCATGGAGCGCTCGTCCAGGCGGATCTTGGCGTAGGTCAGGTCGTCGTCGTTGACGAGGATCAGGTCGGGCTGAGCCTCGCCGGCCAGCTCGGGCACGGCCGTGCGGGCGCCCACGACGTCGAGCTCCACCCGCTTGACCCGCGTGAGCGAGCCGTTCACCCGGGAGTACAGGCCGATGGCGACGCGGTGCGAGCGCAGGGTCGGGTAGTCGGCCGGGGCCTCCTGGAGCACCTCGAAGTGCAGGAAGCGGCCCTCGGGGTCCACGGTGAAGGACGGGCGCAGCGTGTTGACCCAGGCGGTCTCCAGCCACTCCTTGGACCAGGAGGACAGGTCGCGGCCGGAGGTGCGCTCGAGCGCCGACAGCAGGTCTTTCAGCTCGGTGTTGCCCCAGGCGTGCTCGTCGAAGTAGTCGCGCACGCCGGCGAGGAAGTTGTCGAGCCCGACGTAGGCCACCAGCTGCTTGAGCACCGAGGCGCCCTTGGCGTAGGTGATGCCGTCGAAGTTGACCTCCACGGCCTGCATGTCGGGAATGTCGGCGGCGATCGGGTGGGTGGAGGGCAGCTGGTCCTGGCGGTAGGCCCAGGACTTCTCCACGTTGGCGAAGGTCGTCCAGGCGCCCTGGCCCCAGCGGGTGGCCTCGGCCTGGCACAGCACCGACATGTAGGTGGCGAAGGACTCGTTCAGCCACAGGTCGTCCCACCAGCGCATGGTGACCAGGTCGCCGAACCACATGTGCGCCATCTCGTGCAGGATCGTCTCGGCGCGGCGCTCCACCATGGCGTCGGTGACGCGGGAGCGGAAGATGTAGTCCTCCAGGAAGGTCACCGCGCCGGCGTTCTCCATGGCCCCGGCGTTGAACTCGGGGACGAACACCTGGTCGTACTTGCCGAACGGGTAGCGCAGGCCGAACACGCGGTGGAAGAAGTCGAAGCCCTGCTTGGTGACCTCGAAGATGTTGCCGGCGTCCAGGTGCTCGGCCAGGGAGGCGCGGCAGAAGACGCCGAGCGGGATGCCGTCGTGCTCGTCGCGGACCACGGCGTAGGGGCCGGCGACCAGGGCGGTGATGTAGGTCGACAGCACCGGGGTGGGCGGGAAGTGCCAGCGCTTGGCGCGCTGGAGCGCGCCGTGGCGGCCCTGGTGCTCCTCGAGCTCCTCGACGGAGTCGGGGGCGGCGTTGGAGATGACCTCCCAGTCGGAGGGCGCCAGCACCCCGAGCTCGAAGGCGGCCTTCAGGTCGGGCTGGTCGAAACAGGCGTACATGCGGTGGGCGTCGGCCGTCTCGAACTGCGAGTGCAGGTAGACCTTCTGGTCGAGCGGGTCGACGAAGCGGGTGAGGCCCTCGCCGGTGCGCATGTAGCTGCAGTCGGCGTCGACGAGCAGCTCGTTGTCGGCGGCCAGGCCGGGCAGCGGCAGGCGGCCGGTCTCGGCGTCGTAGGTCGTCACGTCGAGCTCGGCGCCGTTCAGGACGGCTTTGCGGATCTTCGCCTCGGCCAGCTCGATGAAGGTCGTCGCGCCCGGTTCGGCGCAGGAGAATCGGACCGTGGTGACGCTCTCGAAGCGCTCTTCGCCCTCGGTGAGGTCGAGTTCGACCGAGTAGGACCGCACCTTGAGCAGACGAGCCCGCACCCGGGCTTCGTCACGGGTCAGATTGCCTGCCACATCCGCTCCTCATCGCCGATCTCCTCTGCCCCTTCGCGAGAGGAATGCATGAATCCTGCCACGTCGGGCGCCATGATGCCGCACCGGTGCAGGGACATCAGGGGTCGCGGGTGAAATGATTTCCCACCGAGATACCAGGAATTGGGAATAGCGCACGCGTGGCCGGGGCTGGCAGATGTATCGGGACATCCGCCACGAGCAGGAGCAGGGAAGCTGGCCATGACTGAACGAACCCCGGTGGACTTCTGGTTCGACCCCCTTTGCCCATGGGCCTGGATGAGCTCGCGCTGGGTGCTGGAGGTGGAGAAGGTACGGCCCGTCGAGCCGCGATGGCACATCATGAGCCTGTTCGTGCTCAACGAGGACAAGGACATCCCCGAGCAGTACCGCGACTATCTCCGTGACGCCATGGCCCCGGTCCGGGTCGTGCAGGCCGCCGCCGAGAAGTACGGCGAGCACGTCATCGGCGACCTCTACACCCAGATCGGCGTCCGCATCCACAACGAGCGCCGCCTCAGGCCCGCCGAGGGCGAGGAGGACTTCGACGCCGTCGCCGCCCTGCGCGCGCTGCTCGCCGACGCGTTGGAGGCGGCCGGCCTGGACCGCGAGCTCGTCGCCGCCGCCGACTCCACCGACTTCGACGACGCCGTGCGCCGGTCGCACGCGCACGGCATCGACCTGGTCGGGCAGGAGGTCGGCACGCCCGTCATCTCCGTCGAAGGCGTCGCCTTCTTCGGCCCGGTGATCTCCCCGGCACCCAAGGGGGAGGCGGCCGCCAGGCTGTGGGACGGCGTGCGGCTCGTCGCCGGCACCGACGGGTTCTTCGAACTGAAGCGCTCGCGCACCCGGGAGCCGATCTTCGACTGACCGGACGGGCCGCGGCCCGTCCGTGACCGGATGCGTGCGGAGGGTTGCGCCCTGCCTGAAAGCCATGGTCAACTCGATCCGTTCTCCTTCCCTGACCGTTATGTGAGATGACAGGCGGCAGATGGCGGCGACGGCGTGGCACCGTGGTCTCGGCAGTCGCGCCCGCCGGGCGGCGCAGGCGCGCCGCCCGGCGGGGTGACCGTCCGCCGCGACGACCGCGCGCGAGAATCGAGGGGCATGCGTCAGCTTTACGTGCAAGGAGCCTGGGTATCCTCCTCGTCCGGCGAGGGCATCGACGTCGTCGATCCGTCGACCGAGCAGGTCATCGACCGGGTTCCCGCGGGCTCCCCGGGTGACGTCGACCGGGCCGTGTCCGCCGCCCGCGCCGCGTTCCCGGCGTGGTCGGGCACCGCCGCCGCCGACCGGGGCAAGATCCTCAAAGCGGCGGCCGACCTCCTCAAGGAACGCGCCGAGCAGATGGCGCGCACCATCGCCACCGACATGGGCTCGCCGTACACCTTCGCGCTCAAGGTGCAGACCCTGATGCCCGCCGCGGTGCTCGCCGACCACGCCCGTCTGGCCGAGGAGCGGTGCGATCGGGAGACCCGTGTCGGCGACTCGCTGGTGTTGCGCGAACCGGTCGGCGTCGTCGGCGCGATCACCCCGTGGAACTACCCCCTGCACCAAGTGGTGTGCAAGGTCGCCCCGGCCCTCGCCGCCGGGTGCACGGTGGTGCTCAAGCCGAGCGAGGTCGCCCCGCTCGCCGCCTACGCCTTCGCCGAGATCCTGCACGACGCCGGGCTGCCCCCCGGCGTGTTCAACATGGTCAGCGGCCCGGGGCCGGTCGTGGGCGAGGCCATCGCCTCCCACCCCGGCGTCGACATGGTGTCCTTCACCGGCTCCACAGGGGCGGGCAGGCGCGTCGCGGCGCTGGCCTCCCACACCGTCAAGCGCGTCGCGCTGGAGCTCGGCGGCAAGTCGGCCAACCTGATCCTCCCGGACGCCGACCTGGCGACCGCGGTGAAGCTCGGAGTGGCGGGGGCGTTCATCAACTCCGGCCAGACGTGCTCGGCCCTCACCCGCATGCTCGTGCACCGTGACCGGTACGACGAGGCCGCCGGCCAGGCCGCGGCCCTCGCCCGCACCTACACCCTCGGCGGCCCGTTCGAGGAGGGCACCCGCCTCGGCCCCCTGGTGTCGGCCGCCCAGCGCGAGCGCGTGGTCCACTACCTCAACCGGGGTCAGGAGGAGGGCGCCCGGCTGGTCGCCGGCGGCGGCGACCGGCCGCTCGAACGCGGCTATTACGTCGAGCCGACCGTTTTCGCCGGCGTCGCGCCGGGCATGGTCATCGAGCAGGAGGAGATCTTCGGCCCGGTGCTTTCGCTCATCCCCTACACCTCCGTCGACGAGGCCGTGGACATCGCCAACGGCACCCCCTACGGACTTTCCGGCGCGGTGTGGGGCGGCACGCAGGAGGAGGCGGTGGCCGTGGCGCGCAGGCTGCGCACCGGCCAGGTGGCGATCAACGGCGGCCGGTTCAACACCTCGGCCCCGTTCGGCGGCTACAAGCAGTCGGGGGTCGGACGTGAGCTCGGGGAGTTCGGCCTTGAGGAGTACCTCGAGGTCAAGTCCCTGCAACTGTAGTGAGGAGGGCGGTCGCGTGAAGCCGTCGGTCCGTACGGCGCGCCGCGTCAGCGCGTTCGAGATGGCGCTGGCGCTCGGCGGGCTGCTGCTCATGCTGCTGGCCGTCCAGAACGCCGGGCCGGCCATCGCGGCCCTGCGCGGCGACGGAATCCCCGGCACCTTCACCGCCCGCCGGCTCGACTGCATCCAGCACCCCGGCCACGAGCAGTGCTCGTGGACCGGCACGTTCCGCTCGCGCGACGGCAGGGACGTGCGGCAGGACATCGGGTTCTACGGCAGCGAGCGCGGCACCTTCACCGCCGGCGCCACCTCCCCGGCCTTCGACACCGGGCGGCGCGGCCACGTGTACGGCCCCGGCGGCTCCAACGAGTGGGTCGTCGTCGCCGCGCTGCTCCTGGCCGGCCTGGGCCTGGTCGCCCGGCCCTTGCTCTGGCTGGTCGCCCGCCTGTGGACGCCCCGCCGCGCGGCGCCCGTGCCCGTGGGGCACGACGACCGCCCATGACGCCGGGCGGCCCCAAGGCCGCCTGACGACGCGCTCTGTGACCCGAGATGCGTCAGGGGGTGCGCAGCAGGATGTCGCGGGCGGCGTTCTTGGGCAGGCGGTCGACGTAGATGACCCCTTCGAGGTGGTCGTACTCGTGCTGGAAGCAACGGGCCAGCAGCCCTCGCGCCTTCAGGCGCACCGGCCGGCCGAGCCGGTCGAACCCGCGCACGCTCACCCCCGCCGCGCGCGGCGTGCGGGCGTACAGCGGCTTGCCGGTGTCGCGGCCGGGCACCGACAGGCAGCCCTCCTCGTCGAGGACCTCCTCGGCGTCGTCGATGGTGAGCTCGGGGTTGACGACGTGCCCTTTGCGCCCGCTGGCGTCGTAGACGAACAGCCGCTTGGACACCCCGATCTGCGGGGCGGCCAGGCCGACGCCGTCGGCGGCGTACATCGTCTCCATCATCTCGTCGATCAGCCGCCGAAGATCGCGGTCGAAGGACGTGACCGGCTCGCCGGGGGTGCGCAGGACGGGGTCCCCGATCACGCGGATCTCACGCATGAAACTCTCCTGTAAGGGGTCATGTGGCCAACCGCCTATTACTGTAACGGAATCCGCGCCGGTGGGGGCCGGTGATCCGCCTACGGCGCGGCCCGATGGACCCGAGGGAAGCCGGGCTGCGACAATGGGCGCGTGCGCGTCTACATCGCCGCCGATCACGCCGGCTACGAACTCAAGAACCACCTCGTCTCCTGGCTGAAGGAGCACGGCCACGACGTCGTCGACGACGGCCCGTTCGTGTACGACGCCGAGGACGACTATCCGGCGTTCATCCTGCGCGCCGCCGAGGGCGTGGTGAACGCCCCCGGGTCCCTCGGCATCGTGATCGGCGGGTCGGGCAACGGCGAGCAGATCGCGGCGAACAAGGTGCGAGGCGTCCGCGCGGCGCTGGCCTGGAGCGAGCAGACCGCCTCGCTCTCGCGGCAGCACAACGACGCCAACGTCATCAGCCTGGGCGCCCGCATGCACTCCCTGGAGGAGGCCACGCGCTTCGTCGAGGTCTTTTTGAGCACGCCGTTCTCCGGAGAGCAGCGCCACCAGCGCCGCATCGACCAGATCTCGGCCTACGAGACCGGCGGCGGCATCCCGCCCCTGCCGGGCCGCTGAGCCGCTAGGCCTCCTTGCGGCGGCGTGGGTCGGGCTTGCGCGGCGGCTCGGGCTTGCGAGCGGGCTCGCCCTTGCGCGGGGCGTCGGCCTTGCGGGCCATCTCGTCGCGCAGCGGCCGCCGGTCGGCGGCCTCCTGCTGGTCGGACGAAGGACGCGAGACGTCGCGCGCCCGCATCGCCGTGATCGCGGTGATCTGCAAGCTCTGCAGTGCCATGGGCCAAGCCTAGAACAGCGCCGCCGGAAACCCGGCGGGTGTCAGAAGATCATGCCGCCCCACGGCGCGACGTCCCAGGCCATCGCGGCCGACAGGGCGCGCAGCGCGCCCGGGCGGGTCTCGCGGACGACGCCCGCGGCCTGGTAGGCGCCGAGCGTCCGCCCGCCCAGGTAGGCCGCGCCGAGCACGCTCACCGGCAGCTCCACGTCGGCGGGGTCGGTGGTGCGGGCGCAGACGGCCCCGCCGGCGCCGGCCGACAGCCGCCAGCGCCCGGCGTTCCACGGGCACACGGTGTCCTGGACGTCCAGGACGACGTCCACGGGCGCGGCGTACGCGCGGGCGGCGAGCGCCCTGTCGACGTCCACCACCCGCACCCACATCTCGTCCACGAACCCGGCGTTCAGCAGGCGGGGCTCGGCGAGCAGGTGCATGATCGGGTCGTCGACCGGGCGGATGGGGGCGCGCACCCGCGAGCACAGGTCGCGGTCGAGGACGTGGCGCCACAGCAGGGCGTAGGCCGCGGGGTCCAGGCCGAACAGGTCGACCACCCGCAGCTCGCCGTCGGGCACGTCGTTCTCGGTGACCCCCGGCTTGACCCGGAACAGGGCGTACCCCCGCGGCCCCGCGTCGTCCTCGGCGATCACGCAGCGCAGCGCGCTGCCCCCGCGACGGTGGTCGGGGTCGTCGGCCATCAGGATGTTCCACTTGGCGTCGTTGCGGGCGTACAGGCCGGGACGGGTCGGCAGCACGGTGTCGAACACCTTCTGCAGGTCCGCCCGCGCCTCGGCCGCGGGCCTGACGACGCGCAACCGCAGTGAGGGGTCGACCGGCGCGTGCGCGGCGAACGGGGAGCGCGCGGGGATGGTGAGGAACAGATTGTCGGTGGCCCTGCCGTACCCGAACCGCTGGTAGATGGCGGCCTCGGTGGCGTACAGCGCCGCGACCGGCTCACCGCTCTCGTGCAGCCCCTCGAGCTGCCGCCGCATCAGCGAGGTGAGCACGCCCCGGCGCCGGTGGGAGGGGAGCACGGCGACGGCGGTCACGCCGCAGACCGGCTTCGGGCCGCCGGGGACGGTCATCGTGAAGGTCAGCCCCGCGACCACCCCGGCCAGCAGGTCACCGTCGAAGGCCCCGAGCGACCGGTCGAACTCCAGCAGCGACCTGAACGCATCGGCGCGGGCGGGGGAGTTGTCCTCGGAGAACGCCTCTTCGTCCACGTCGAGCCATGCCCGCCATTCCGACTCGTCGATGGGACGGATGACCATGCCCGGCCGCGTGCTTTGTTCGCTGTTCACCTGGCCAACGTTATGACCGGGCAAACCGGATCGGCCACCTAATATCCCCGTTTAATGATCAAGGTCTTGGTCAAGTCGGCTGCCCAAACGGCAGATGGGCAGATAGAGTCGAGCGCATCATGACTTCCCGTCCGGCGCCGCTGATCCCCCCGCGGCTCCGCGCGATCTTGGTTCGCATCCCGTTCCTGGTGCGGATCGTGCGGTTCCTGCGGAGGGGGCCATTGGCGCGTGACCGGAACCTGCTCATCACGCTGAGCGTCGCCACGCTGGCGCTCGGCGCCCTCGCCGCGCGCGTCTCCACCGAGTGGTTCTCACCGAGCCTGTTCATCCTGGCCACTCTCGTCGGGGGCCTGCAGCTCCGCATGCGCAGCCTGGCCGTCCTGGTGGGCGCCGTCGCCGTGGCGCTGGGCTACATCGCGGCCACGCTCGGCGTGCGCTCCGTCGGCGCGGGGCTGCTGGTGACCATCGGGTTCACGACCGTGCTCGCCTTCCTCATGGCCCGCACGCGCGGCAAGCTGGGCGTCCAGGGGCTGCGCGGGGACGCGATGCTGCTCGAACTGCGCGACCGCCTCAAGCGGCAGGGCGAGCTGCCGCCGCTCAACCGCAAAGAGTGGGGCTCGCGGGTCGTGCTCAAGCAGGCGGGCGGCTCCTCCTTCGGCGGCGACTTCCTGGTCTCCATGCGCCACGGGAACGTTCTCGAGGTCGCCCTGGTCGACGTGTCGGGCAAGGGCGTGGACGCCGGCACCCGCGCGCTGATGCTCTCGGGCACCTTCGGCGGGCTGCTGGGGTCGGTCGAGTCCTTCCTGCCCGCCTGCAACGCCTACCTGCACCGCCAGCCCGAGGGCGAGGGCTTCGTCACCGCCGTCCACCTCCGGCTCGACCTGTCCACCGGGGCGTACCAGATCACCTCCGCCGGGCACCCGCCGGTGGTCAAGTTCGACGCGGGCACGGGCACCTGGCAGGTGTCGGCCGCCAAGGGCGTCGTGCTGGGCGTCGTCCCCGACCTGCACTGCGAGCCCGACAGCGGCGTGCTGCGCAAGGGCGACGCGCTGATGCTCTACACCGACGGCCTGATCGAGCAGCCCGGGCGCGACATCGACTCCGGGCTCGACCGGCTGCTCGGCGAGGCCGAGCGGCTGGTGCCCTCGGGCTTCCACGACGGCGCCCGCCCCCTGGTCAACTCCATGTCGGCCGGGCACAACGACGACTGCGCGCTGATCCTCATCTGGCGGCCGTAGCCCCCCGCGCCCAACGCGATCAGAGCCAGCCGGTCTCGGCGGCGATGCGCACCGCGTCGGCGCGGTTGCGGGCTCCGGTCTTGCAGATGATGCGCGACAGATGATTTCGGACCGTTCCCACAGAGAGATAGAGCTTGGCGGCGATCTCCTTGGAGGAGGCGCCCTGGGCGGCGATGCGCAGGACGTCCTGCTCGCGGGGGGTGAGAGGGTTGTCGGCCGAGGTGAGCGCCGCGATGGCGAGGTCGGAGTCGACGGCCTTGCGCCCGGAGGCGACGCGGCGGATGCCGTCGGCCAGATGCTCGGGCGCCACGTTCGTGCTCAGGAAGCCGAGCGCGTGGGCGGCGAAGGCCCGGCGCACCTGCCCGGGGTTCGGCCGCGCCGACAGCAGCAGCACCTTGCAGCGCGGCGCCTTCTGGTGCAGGCGCGCGGCGGCGGTGAGCCCGTCGACGTCGGGGAGGTCGACGTCGACCACCGCCACGTCCGGGGTGAGTTCCATGGCTGCCGGCACGATGTATTCGCCGGAGGCGACGTCGGCGATCACCATGAGATCCTTCTCGCCGTTCAGCGAGGCGACGAGGCCCCGGCGGACGAGAGGTAGGTGTTCGGCAACCAGGATGCGTATCAAGGTGCTCCCTTGGTCCTTGGGAACAGAACCGGCAAATTATGCTACGCCGACTCATATCCCACGGTGTCTACATGATTGCGTACCGTCAATGCAGTCTCCCGATTCGCTCCACCGCGCGCAAGTCACTCCTACGCTTGGTCGTTGAGTGTTGTTTTCCGGCGGCGGCCGAAGCCCTCGCGCGTTCGGTTACGCTCGGAACGGGCAATCCAAACAGAAGGCATCTTCTCCGACGTGGGGGTAGCACCTATGAGCTGGCTCGCAGTGGCCGGGTTTCTCATCTTCTTCGTCGGGTTGGCCGTGTCCATTGCCCTGCACGAGTTGGGCCATCTGGTGCCCGCGAAGTTCTTCGGCGTCAAGGTCACGCAGTACATGGTCGGTTTCGGGCCCACGATGTGGTCGCGCCGCCGCGGCGATACCGAATACGGCCTGAAGTGGATTCCGATGGGCGGCTACATCCGCATGATCGGGGCACTTCCTCCCCGGCCCAACGATGATCCGAACAAGCTTCGCAACATCTCCACCGGGCCGTGGCAGGCGCTCATCGAGAGCGCCAGGCAGGCGGCGCTGGAGGAGGTCAAGCCCGGCGACGCCGACCGCGTCCTGTACCGCAAGCCCTGGTGGCAGAAGGTCATCATCTTCATCGGCGGTCCCGCGATGAACTTCGTGCTGGCCTTCGTGCTGTTCGCCATCGTGCTGATGGGCTTCGGCATCTCGGTGCCCAAGCCCGTGGTCGCCGAGGTCTCAAAGTGCGTCGTCACCGTGGCCGAGCAGGAGAAGGGCCAGCAGTGCACCCCGGCCCACCGGTCCACGCCCGCGGCGCTCGCCGGGCTCAGGGCCAAGGACAAGATCGTCTCGTTCGGCGGCAGGCCGGTGAACTCCTGGGACGACGCCAGTACGCTGATCCGCACCCATGGCGCAGGCCCGGTCGCCATCGGCATCGAGCGCGACGGCAAGCCGATGACGCTGAACGCCACGCTCATCGCGCAAGATCGCCCCTCCCTCGACGACCCGGAGAAGCTGGACAAGAACGTCGGCTTCCTCGGCGTCAGCCCCACCCTCGTCGTGGAGAAGCAAGGGCTCGGGTACGTCGTCGGCGCCATGGCCGACCTGGTCAGGCGCACCGGCTCGGCACTGCTGCAACTGCCGCAGAGGCTCGTCGGGGTCTGGCAGGCGGCCTTCGGCGGCGCCGAGCGTGACCTCAACAGCCCGCAGAGCGTCGTCGGCGCCGGGCGCCTGGGCGGCGCGATCGCCGCGGCGGCCATCCCGCTGGAGAACAAGATCGCCGGTTTCATCCAGCTCCTGGCCGGGTTCAACCTCGCGATCGGCATGTTCAACCTGATCCCGCTGATGCCGCTGGACGGCGGCCAGATCGCCGGCGGCCTGTGGGAGGGCATCAAGCGCGGTTACGCCCGGGTGCGCCGCCGCCCGATGCCGGGGCACGTGGACATCGCCAAGGCGCTGCCGCTGACGTACACGGTCGCGATCTTCCTGATCGCCATGAGCAGCCTGCTCATCTACGCCGACATCGTCAACCCCATCCGCCTGCCGGGCTGATCGGCCCCACCGGCGCCGGGCCGCGCGGCAGGCGCCCCGCAGGCACGTCGCGGTGCCACGCCCGCCGCCCGGTCACCGGGCGGCGGGTCACCGTAATACATCCTCCGGGCGAGTGTCCGGATGGAACTTTCACCGGCGGCAAGACGGCCGGACGGCTAGTACATCGAGATGTGCACGTGGTCGAAGTGGTTGGCGGTGATCCCGCCGCGGTTGGCCATCGACCGCCAGCCGGGAAAGCCCAGGTTGTAGATCCGCTGCCGGTAGATCACGTACTTCACGCCGAGCTTGCCGCCGTTCTTGATGGCCCAGGCGGCGATCTGCTCGCCCATCGCGACGCCGGCGGGCGAGGGCATCGCCCCGCCGGAGCTGAGCATGAAGTCGCATGCCCGGCCCAGCGGGTGCTCGCCACTGTTCTCGGGGCGGTAGCAGCCGACGGGGAACCGCAGCGGGAAGTGGTCCTTGACCTCGGCGCGCATCAGCCGCATCCGCGGGGTGATGTTCTCGCTCCCGGCCGGCAGCTCGGGCGCCCAGCTGCCGTTGGCCTGCTTGCCCGGGGCGGTGGGCACCAGCCGGTCCAGCTTGTCCTTGATCTGGCCGATCAGCTTCTCGGCGTCCCTGCGCTGGGCGGTCACCTCGACGACGTCGTCGCGCAGGCCGTCGGTCAGCGCGGCCGCGTCGTCGGCCGCCTTCTTGCGGGCGTCACGGGCCGTGGCATATCGGCCGATCTCGGCGGACTGCTCGGCCTGGAGCTGTTGCAGCATCGCGGCGCCGCCGAAACCGGGCGACATGAGCTCGCGCATCATGCCGAGGCCGCTGCCCGCCTGGTAGCTGAGCTGGGCGATGTCGCCCACCTGGCCCTCGGAGGCGGTGAGCTCGGTCTCCGCGGCCTTCAGCCGCTCACGGGCCTTCTTCTCCGCGTCCTTGGCCTTGGCGACCGCGACGCGCTTGGCGTTGTACTGGGCGATCAGCTTGTCGACCTGCTTGCCGAGGGCGGCGAGCTGTGCCTTGAGCTGTTTCTCGGTGGGTTTGGGGGCGGCGGCGCCGGCCGTGGACGGGCCGAGCACCAGGGCGGCCACCATCAGAGCGCAGGCGGCCACGGAACCGTGGCGGCCGGAAGACAGGGGCAGAGCCCGCTCCTCTCCATCTGCCGACCGGGTTAGCTGACGGGTTCGGGCCGGAGACGCCCTACCACACGCGTGGATTCACCCCAGAGGAACCGATGGGTCCCCGGCTCCCAGGCGGGGCACCTGGGATTAGGCGGACCGGCCGTTACGGCCGGTGTCTGATGGATGGTAGTGGTAGATCCGTATTTATGGCGACCCCGGAGGTGACGTCCCCCGACGTGGCGTGCGCGTGGTCACCGCCGCCGCGCCCGCGGCGGGCCGTCCAGGGCGGGCGCGGTCACGGCTGCTCGCGCAGCATCCGGGCGGCCTCCTCGGGCAGCACGTCGTTGACGAACGCGCCCATCGCCGACTCCGACCCGGCCAGGTACTTCAGCTTCTGCGCCGCCCGCCGGATGCTGAACAGCTGCAGGTGCAGGTAGGCGAGGTCGCGCCCGGTGCGCACGGGCGCCTGGTGCCAGGCCGCGACGTAGGGCATGGTGACCCCGAACAGCCCGTCCAGCCGCCGCAGCACGTCGGTGTAGAGCGGGCCGAAGGCCGCGCGCTCCTCGGCGTCCAGCTCGCGAAGGTCGGCCGCCCTGCGGTTGAGGTAGACGTGCACCTCGAACGGCCACCGCGCCGCCGCGGGGACGAACGCCGTCCAGTGCTCGTTGGAGGCGACCACGCGCGTCTCGGCCTTGCGCTCGGCGGCCAGCACGTCCGCGAACAGGTCGCCGCCCGTGCGCTCGCGGTAGCGGGCCGCCGAGGCCAGCATCTGCCGCGTGCGAGGCGTCACGTACGGATAGGCGTAGATCTGGCCGTGCGGGTGCGCCAGCGTGATGCCGATCTCGGCGCCGCGGTTCTCGAACGGGAACACCTGCTCCACGCCGTCCAGCCGCGAGAGGTGGTCGGTGCGGTCGGCGAGCGCCACCAGCACCAGATCGACCTGCTCGGGAGACAGCCGGGAGAAGGAGGAGTCGTGCCGGGAGGTGAAGCACACCACCTCGCACCGGCCGACGCCGGGCCGCACCTCGCTCAGGCCGCCCACGTCCTCGTAGTGGCCCAGGTTGAAGCTGAAGGACGGGAAACGGTTCTCGAACACCGCGACGTCGTAGTCGGCGGCGGGGATCTCGGTCGCGTGGCCCGGCCGGGAGGGGCACAGGGGGCATTCGTCGGTGGGGGGCAGGAACGTGCGGCCCTGGCGGTGCCCGGCGATGGCGATCCACTCGTCCATCACCGGGTCGTACCGCAGCTCCGAGGCCGCGGGGCGCGGGGGCAGCTCGCGGGTGTCGGCGGCGCCGCGGTCGGCGCTCTCGTCGTGGTCGAAGTAGATGAGCTCTCGCCCATCGGCGAGCTGGGTGACGGTCCGCTTCACCGGGCCACCTCCTGTCCGGCGGCCGGCTGAGCCGCCTGTCCTGTCGTGTCGGCGGCCCGGGCCGCCCGTTCTGTTCCCGGAGCGCGGTTCGCGCGTCCGGACCCGCCGGCGTCGCGCGCCGGCTCGGTCGATGGCGCCGTCCCCGCAGGGTCGGCCAGCAGCAGCGTGCCGGCCTGCTCGGACAGCGCCGATCTGGCCTCCTCCGGCAGGCCGGTGTCGCTGATCACGACGTGCGCCTCGTCCAGCTTGGCGATCGTGCTGATGCCGACGGTGCCCCACTTGGTGTGGTCGGCCAGCACGACCAGCCGCTGCGCCGCCGCGACCAGTTCGCGGTCGGTCTCGGCCTCAAGGATGTTGGGGGTGGTGAAGCCCGCCCTGGGGTTCATGCCGTGCACGCCGAGCATCAGCGTGTCGACGTTGAGCGCGCGGATGGCCGCCACGGCGACCGGCCCCACCAGCGCGTCCGACGGCGTGCGCACCCCTCCGGTGAGCACGACGGTCTGGTCGGCGCGCCCGGCCCGGTGGAAGACGTCGGCGACCTGGACGGAGTTGGTGATGACCGTGAGGTGGGGGACGTCGGCCAGGTGATGGGCCAGGGTCCAGGTGGTCGTGCCGGCCGACAGCGCGACCGCGCTGCCCGGGCGCACCAGCTCGGCGGCGCGGCGGGCGATCGCCTCCTTCTCGGCCTGCTGGCGCACCGACTTGGCCGCGAAGCCCGGCTCCTCGGTGGACCCCGCGCCGGTGGCGGTGGCGCCGCCGTGCACCTTGTCGACCAGCCCGCGCTCGGCCAGCGCCTCAAGGTCGCGGCGGATCGTCATGTCCGACACCCCGAGCTCGCGCACCAGGTCGGCGACCCGTACCGCGCCGCTCCTGCGGACGCGCTCGAGGATCGCCTGCTGCCGTTGCTGAGCCAGCATCGCCTCACCTCTCCACCAAGTTCCATCAAAATACTACATAATCTGACCTGCATCTTGTTGGAACGTGAGGGGCGATGGTGGGGCGGGTGGACGGTCCCGGGTGGCGGCTCTGGGGGGCTTTCTTTGGCGTTTGGGCCTTGTACCGGTTCGGGCGCGGATGCATGGTGGGGAGCACGACCCGTACCGATGGGGAGGCCGAGATGGCGAGACGCGCGCGCAAGAGCCGGGCCCGCAAGAAGAGGAAGGCCAACCACGGCAAGCGGCCCGTCTCCCGCTGACCCTCCCCACGCCGGCCGTCACCTCGCCACCGCGTCGGCCGTGCGGGCATGCCGGAGGTGACCCCGCGTCGTCTCCCGGCCGGGTGCCGGGGGCGGTGACGCGCGACGGGGCCGAGAGTACCGCGCTCCCTCGGCCCGCGCGTCAGCCGCCGCGGCCCCAAGCGGCCAGCAGGCGGGTCTGCGGGTCGGTGTCCTCCGGCAGCGGCGGGCGCTCGGCGATCACCCCGGCCTGCCGGTAGCCCTCCTCCGCTCCGGCGAACCACTCGGCGCACACCTCGACGAGCTCGGGGTCCAGCCGCTCGTCACCGCCGATCGCCCTGGCGAGGTCCCAGGTGTGGATGAGGGTGTCGGCGAACAGCTCGGCGATGTACTCCGCCCCGGAGACGTCGCCGAACGACAGGCGCACCGTCCGCGTGAGGACGTCGGCCGGCTCCATGGCGCGCATCGCCGCGGCCGCCGCCACGTCGAACGCCTTCACCGGGTCGTCGCCGAGCAGGTCGCCCTCGGTCAGCTCGCCGGCCTCCGCGGCCTGCCGCCCCGCGAGCAGCTGCGGCGCCAGCAGGCTCTCGCCCACCAGATGGTCGACCATGCCGTGGACGTCCCAGCCGGCGCAGGCCGTGGGCAGCCGCCACTGATCGGCCCTGACCTGGTGAACGTGCGCGCCGAAGGCGTCCAGGGCCCTGCGATAGGCCTCGCGGATGTCCATCGTCATCATGTCCCTCCCGCGTCGTCCAACCGACGTTAACCCGGCCGCGGACCCCCCGTCAGGGGCGAGGACGGACGGGACGCCGGGGCGGCGGGCGCGGTCGCGGTCGCGGGACGTTATCGCAGAAGGCTCAGGGTGTCCTCCACCGCCCGGTGGAAGGTCGGGTAGGCGTAGATCATGCTCGTGAGCCGGTCGAGCGGCGTGCGTTCATGCACGGCCAGCGTCAGCAGGCCCAGCACCTCACCGCCGCACGGCCCCGCCACCGTCGCGCCGACCAGCGCGTCCTCGTCGGCGACGAGCTTGACCAGCCCCACGCCGCGGTGGATCCACCCGCGCGCCGAGGAGGCGACGGGCGTGGCCGCCGTGCGCACGGCGAGGCCCAGCTCGCGGGCCTGCCGTTCGGTCAGGCCCACCGCGCCCACCTCGGGGTCGGTGAAGGTCACCCTCGGCGCCGCGCGGTAGTCCGCCGCCGGGCCGTGCTCGCCCAGGATGTCGGCCAGGGCGACGCGCGCCTGGTACACCGCCACGTGGGTGAACGCGCCCTCGCCCGTAACGTCTCCGACCGCCCACACCCCCTCGGTGGCCCTCATGCGGTCGTCCACCTTGATCACCTGCGCCGACTCCTCCAGGCCGACGGCGCCCACGCCGATGGCGGCCAGGTCGCAACGCCGCCCGGTGGCCACCAGCAGCCGCTCGGCGCGGTGGCTGCCGTCCTCGGTCATCACGGTGAAGGCGGAGCCATGGTGGTCGACCCGGGTGACCTTGGCGTCCGTGCGTACCGTGATGCCCTCCTTGGCGAAGACCTCGGCGAGCAGCTCGCCGGCCTCCGGCTCCTCGGACGGCAGCAGGCCGCCGGCCGCCTCCAGGACGGTCACCTCGGCGCCGAAGCGGCGCAGCACCTGGCCGAACTCCACGCCGACGGCGCCGCCGCCGAGCACGATGATCGACTCGGGCGCCCGTTCGGCCTCGGTCGCCTCGCGGTTGGTCCAGTACGGAGTGCCGGCCAGCCCGGCGATCGGCGGCACGGCCGGCTGCGAGCCGGTGGCGACGACGATGCCGCGGCGGGCGCGCAGCACCCGTGAGCCGTCCACCGTGACCTCGCCGGGGGCCGTGATCTTGCCGCGGCCCCGTACCAGCGTGCCGCCCTGGTCGTGGAAGCGGTCGGCGGCGACCTTGTCGTCCCAGTTGTCGGTGGCCTCCTCGCGGATGCGCCGGGCCACGGGCGCCCAGTCGGGCACGACCGTCGCCTCGCCCGCCATGGACGGGATGCGTCCGCCCTCGGCCAGCAGATCGGCGGCGCGCACCATCATCTTGGTCGGCACGCACGCCCAGTAGGGGCATTCCCCGCCCACCAGGCGGGACTCGACGCCGGCGACGGCCAGACCGGCCTCCGCGAGGCGTCCCGCGACCTGTTCGCCTCCCGGTCCGAGCCCCAGGACGACGACGTCGAACTCTTCGATATCGGCAGCCATGGCCTTCCCCTGCCCAAGCCCCGCACCACCGACACGGTCACTACCAAGATCTTCCCCGGTCGTGTCCCGGGGGGGCAGGGGCCGCGCGCTCCGGCCCCGCCGGAGGAGAAAAAGCAGGAGCGGCCGAAAAATAAGACGGCTCGAAGTCGGTGGTGGAAATGGGAAAGGCCCGGGCGGAGAACGTGCCTCCTGCCTGGGCCTTCGTGCTGAGAGCGGACGACGGGAATCGAACCCGCGTAGCCAGTTTGGAAGACTGGGGCTCTACCATTGAGCTACGTCCGCGCGAGCCGGTCGCCGTCTGGTCTAGACTTCTCCCGGTCGTCAGGACGTAAGCGTACCGGAGATTGCGAGTGCGCGAGCGGCCCGATGCTCCGGGGTGTAGCGCAGCTTGGTAGCGCGCCTGCTTTGGGTGCAGGAGATCATCGGTTCAAATCCGGTCACCCCGACGTGCCCGGCGCCGGGCGGCGCCGATGCGACGGCGACGCCGGGCCCGGCCGTCGGCGGCGGGGACGCGGGGACGACGCTCTAGCGGGCGTGAAAGGTTCATCGTGCCGCCGGTGCGATCGGCGGCGTTCTTCCTGCCGGCGCGCGAAGCGCGGGACGGGTCCGCCCGGCGGGTCCGGCGAAGGCCCGCCGGTTCGCGAGTGGACCGAAACCCTGTGGGCAACGTGCTGACCGCTGGTCAGCGCTCCGCGCGAAACAGGGCCCAGACGGCCTTGCCACCCTCTTCCAGCGACTCCCAGCCCCACGCCTTGCTGTAGGTGTCGACGATGTAGAGGCCTCGTCCGTGCTCGGAGACGAAGTCGGGTTGCCTGCGGGTCGGCGCCTCATCGCTGGGGTCGGAGACCGCCAGCAGCACGTGCTGCGACATTCGCAGGAGCAGCAGCGTGATCGGGTGGTCCTCATAGCGGCGGGCGGTGTGGCAGGCATAGCGCACGGCGTTGGTGACCAGTTCCGACACCACGAGGGTCGCGTCGTCGCCGATCTGGGGGCAACCCCAGCCGCTCAAGGTCCTGCGGGTCACGTCGCGGGCCGTTTTCACGGAATCGGCCTGGGGGCGGAGCGGGCAGGTGGTGCGGTCTTCATGTCGACCGGCACGTAATATGCGCCGAAATCCCACTTCAGGCGTTGCTTCCAGGCAATGAGCCGCGGATAGGGGCTCCAGCATCCTGCTGATACCTCCCACCGTCATTGTGTCTCCGCAGCCAGTGCCGTTATAGGGGTTAGTGCACCTTAAGCCCAATATGCACTAGGCCATCATGGGTCAGTATTCGGCTTGGTGCAAGACCCAAATGCACGTGCACCTGCGCCGTGCAGGCGCAAGAACCGTCCGTGATGTCACCCCGCCGTCGCACTGATGCGACCGGCGCGCCCGACGCGCGGCCCAGACCTTGTCACGAGAGCCGGAAGTGGTGACACTGTGTGGGCTGGCCCGAGAAGAGAAGGAGGCCGAATGACGCAGTTCCAGCCCGGATCCGGTCCTACGGCTCTCCGCATCCTGCTGGGGTCCCAGCTCCGCCGGCTTCGCGAACAGAAAGGCATTTCGCGAGAGGAGGCCGGACATCTGATCCGCGGTTCCGAATCCAAGATCAGCCGGATGGAGCTCGGCCGGGTCGGGTTCAAGGAACGCGATGTGTCCGACCTGCTCGCCTATTACGGCGTCGAGGACGGCGAGGCGCGCTCGACGGTGATGGAGCTGCTGCAGAGGGCCAACGAGCCCGGCTGGTGGCACCGCTTCAACGACCTGCTGCCCTCGTGGTTCCAGGCCTACGTCGGCCTGGAGGAGGCGGCGTCCCGCATCCGCACCTACGAGGTGCAGTTCGTCCCCGGCCTGCTGCAGACCAAGGAGTACGCCCGCGCCGTCATCAGGGCGGGCGCGACGGGCGTCGGGGCGGCCGAGATCGCGCGGCGCGTCGACCTGCGCATGGAGCGCCAGCGCGTGCTCGACCGGGTCAACGGCCCGGTGTTCTGGGCGGTGATCGACGAGGCGGCGCTGCGGCGGCCGATCGGCGGCGCGGACGTCATGCGGGGCCAGTTGCAGCACCTGCTCGAGCTCATGCGCCAGCCGAACATCACGATTCAGGTCATGCCGTTCAGCTACGGCGGTCACAGCGCCGAGGGCGGGGCGTTCAGCGTGCTCCGCTTCGAAGACAATGAGCTTCCCGACGTGGTATACGTCGAGCAGCTCGCCAGCGCGCTGTACCTGGACAAACGAGACGAAGTGGACCGTTACAGCGAGGTCATGGAGCGGTTGTGCGCCGTCAGCACCACCCCCGAGGCCACGGTCGACATTCTCCAAAAGATCATCTCTGAGAGATTCTGACGCCTGTCGGTGACGCCGAAGGTGCTCGTCTGCCCTAGACTGGCAAGCGGCGCTGGACACCCGCCACGATTGAGCACGCCCAGACATGGTTGTGCCGGTTGGCCCGTGCACTGAGCCGCCCATGTGGGCGCGGCGCGCGAGCATGTCGCGGGTCGCCGTACGGCATGACGCCGCCCGCGATCACCAGAAGCTTGACCAAGGAGACCACCCCGTGAAGACCGCTGTCGAGGAGCTCAGCCCGACCCGGGTGAAGCTCACCGTCGAGGTGCCGTTCGAGGAGCTCGAGACGAGCATGCAGGCGGCGTACAAGAAGGTCGCGCAGCAGGTGCGCGTCCCCGGCTTCCGCCCCGGCAAGGTTCCCGCCCGCATCATCGAGCAGCGCTTCGGCCGCGCGGTGGTTCTGGAGGAGACCCTCAACGAGGCCCTGCCGAAGCTGTACGGCCAGGCCGTGGACGAGAGCGACGTCTTCCCGGTCAGCCAGCCGGAGATCGAGGTCACCAAGATCGACGACGGCAAGGAGGTGGAGTTCACCGCCGAGGTGGACGTCCGCCCCGCCTTCGACGTCCCCGACTACGAGGGCCTCGAGGTCACCGTCCCCTCGGCCGAGGTCTCCGACGAGGACATCGACACCCAGATCGACGCCCTGCGCCAGCGCTTCGCCACGCTCACCGGCGTCGAACGCGCCGCGGGCAACGGCGACTACGTCGTGATGGACCTCTCGGCCACCATCGACGGCAAGAACATCGAGGAGCAGCAGGCCTCCGACGTCTCCTACGAGGTGGGCGCGGGCTCGGTGCTGCAGGGCCTGGACGACGCGCTGGTCGGCATGTCCGCGGGCGACGAGAAGTCCTTCACCACGACCCTCGTCGGCGGCGAGAACGCCGGCGAGGAGGCCGAGGTCACCATCACGATCAAGAGCGTCAAGGAGAAGGTCCTCCCTGAGCTCGACGACGAGTTCGCCGGCCTCGCCAGCGAGTTCGACACGCTGGAGGAGCTGCGCGAGAGCCTGCGCGCCCAGGCCCGCCGCAACAAGCTGGTCGACCAGGTCGTGCAGGCCCGCGAGAACGCCGTGGCCGCCGTGCTCGACCAGATCGACATCCCGCTGCCCGACAGCGCGCTCAAGGCCGAGCTGGACGCCCGCAAGCACAACCTCGAGCACCAGATCGCCGAGAGCGGCCTCAGCCGCGAGGCGTTCTTCCGGCTCTACCAGACCACCGAGGACGAGCGCTTCGCCGAGTTCGAGGAGAACTCGGCGAAGGCGATCAAGACGGGCTTCCTGCTCGACAAGATCGTCAAGTCCGAGGACATCGGGGTGAGCGAGGAGGAGCTGACCAACTTCGTGGTCCGCCGCGCGATGCAGCTCGGCGTCGCCCCGAACACCCTGGCCCAGCACCTGGCCGACAACGACCAGCTCACGCTGGCCATGGTCGAGATCGTCCGCGACAAGGCCAAGACCGTCATCGGCGACGCCGTCAAGGTGACCGACGAGGCCGGCAACGAGGTCGACCTCAAGGCCATCTACGCCGAGCTGAACGAGGGCCAGGAGGACGCCGAGGGCGCCACCGCGGCCGCCGCCCAGCCGGCCGAGTGACCCCGGCGTCCGCCGGCCCACGGCCGGCGGCGCCGCGCGAAACTCCACGATGCCCCCGCCGCGTCCTCGCGGCGGGGGCATCGCCGTCTCGTGGGCCGTCACGGCGTGAGCGCCGCCGTCCCTGCGGGCCGCCGCGTGGTGAGCGTCGCCGTCCCGGCGGGTCGCCGCGGCGTGAGGATGCACGTTCGCATTCACCGGCATATGCAGGATGCGCACACCTTAAGCGCACCTTGGGGTGATTATCGACGGATCTCGGGCAACTCAGACCTGTGAAACGGGTACGCGGGGACGCCAATGGTTGAGGGCCACGTCATCGTCGCCGTGGTCATCGCGGTGATCATGCTCGTGGGGCGGGGGCTCGGACGCGGCTTCGGCATCCCCGCGGCGATCCCGCTCGTCCTGCTCGGGCTGGCCGCGAGCTTCGTGCCGGGCATGGGGAAGGCGGCCGTGCCGCCCGACGTCATCCTCACCCTCTACCTGCCGCCCCTGGTCTACCGCGCGGCCTTCCTGACCGCCCCGCGCGAGACCAAGGAGGACGCCGTTCCCATCTCGGTGATGGCCTTCGGCCTCACCTGCGTGACCGCCCTGGCCGTCATGGCCGCCGTGCGCCTCGCCGTGCCGCAGATCGGCTGGCCGGTGGCGCTGGCGCTCGGCGCCGCGGTCGCACCCACCGACCCCGTGGCGGCGACCTCGGTCATGAAGCGCCTGGGCGCCCCCCGCCGCCTGGTGACCATCCTGGAGGGGGAGAGCCTGGTCAACGACGCCGTGGCCCTCACCCTGTTCGGCCTCGCCCTCACCGCGATCACCGAGCCGGTCACCCTCTCGGAGGGCGGCCTGATGCTGGTGCGCATCGTGGCGGGCGGCGTGCTGTACGGCCTGGTCCTCGGCTGGGTCGTGGCCCGGCTGCGCGGCCGGATCACGGACAACGGCGCGCAGATCGTCGTGTCGCTGATCACCCCGTTCGTCGCCTACCTCCCCGCCGAGCACTTCGGCTTCTCGGGGGTGCTCGCCACCATCACCACCGGCTTCTACCTCGGCGTACGGGCCCACGGCCTGCTCCAGCCCTCCTCCAGGCTCACCGGCGACGCCTTCTGGGAGGTGCTGGTCCTGCTGCTGGAGTCCAGCCTGTTCGTCCTGCTCGGGCTGGAGATCCGCCAGGTGCTGGACGGGGTGACGGACTATTCCTTCGCCACGCTCGCCGGCACGGCGCTGGTCGTCCTCGCCGTGGTCGTGCTGACGCGCCTGGCGTGGACCATGGCGGTCTTCCCGCTGGCCAAGTGGCTGCCGGGCCGCCATCTGTCCTTCGACGGCATCGGGCGGGCGCAGCGGCTGGTCATGGGATGGGCCGGGATGCGCGGGGCCATCACCCTCGCCGTCGCCCTGTCGATCCCGCTCACCGTCCCCAACCGGCCGCTGCTCATATTCCTGGCCGCCGTGGTCATCATGGCCACGCTGATCGGCCAGGCGACCACGCTGGCCGCGCTGCTGCGGCGCTTCGGGCTCGGCGAGACGCAGGAGTCGGTCATCGAGGAGGCCAAGGCCCGCCAGGCGACCGTGGAGGCGGCCCTGTCCAGGCTCGACCACCTGGCCTCCGAGGGCGAGGTGGACGAGCACACCGCCGGCGTGTTCCGCCAGCTCCTGGAGCTGCGCCTGGACACGGTGCGTGCGATACTCGATGAGGACGACGACGAGGACGGAACCTCGCCCGACTCCGGCACCCGCGGGCTGCGCAGGCAACTCGCCCACGCCCAGCGGGAGAAACTGGACGAGCTCTACTCCAAGGGCAAGATCAGCGCGGCGACGCAGCGGCACCTGATCCACGAGCTCGACCTGGAGGCTCGCCGTCGCGCCTCGGGCTCCCACTGACCTCCCGGTACCTGCGCCGACAGCGAACAGTGTCGAGACCGGGACTGACCGGTCGGCGCCGCGCGTTAAGGTCACAAGCAAAGCCCATCGATTACGACGCATCGGAAGGTGACGCTGTGACCAGCCCGCCGACCTCTAACCAGCCCACGAGCTTTGGGCCGGAGTCGCGTGGCCGTGAGAACGGCTCGTTCCGCCTTGAGGATCAGCTATACAACCGTCTGCTGCGTGAGCGCATCGTGGTGCTCGGCACCCAGGTGGACGACGAGGTCGCCAACCGCATCTGCGCTGAACTGCTCCTCCTTGCCGCCGACGACCCCGACCGCGACATCTGGCTGTACATCAACTCCCCTGGTGGTTCGGTCACGGCCGGCATGGCGATCTACGACATGATGGAGTACGTGCCGAACGACGTCTGCACCGTCGCCATGGGTCTGGCCGCCTCGATGGGGCAGTTCCTGCTGTGCGCCGGCGCGACGGGCAAGCGGTACGCGCTGCCGCACGCCCGCATCATGATGCACCAGCCCTCCGGCGGCATCGGCGGCACCGCGGCCGACATCGCGATCCAGGCCGAGCAGATGCTGTACGTCAAGAAGACCTTGGCCGAGCGCATCGCCCACCACACCGGCCAGCCGCTGGAGCAGATCGAGAAGGACTCCGACCGCGACCGCTGGTTCACCGCCGAGGAGGCCAGGGACTACGGCTTCATCGATAACGTCGTGCGCAGCGCGCGGCAGGTGCCCTCTGAGGGCGCCGTCTCCTGAAGGGGCAACTCGTGAGTGATCTGATCCGGCCGGGGGACATCAACGGCCGCTACATCATCCCCTCGTTCGTCGAGCGCACGACGTACGGCGTCAAGGAGATGAACCCCTACAACAAGCTGTTCGAGGACCGCATCATCTTCCTCGGCGTGCAGATCGACGACGCGTCGGCCAACGACGTGATGGCCCAGTTGCTGACGCTGGAGTCGCTCGATCCCGATCGCGACATCAGCATCTACATCAACTCGCCGGGCGGGTCGTTCACCGCGATGACCGCGATCTACGACACCATGCAGTTCGTCCGGCCCGAGATCCAGACCGTGTGCCTTGGCCAGGCGGCCTCGGCCGCGGCGGTGCTGCTGGCCGGCGGCACGTCGGGCAAGCGCTTCGCCCTGCCGAACGCCCGCGTCCTGATCCACCAGCCCTCCACCGAGGGTGGCGGCCAGGGAAGCGACATCGAGATCCAGGCGCGCGAGATCCTGCGCATGCGCGCGCTCCTGGAGACGATCGTCGCCCGGCACTCGGGCAAGGCGCCCGACGAGGTCCGCCGCGACATCGAGCGCGACAAGATCCTCAACGCCGACGAGGCCAAGGCCTACGGCCTGATCGACGACATCATCCCCTCACGGAAGAAGCGCGCTCAAGCCGTTGCTTCCTGAGGACGCGGATCGCACCGGAACGGTGCCCAATTGGGCACGTTCCGGTGCGACTCACCGCTAGGGGGCGCACTGAGGGCCCAGAAGACGGTAACGTCGAAACCTGAGCGGGATGACTTTTCGGACCGAGTCCGCAAGATTCGGATCGCGGAGCAGGCGGTCCCACGCAAAGGAGTATCTGGGGTGGCACGCATCGGCGACGGCGGAGACCTGCTGAAGTGCTCGTTCTGCGGGAAGAGCCAGAAGCAAGTCAAGAAGCTCATCGCCGGACCAGGCGTCTACATCTGCGATGAGTGCATCGATCTCTGCAACGAGATCATCGAGGAGGAGCTCTCCGAGTCCTCCGAGCTCAAGTGGGATAGCCTGCCCAAACCGAGAGAGATCTACGAGTTCCTCGACGCCTATGTCATCGGCCAGGACAAGGCGAAGAAGGCCCTCTCGGTGGCGGTCTACAACCACTACAAGCGGGTGCAGTCCGGCGAGCGCGGCCGAGACGACGGCCTGGAACTGGCGAAGTCCAACATCCTCTTGCTCGGCCCCACGGGCTCTGGCAAGACCCTTCTGGCGCAGACGCTGGCGAAGATGCTGAACGTCCCGTTCGCCATCGCGGACGCCACGGCGCTCACAGAGGCGGGGTACGTCGGAGAGGATGTCGAGAACATCCTGCTGAAGCTGATCCAGGCGGCCGACTACGACGTCAAGAAGGCCGAGACGGGCATCATCTACATCGACGAGGTCGACAAGATCGCCCGCAAGAGCGAGAACCCCTCGATCACCCGGGACGTCTCGGGCGAGGGCGTGCAGCAGGCCCTGCTGAAGATCCTCGAGGGCACCACCGCGAGCGTGCCCCCCCAGGGCGGCCGCAAGCACCCGCACCAGGAGTTCATCCAGATCGACACCACCAACGTGCTGTTCATCTGCGGTGGCGCCTTCGCCGGACTCGAGAAGATCATCGAGTCGCGCATCGGCAAGAAGGGCATCGGCTTCAACGCGATCATCCACTCCAAGGACGACATCGACGCCTCGGACATCTTCGCCGACGTCATGCCGGAGGACCTGCTGAAGTTCGGGATGATCCCCGAGTTCGTCGGCCGCCTTCCGGTGATCACCAGCGTGCACAACCTCGACCGCGAGGCGCTCATCCAGATCCTCACCGAGCCGCGCAACGCGCTGGTCAAGCAGTACCG
Organism: Sphaerisporangium sp. NPDC005289; assembly: GCF_040607455.1. Taxonomy (NCBI): domain Bacteria; kingdom Bacillati; phylum Actinomycetota; class Actinomycetes; order Streptosporangiales; family Streptosporangiaceae; genus Sphaerisporangium; species Sphaerisporangium sp. NPDC005289. Next base: position 136,357 of record NZ_JBEXGS010000024.1, read on the forward strand.
CCGGCTGTTCGAGCTCGACAACGTGGAGCTGGAGTTCACCGACGACGCGCTCGAGGCCATCGCCGACCAGGCGATCCTGCGCGGCACCGGCGCCCGCGGCCTGCGCGCGATCATGGAGGAGGTCCTGCTCTCGGTGATGTACGAGGTGCCGTCCCGCCAGGACGTCGCCCGCGTCGTCATCACCCGCGAGTCGGTCCTGGAGCACGTCAACCCGACCCTGGTGCCGCGCGACCAGCTCAACGCCAAGCAGCAGCGCACTCCCAGGGAGAAATCCGCCTGACCGGGCGGCCCCGCCTTTCCGGCACGGGCGCCGCGTGATCGCGGAGCGGCCATCGAACCGCTCGTGATCTCGCGGCGCCCGTCGCCGTCTCTCCGCCGCCCCGCGGCGCCCGTCGCCGACTCCGCCCCCGCGGCGCCCGTCGCCGTCTCTCCGCCCCGCTCCGCCCGTCGCCGTTCGTCCGCCATCACGCGGGGTTCATGGCCGCCCTCGGGCCGGCGATCGGCTTTCCCGCCGGGTGGGCGCGGCAGCGGAGGTCGTGCGGCGCGCGGGCGATACCGGACGAACATCTCGCTCGTGTTACGCACCGTAGCGAGACCGTACTTTCAGTCGTGCCGAAGATGCCTTTTCGGTGGCCGTGACCATAATCCCGATAACGGGCGCCGGGTCGTTGCGACACGGACGGCACGCCGCCGTCCCTACAATTGGGGACTGTGACAACGCCTGAGCTGCCTACCCAGTACGCGCCCGCCGACGTCGAGACCCAGAGCTACGAGCGCTGGGTCGCCGAGGGGTACTTCACGGCGGACGTAGGCAGCGGGCGAGAGCCTTACACCATCGTGCTGCCGCCGCCCAACGTCACCGGCGTCCTGCACATCGGCCACGCCCTCGACCACTCCATCCAGGACGCCCTGAGCAGGCGCGCCCGCATGCGCGGCCACGAGGCGCTGTGGCTGCCGGGCATGGACCACGCCGGCATCGCCACCCAGAACGTCGTCGAGCGCGAGCTGGCCAAGCAGGGCCTCTCCCGGCACGACCTCGGCCGCGAGGCGTTCGTCGAGCGCGTCTGGCAGTGGAAGGAGGAGTCCGGCGGGCGCATCCTGGGCCAGATGAAGAAGCTCGGCGACAGCGTCGACTGGTCGCGCGAGCGCTTCACCATGGACGAAGGGCTCTCCCGCGCCGTCCAGACCATCTTCAAGCGGCTGTACGACGACGGGCTCATCTACCGCGCCGAGCGCATCATCAACTGGTGCCCGCGCTGCCTCACCGCGCTGTCCGACATCGAGGTCGACCACGGCGACGACGAGGGCGAGCTGGTCTCCATCCGCTACGGCGAGGGGCAGGGGGCCATCGTGGTCGCCACCACCCGCGCCGAGACGATGCTCGGGGACACCGCCGTCGCCGTCCATCCCGCCGACGAGCGCTACGCGCATCTGGTGGGCACGCAGGTGGAGGTGCCGCTGACCGGGCGGATGATCCCGATCGTGGCCGACGAGCACGTCGACCCCGCCTTCGGCACCGGCGCCGTCAAGGTGACCCCGGCGCACGACCCCAACGACTTCGAGATCGGCCGCCGGCACGGGCTGCCGTCCATCACGGTCATGGACGAGCGTGGCGTCATCACCGCGCACGGCCCGTTCCAGGGGCTCGACCGGTTCGAGGCCAGGCCCGCCGTCGTGGCGGCTCTGCGCGCCGAGGGCCGCATCGTCGCCGAGAAGCGCCCCTACGTCCACGCCGTCGGCCACTGCTCGCGCTGCAAGACCGTGGTCGAGCCGCGGCTGTCGCTGCAGTGGTTCGTCAACGTCCAGCCGCTGGCCAAGGCCGCGGGGGACGCCGTCCGCGACGGCCGCACCCGCATTCACCCGCCCGAGCTGGCCAAGCGCTACTTCGACTGGGTCGACGACATGCACGACTGGTGCATCTCGCGTCAGCTGTGGTGGGGCCATCGCATCCCGGTGTGGTACGGCCCCGAGGGCCAGGTCGTGTGCGTGGGGCCCGACGAGCAGGCTCCCGCCGGCTATGTCCAAGACTCCGACGTGCTCGACACCTGGTTCTCCTCGGGCCTGTGGCCGATCTCTACCCTCGGCTGGCCCGACCGCACGGCCGACCTCGAGCGGTTCTACCCGACCACGGTGCTGGTCACCGGCTACGACATCCTGTTCTTCTGGGTCGCCCGCATGATGATGTTCGGGCTGTACGCCATGGACGGCACGCCGCCGTTCCGCACGGTGGCCCTGCACGGCATCGTGCGCGACCAGTACGGCAAGAAGATGTCCAAGTCCTCCGGCAACGTCATCGACCCGCTCGACTGGATCTCCCGGTACGGCGCGGACGCGACGCGCTTCACCCTGCTGCGCGGGGCCGGCCCCGGCTCGGACGTCGCCATCAGCGAAGACTGGGCGGCGGGCTCGCGCAACTTCTGCAACAAGATCTGGAACGCCACCCGGTTCGCGCTGCTGAACGGCGCGACCGTCTCCGGGGCGCTGCCGGCGCCGGGCGAGCTGACCGTCGCCGACCGGTGGATCCTGTCGCGGCTGCGGGCGGTCACCGGCGCGGTGGACGCCGCCTACGAGGACTTCGAGTTCGCCAAGATCTCAGACCAGCTCTACCACTTCGCGTGGGACGAGGTCTGCGACTGGTACGTCGAGCTCGCGAAGATCCAGATCGCGTCGGGCGGTGAGGTCGCCGACCGCACCCGCCTGGTGCTGGGCCACGTGTTCGACGCCCTGCTGCGGTTGCTGCACCCGCTGGTGCCGTTCGTCACCGAGGAGCTCTGGCGGGCGCTGACCTCCGGCCCGTCCGTCATGGCGGCCTCGTGGCCGGCGGTGGCCGGGGAGTACGGCGACCAGGCGGCCGAGGAGGAGATCCTGGCCCTGCAGGAGCTCATCACCGAGGTCCGCCGGTTCCGTTCCGACCAGGGCCTGAAGCCGGGTCAGCGGGTCGCGGCCAGGCTCACGCTCGACGGCACGGCGCTCGCGGCGCACGAGCCGGCGATCCGCAGCCTGCTGCGGCTGGACGATCCCTCCGAGTCGTTCACTCCGACGGCGCGGCTCGCGGTGGGCACGGCCTCGATCGAGATCGACACCGCCGGCGCCATCGACGTCGCGGCCGAGCGCAGGCGCATGGAGAAGGATCTCGCCGCCGCGCGCAAGGAGGCGGCCCAGGTCGCCGCGAAGCTCGCCAACGAGCAGTTCATGTCCAAGGCGCCCGATGACGTGGTCGCCAAGGTCCGCGCCCGCGCCACCCAGGCGGACGCCGACATCGCCCGCCTCGAGGCCCAGCTGGCCGCCCTGCCGGCGAGCTGAGGCTCGCGGTCGCCGCCGCTGCCCTCGCTGGCTGGTCCGGGTCGCCGGCTCCGCGGCGGCGGGGCCGACGGGCTGAGGCCCCCGCCCCTGGCCGTTGGCCGCCGGCGGTCCTGCCCTTGACGGGCGGACGGGTCAGGTGGCGGCGGGGGCGAGCAGCAGCGACAGGCGGCGCAGGCCGCGTGCCGTGCGCGCCTTGACGGTGCCGAGCGGCACGCGCAGCCGGTCGGCGATCTCGCGTTGGGTCAGGTCCCCGTAGTAGGCCAGCTCGATCGCCTGCCGCTGGGCGTCGGGAAGGACGGCGAGCGCCCGCCTGATGCGGTCGCGGTCGGCGAGCACGTCGCCGTCATCGCGCCCGTCGTGGCCGGTCGGCTCGGTGACGGCCTCCAGAGGCACCGTGGTGAGCGTGCGTACCCGCAGGTGGTCGACGGCGCGCTTGTAGGCGATGCCCAGCAGCCATGCCGTGAGGCTGCGGGCAGGGTCGAAGCGGTGCCCGAACCGCCACGCCTCGGTGAAGACGACCTGCAGGACGTCCTCGACGTCCTGGGGCGGCACATATCTGCGCAGGTAGGACCGGACGGCGGGGGCGTGCGTGCGATAGCAGTCGCCGATCGCCGTCTCCTCTCCCGCGGCCAGGCGGTACTCCAGGGTCTCGTTCATGAACACCCTCATGCCATCGGAAAGCTACTCAAAACCTATTCATAGTCGCCTTCGGCATGCCGGCGCAACCGTCGGCCGCCACCGCGGCCCGCAGAGATGGGCTCAGCGCAGAAGGCCCATGACGGCCGTGATCGCCTCCGGCAGGGTGGACACGCGCGCCGTCCCGGGCGGCAGGACGTCCGCCCAGCCGGGGCCGCCCACCACCACACGGCTCGCGGGCCGTAGCCGGGGCAGCGCCGCGAGCGGCACCGCGTCGCCGGTCTCCCGCCGGTGCGACCAGACGAAGACGACCGAGGGCCCGAGCCGCCGCATCGCCGCCTCCAGCGCGGCGTACGGCGTGCGGGGGCCCAGCACCCGCGTCTCGACGGCCAGCTCGCCCAGCGCCGCCGCCAGCGCGTACACCGGCAGGCTGTGCTGCTCTTCCTCCGCGCACGCGAGCAGCACCGGCCGCGGGTACGCCGGAGCCGGGGCCTCGCGGGCGCGGGCGGCCAGCGCGTCCAGCAGGCGCTCGGAGAACATGTGCTCCACCTCCACGCCCGCGCCCGTCTCCTCCTGCCTGCCGACGATGACGGCGAACGCCGGCCGCACGAGCCGTTCCCAGGTCCAGGCGACGCCCCGGTCGTGCAGCGCCGCCTCCAGCCGGCCGTCCACGGTGCGCACGTCCAGCGCGAGCGCCGCCCGCGCGAGCGCCGCGGCCGAGGGCGGCCGTCCCGGCGTCGCAGGAGACCTCGCTTCTTCGCCGCGCGCGTGGCCGGGTTCACCGATCGCCGTGCGGCCGGGCACGCCGCCTGCCGTGCCCGGTGCACCGGCCGCCGGGTGGCCGCTTTCACCGGCCGGGGTGCGCTCCGGTGACGGCACGGACCCGGCGGTCGCGGCCGCAGGGGCGACCGGGCCGGGCGGCGGGCGGTGGCGCAGGGCGTGACCCGCCGCGTCCGCCGGAGCCACCCCGGCGTGGATGAGCCGGTTCATCTCCTCCAGCCGGCGCAGGTCCGCCTCGTCGTAGCGCCGGTGCCCGCCCGGGCTGCGGCGGCTCGGACCGATGCCGTACCGCAGGTTCCAGGTGCGCAGCGTCGGGACGGGCACGCCGAGCCGCCGTGCGACGGCCCCGATGCCGTAGCCGGGCTCGTCCCCGGCCGGCGGGCCGCCGCCGTCCTGCGCCGCGCCGTCGCCGTCCTGCGCCGCGCCGTCGCCGTCCTGCGCCGCGCCGTCGTGCCCCACCGGCCGCCCCACCCTCCGTCGTCGTCCATCTCCAGCCGCCTCGCCGCACCGCGCCCAGCGGTTCGGCCACGGCCGGCTCACGAACCAGGGCGCATTGACCAGCGGAGGTTCATCTTCTGTCCCGCTTTGCAGAGCATGCCCGGCATGGGTGCAACCGCGCCGCCGAGGAGGCACGAAAACTTTACTGATGAGGCCCATGATCCCTGCAATGGCCGAAGGAGCGGTGCCCATGGTGACGTTGGCCCGGGAGAAGAGCGAACTCCGCGAGCTGATCGACCGCCACCTCGGCCACCTGCTCGAACGCGAGATGGGCCGGCTGGACTTCCTCGGGGACGAGGAGCGCGCGGCCGTACGGCGATATGTGGCCGACTTCGTCCTGCGGGGCGGCAAGCGGCTGCGGCCCTCGTTCGTGTACTGGGGGTACCGCGCGGCGGGCGGCTCGCCCGCGGATCTGGACGTCGTGCTTCCCGCGGCCTGCGCGGTGGAACTGCTGCACGCCTGCGCGCTCCTGCTCGACGACGTGATGGACGAGGCCGGCACCCGGCGCGGCCAGACCACGGCCCACGCCGGGCTGGCCGCCCGTCACCGGGAGCTCGGCTGGTCCGGCGACCCCCGCCGCTTCGGCGAGTCCACCGCCGTGCTGCTCGGCATGATGGCCTTCACCTGGGCCGACGCGGCGCTGCTCGACAGCGGGCGGCGCCTGGGCGAGGCCCTGGAGATCTTCACCCGGCTACGCGTCGAGATCATCGCCGGGCAGTACATGGACCTGGCCGGCGCGGCCCGCGGAACCGGCGGCCGCGAGGAGGCCACCCTGATCGCCAGGTACAAGTCCGGCAAGTACACCGTCGAGCGGCCCCTGCACCTCGGCTGCGCCATCGCCGGGGGCGGCCCGGCCGTGCGCCCGACCCTGAGCGCGTACGCGCTGCCGCTGGGGGAGGCGTTCCAGCTCCGCGACGACGTGCTCGGCGTGTTCGGCGACCCGGCGGCCACCGGCAAGCCCGCCGCGATCGACCTCCTGCAGGGCAAGCGCACCTACCTCACGGCGGTGGCCCGCGAACGGGCCGGCGCGCGCGGCGCGGCCGTCCTGGACCACGTGCGCGACCAGGACGACGTCGCCGCCGCCCGCGACCTGATCGTCTCCACCGGCGCGCTGGACACCGTCGAGGCGCGCATCGCCGGCCTGCTGGTCGCCGCGAGGGCGGCGATCGACGGAGCGGACCTGCCCGCCGAGGCCGCGGCCGCCCTGCTCGAACTCGCCGACGCGGCGACGGCCAGGAACGCCTGATGGGGGCGAGGCACCCCGTCGTGGTCATCGGAGCCGGGCTCGGCGGACTCGCCGCGGCCATGCGCCTGGCCGGGGCGGGCCGCGAGGTGACCGTCGTGGAGGCCCAGGACGACCCCGGCGGCTGCTGCGGAACCGAGTCCGCCGGACCCTACCGGTTCGACACCGGCCCCTCGGTGCTCACCATGCCCGGTGTGCTCGCCGGCACCTTCGCCGCCGCCGGGCAGGGTATGGACGGCTGGCTGCCGCTGCGGCGGCTCGACCCGTTCTACCGGCTCACCTACCACGACGGCTCCAGCCTGGACGTGGTCGCCGGAGCCGAGGCCATGACCGAGCAGGTACGGCTGCTGTGCGGGCCCGAGGAGGCGGTGCGGTACCGGCGCCTGCGGCGGCTGCTGGAGGAGATGTTCCGCCTGGAGTGGGCGGCGTTCATCGACCGGGACATGACGCGGCTGCGCGCGCTCGCCCGCCCGTACGCGCTGGCCAGGCTCGCCGCGCTCGGCGGGTTCCGTACGCTGGACGGCCTGGTGCGCCGGCACCTGACCGACGACCGGCTCATCAGGGCCCACACCTTCCAGGCGCTGTACGTCGGCCTGGCCCCGCGCCGCGCGCTCGGGATCTACGCCGTCATCGCCCACATGGACACCGTCGGCGGCGTGTACTTCCCCGCCGACGGCGGTATGCGCGCCATCCCGCTCGCCATGGCCGGCGCCGCGGGCAAGGCCGGGGCCCACCTGCGGTACGGCGTCCGCGCCACCGCCGTGGAGGCCGACGGCGCGGGGGTGACCGGCGTCCGCCTCGACACCGGCGAACGGCTCCCCGCGAGCCACGTCGTCGTCGCCTGCGACCGGGCGGCGGCGCACCGCGGGCTGCTGCCGGAGGCGGCCGACGACTGGCGGCTGCGGCGTCCCCGGTTCTCCCCGTCCTGCCTGGTCGCCCACTTCGGCCTGGATCGGCGCCTGCCCGGCCAGGCCCACCACACCCTGCACTTCGGGCGCGAATGGGACGCCACGTTCGACGCCCTGGAGGCGGGCCGGCCGCAGTCCGACCCGAGCCTGCTGGTCACCTACCCCAGCGGCGACGACGCCGCCGCGCCCGAAGGGCACGCCACCCTCAGCGTGCTGGAGCCCACCGCGAACCTGACCGGCGGCGGCGACTGGGAACGGCTCACCCCCCGGCTCCTGCACCGCATGCTCGGCCGGCTCGACGCCCTCGGGTACGGCGACCTGTCGACGGCTCCGCACCTGGTCCTCGACCCGCCCGCGTGGAGCAGGCGCGGGCACACGGCGGGCACCCCCTTCGCCCTCGACCACCGGTTCACCCAGACGGGCTGGTTCCGGCCCGCCGGCGCGGCCCGCCGCGTCCCCGGGCTGCACTTCGCGGGCATGTACACCGCGCCCGGAGTCGGAGTGCCGCCGGTGCTCATCTCCGGCCGCCTGGCCGCGGAACGCATCCTGGAGTCCACCCCATGACATCCCACCCCGCGGCGCCCTCGCGCGCCACCACGCTGACGGCCAGCTACGAACGGTGCCGGCGGCTGCACGCCTCCTACGGGCGCTCGTACTACCTGGCCACCCTGCTGCTCCCGGCCTGGAAGCGGCCCCACGTGCACGCGCTGTACGGCTTCGCCCGCCACGCCGACGAGATCGTCGACTCCTTCGCCATGACCGGCGACCGCGGAACGGCGCTGGAGGATCTCGTCGCCCAGCTCGTCGCCGGCCTCGCCGGGGAGACCGTCGCGGACCCGGTGCTGCCGGCGTTCACCCACACGGTGCGCGGCTTCGACATCGACCTCGCCGACATCGACGCCTTCCTCGCCTCCATGCGCGCCGACCTGACCGTCCACCGCTACGGCACCTACGACGAGCTGCTCGGGTACATGGACGGCTCGGCGGCGGTCATCGGCACGATGATGCTGCCCATCCTGGAACCGCTGCCGGGCGCCGTGGGACGGGCGCGCGAGCCGGCCCGTCAGCTCGGCCTCGCCTTCCAGCTCACCAACTTCATCCGCGACGTGGCCGAGGACCTCGACCGGGGACGCATCTACCTCCCTCTGGAGGACCTGGAGAAGTTCGGAGTCTCGGAACAGGACCTGATCGCCCGCCGGACGACCCCGGCCGTCCGTGACCTCATCGCCTACGAGGCCGACCGGGCGCGCGACCACTACCGGCGAGCGCTGGAAGGCATCGAGCTGCTCGTGCCGTCCTCGCGGCCATGCGTGCGCGCCGCCTACGAGCTGTACGGCGGGATCCTGGAGGAGGTCGAGGCGGCTGGATACGACGTCCTGGCGGGGCGGGTACGTGTGCCCCGGCGGCGCCGGCTCGCCATCTTCACCAGGTACCTGACCGCCGCGTCCGCCGCCGGACGCGCCGAGCGCCGCACCCAGGTGAAGGCCCGCTGAGATGGATCGCGACCACGACACCCCCTCCCAGGCGGACACCCCCTCCACGCCCGCGTCCCCGCCCACGCCGGCGCCGGGCACGCCGAGCGGGCGGAACGCCGCGTCTCCGGCGGTCCCGTCGCGGCCGGTCGTCCTCGACGCCATGGGCGGGGACCACGGCCCCGCCGAGACCGTGCGCGGAGCCGTCCAGGCGCGGCGGGAACACGGCGTCCAGGTGATCCTCACCGGCCTGCCGGACGTCCTGAGCCGTGAGCTCGCGCGTCTCGGCGCGGCGGGGGAGGCCGACATCGCACCGGCCACCGACGCCGTCCCGATGTCCGAACGCGGCGTCGGCGCCCTGACCAGGACCGGATCCAGCCTCGCGGTCGGCCTGGACCTGCTGCGGCAGGGCATCGGCGGATCTTTCGTGTCGGCCGGCTCCACCGGGGCCGTCGTCGCGAGCGCGATCGGCCTGCTCGGCACGGCCCCGCAGGTGCTGCGCCCGGCGCTGGCCGTGGCGCTGCCGTCGCTGCGGGGCGGGGCCACGGTACTGGTCGACGCGGGCGCCACCGTCGACCCGACCCCGCAGATGATCGCGCAGTTCGCGCTGCTCGGCGTCTCCTACGCCCAGCTCGTGCTCGGCGTGGACGACCCCTCGGTGGGCCTGCTCTCCATCGGCTCCGAGCCGGGCAAGGGCAACCGGCTCACCCGCCGGTCGGAGGAACTGCTGCGCTGGATGCCGTTCCGCTTCCACGGCAACGTGGAGGGCGACGACGTCCTCGCGGGTACCGTCGACGTGGTGGTCACCGACGGATTCACCGGCAACGTGGTGCTGAAGAACGTCGAGGGGACGGTCCGGGCGACCCTGTCCCTGGTCACCCGGTGCGGCATCGCCGGGCCCGACGATCTGCGGCAGGTCGCCCGCCGCTACGACCCCGAGACACACGGCGGAGCGGCCCTTCTCGGCCTCGCCGGCACGGTGGTCGTGGCGCACGGCTCCTCCCGGGCCGCGACGATCGCCCGTGCCTGCGTCGTCGCCCGCGACCTCGCCGAGGGCCAGGTCGTGGCGCGCGTGCGCGAGCACCTGACCGTCACGCCCGCCCGGTGAGGCACGCGCAGGCGCGTGCCTGCCGGACCCTCTCAGGGGCCCTCGTGCGCGCGGGCGGCGAGGGGATCGGCGCCGTCCCACGTCCCCTCGCTCCCGTAGGGCGCGAAGCGGGCGAACAGCTCCTCGGAGTACCAGCCTTCCGCGCGGACCCGTTCGACCACCCGCCGATGCGGGCCCTGCGCGTACGCGAAATCGCGGACGGCCGCGGCGTCCCGCCAGAGCGAGAAGGTGGCCTGCCGGGCCAGCGGCCACTCGCCGATGCCCACCGAGGCCAGGCACCCGTCCTCCTCGCGCAGCGGTCGCTCGACCCCGGAGACCGACCGGTAGAAGGGCACCAGGCTCCGTGGCCGGATCGCGGCCCTGGTCAGCACCGCGACCGGTCCCGTCCTGTGCTCCGGCGCACCTCCGCCCAAGGACCCGAGGCCGGAGCCCCCGTCATCGTGCGGCGTCACGCCGTGGACGACGCCGCGAGCGGGCGGCTCGCTACCCTGGGCAGGTGCGCGATGGTGGACGGAGTCCGGGCCGAACGGCGCCACTCCGCCCCAGCGTCCGCGGGAGGCCAGCGGCGCCAGGCGCACCTGCCACGACTCGGCGGCCTCGCGGCGCCACCTGGCCGGGATGGGGGAGCGGGCGAGGAAGCGGTCCAGCGCCGCCTCCTCGCGCCACACGGCGAGCAGCGCCCAGCGGCGGGCGTCCGCGCCCAGCGTCATCGACCGTCCCCGCCCTGTCCCGAGCAGCCGCCAGAACAGCAGCCCCTTCGTACGGCGCAGCACCGGCCGGTCGAACGCCATGTACCGCGCGGCGCCCAGGTCCGCGTACCTGTTGAGATGGAACGAGGCGATGATGCTCCCCGTGCCGGTCATGTCGCTGATCTCGGTCATCGGCGGTTACCTTCTCGGCTCGATCCCGGTGGCGGTGCTGGTCGCGCGGGCCCACGGGTTCGACCCGCGTGACGTCGGCGACCGCAACCCCGGCTTCTGGAACGTGCGTGAGCGACTCGGCGCGGGCGGGGCCGCGCCCGTCTTCGCCGGCGACATGCTCAAAGGCGTGCTCGCCGGACTGCTCGGGCTGGCGGCCGGGGGATGGCACACGACCGGTCCTTGGGTGGTCGCCGGGCCGAGCGTGCTCCCCGCGTACGCCGCCGTCGCGGCGGCGATGGCCGGGCACGCCTGGCCGGTGTTCGCCCGGTTCCGCGGCGGGCGCTCGATCCTCACCTTCGCCGGAGGGATGGCGGTCATCTGCCCGCCGGCGTTCGCCCTCGCCCTGGTCCTGCTCGCGGCCGTCGCCATGCTCACCCGGTCGTTCGCCATCGGCGCCAGGGCCGGCGTCTTCGCCCTGCCGGTGCTGCAGTTCGCCTTCGCGCCACTCGGCCACGTCGCCGCGACGGGAGCGCTGATGTGCCTCATCGGCCTGCGCTTCGGACAGGCGGCTCTGGCGGCGCGGCGTTCGTGACGGTAGGCGCCTCCGGCGCCGCCGCGTTCGTGCGGGCATGCGGCTGTGATGGCGCGGCCTCGGTGGCGGTAGGCGACTCCGGCGCCACGGCGTCGCCGACCTCGTGGGACGCTCCGGCCGGCGCGGCGCTCGCGACCGCACCCCCGGGAGGGACGCGGGGATAGGTGCGATCTCGCCAGGTCCGCACCGGACGCAGCGTCGCCAGCGTCAGCCGTACGGCCGTGGCCGGGTCGAGCAGCACCGACAGGGCGACGCCGGGGCCGGGACGCGCGTAGCTCCTTCGCAGCGCCCCCGCGAGCAGCAGCCGTACGGCCACCAGCGCGAGATCGAGCCGGGTCGGCCGTCCGGCGGCCAGCCTCAGCACAGGAAGGGCGGCGGCCAGCCACACGACGGCGAGGTCGGCGGCCTGCCACGCGGGACCGGTCACGTCGCTGAGCGGCAGCGACCGTCCCCACTGCCGCCACACGTCCGTCGCCGACTCGTGCATGTCGACCTCCAGCAGGCCGCCCGCGTCGAGGAACCCGACCACCCACCCCCGCGCGGCGAGCAGTCGCGCGAGCGCGACGTCGTCCGTCATGTGGCCGCGAACGCGGGCGAACCCGTCGGCGCGCAGCAACGCCTCGCGCCGGAAGGCCAGGCACTGGCCGTTGGCGACGACGCGGTGCGGCGGCGGGGGCGTGGCAGGGCCGATGGGACCGAACCGGTAGACCAGCGTGGCGAGGAACGAGGCGTGCAGCGCCTGCTCGGCGGTCCCGTCGCACACGAACCGGGGGCCAACGCTGACCAGGTCCCTGCCCTCCAGCGCCGTGACCAGCGCGCCGAACAGTCCGGGAAGCGGCCGGGCATCGGCGTCCAGCGTGACGACGATCGCGCCGCGGGCGCGCAGAAGTCCCTGGTGGAGGGCCCACTGCTTGCCCACCCAGCCGGCGGGCAGCGGCCGTCCCCGCACGACCGTCGCCCCGAGCGCGGCGGCGAGCCGGGCGGTGCCGTCGGACGACTCGTCGTCCACGACGATCACCTCGGCCACCGCCGGGTCGGCCAGTACGGCCGTCAGGCACGGGCCGATACGGGCCTCCTCGTCCCTGGCCGGGATCACCACCGAGATCGGCGCGGTGACGTCCGGGCCCCCGGGGGCGAGCGGAGGCAGGCGGCGTCGCCCGCGCGCGAGTCGCACGCCGACGGCCAGAGCGGCCAGCGCCTGCGCGCCGGTGAGCACCCGTCCGAGATGCCGGCTTCCGCCTCCAGGCCGCCAACCGCCCGACGACCGGGATCCGGCCGCCGCTTGGGAACCGGCCGCCGCTTGGGATCCGGTCGCTGTGGCGCGGCGCACGTACTCGAAGGCCGCGGCCGCCCGGCGCCCCGTCACCATGCCTCGCCGCGCCCACGGGTGCCGGCGTCCAGCGGTACGGCGCCAGGGTTCGCGGTCGTTTTCGTCTTGGCGTTCCGGCCGTGGAGGTCCTCGTTCACCAGGTCGGCGACGATCCGCCCGCCCATCGTCACCAGCGGCAGCCCGCCGCCGGGATGGACCGAGCCCCCCACCAGGTACAGGCCCCGTCGAGGACCTCGGTTGCCGGGCCGGCGGAACGGCGCGAGCCTGCCGGCGTACGCGCCCCCGTAGATCGCCCCGCCCCAGGCTCCGTAGCGGTCCCGGATGTCGGCCGGAGTGAAGGTCTCCAGGAAACGCAGCCGCCCGGATAGGTCGTGCCCGCGCTCCGCCAGCCTCTCGAGCACGCACTCCCCGTAGGCCTCGGGGGACACCGGCCAGCGCCCCGGATCTCCGGCGGGCACGTTCACCAGCATGACCCAGTTCTCCGCGCCGGCGGGCGACTGCGAGGGGTCGTCCACGGCCGAGCAGCCGATGTAGACCGTCGGGTCCTCCGGGGGACGCCGCCGCTCGAAGATGTCACCGAACTCCTCGCGGTAGTCGGCGGAGAACACGACCGAGTGGTGCGGCAGTCCCTCGGTCCTGCCTTCGACGCCGGCGAGCAGGAGCAACGCCGAGGACGACAGTCCGAGCCGCGCGATGCGCCGCAAGCGCACCCGGTCGGGGAGCAGCCGCCCGTACAGGGACGCGGCGTCGGCGTTGACCACCACGGCGGACGCCGTGACCACCTCGCCGCTCGCCAGCCGCACGCCGTGGGCGCGCGTCCGGTCGGCCAGCACCTCGCTCACCTCGGTGGAAAGGTGGACCTCGACGCCGGCCTCGTCCAGCAGCGCGCGCAGGGCGTCGGCGATGCGGGGCAGGCCGCCCGGCACGTACCAGCCGCCCTCCCCGTGCTCGATGGCCGGGATGCAGCCCAGCGCCGCGGGCGCCCGGTACGGGCTCGACCCGGCGTAGGTGGCGTACCGGTCGACGTACTGACGCAGCCGGGGGTCGCGGAAGAACGCTCCGGCCAGACCGTGGAGCGTGCGGCCGGGGGCGACCGCCCACAGGTCCGTGGCCCGCACTTCTTGCGGCGGCCGGGTCAGCGGCGCCATAGGACCGGCGAAGAAGGTGCGCCGCGACGCCTCCAGGCAGCCGCGGGCCCACCGGTGGAAGGCCCGCCACCGCTCGCCCTCCCCGGGCGCGAGCCGCTCGACCGCCGCCGCCGTGCGCTCCGGGTCGCGGTAGGCCGAGAACGACGTCCCGTCGTGGAAGCGGTAACGGCACAGGACGTCCAGTTCGAGGAGGTCGAGCTGGACGCCGAGCTCGCGGAACAGCCCTGGGAGCGTCAGCAGCGAGGGGCCGAGCGAGAACGTGAACCCCTCGCGGCGGTGCTCGGCGAGCTTGCCGCCGAGCCGGGGCAGGCGCTCGTACAACCGCACGGCGTGCCCGTCACGGGCGAGCAGCAGGGCGCAGACCATGCCGCCCACACCACCGCCGACCACGATCACCTCCGCCATCGATACCTCCATGCCAGCAGGGAGAACGTGCCCATGGCGACTCCGCCCGCCGCGGCGACCAGGAGGTCGGGCGGGCGGAACACTGCCGCGAAACCGATCGTCTCCATCACGGCCATCACCGTGTACACCGCGACCAACCCTGTGCTGCCGGAGGACGGCCCGCCCGCGACCCGGTCGATCAAGACCATGACCAGCAGGGACACCAGGAACCAGCCGACGAAGTTGCTGAACGGCACTCCGCGGTACGGCCCCGTGTCCTCCCATCGCCACAGTCCGAGGCGGAGCATCTGGGGGTCGAGGAACAGATCCCACGCCGTCAGGGCCAGCGCGCCCACGCACGCGCGGGCCATACGGCCGCGAGGAGCGACGCGGCGGGCGACCGCCTGCGCGGCCAGCCCCATGCCGCCCCAGGCCAGCGCCACGATGAGGGGAACGCCGCCGGGGCTCGGCCACAGCACCCCGGTGTAGTGGTACGAGCCGAACGGCACCCCGGACCGCGTGCCGATCCACTCCGCCGCGTAGCCCACGGCGGCCGCCCCGCCGAAGGCGGCGAGCGCCCTGGGCAGCGTGTGCGCGGCCGCCGCGTAGGCGATCGCGGAGGCCGCCAGCAGGACGACGACCAGGCTGACCAGCCTCAGGTCCTCATGGCGCAGCCCCGTCTCTACTTGGGCCGCGACCATGGCGGCGAGCAGGGCCGCGCCGGCGACCCGATAACGGGCCTCGGCTCCGCCACGGCCGCCGCGCCCCGGTCGTCCTGGCCCGGCTCTCTCCCTGAGCGTCTCCCACGCGTTCACACGTAGTCATTCGATCGACGTCGGCGCCGTAGATGCATGAACAGCGCGCCGTGTCCCGGCCGAGGCGTGGCTGCGCGGGCCCGCCGCGATTTGACGGACCCCGAGACCGCCCTTACTGTTCTTCTCGCCCCAGGGAACGATCGGCCGCCGTCAAGGCGCCGGGATCCCGGGGAACTCTCTGATGACACCCGCGGATCCGGCGTAACCACGGTGGGTCCGGCGTCACAGTGCTGCGCAGCGAAGCCCTTCGAGCCTCTGACCGGCTCGGTTGACCTCGCCCAAGCAGTAGGGTAAGTTAGAGGGGTTGCCCTGGAGACGGGGCGGCCTGAATGCTCGTTGGTTCGGGTGGCGGGAGTCAAGTGCCGGTAACGGCGCGATTTGGTTCCGGTCGACCGGATCGGCTAAAATGAAGGCATACGAAATGAACGCCCCAGTCGGGGGTCGGGTCCTTGGTGGGTCTGGTTTCCGGTGGTGTACGCGTCCGTTTCTTGAGAACTCAACAGTGTGTTAAAAGCC